>NZ_FO538765.1:1515625-1818750 GCF_000968135.1 Magnetospira sp. QH-2 | reverse complement strand
CAAATCCGACGCCGCCATCGCCTGTCGTCAGGTGGGGCCGATCACCCTGCCCGACGACCTGGAAGACGGCGAATCGGTGTTCCGCGAGCGGCGTTCGATCCTGTTCAAGAAGCTCCAGGTGGTGCGATTCTTCGACAAGAAACGCAACGTGCTGGTCTATCTGATCTATTCGGACAAATTGATCGAAGGCTCGCCGAAAAACAGCATCAGCACCGTGCCGATTTTGCCCGCTCGCCTCTTCGAGAAGGAATGAACATGGAAAACCTGGCTCCCGACATCTTTCGCCAAAGGCTGCTGATCGAAGCCCATTACACTGTCGAAACCGGCGAGGCGCATATCCGCGACTATCTGCTGGGTCTGGCCGAATACCTGGATTTGCGGACCTATGGGGAGCCGGTGATTTTCGCCCCCGACACAGGCATGGGCAAGGAAGACAACGCTGGGTACGATGCCTTCGTGCCATTGATCGATTCGGGCATTTCGGCCTATGTCTGGACCGGTCCGAAGTTTCTGTCGGCGCTGGTCTATACCTGCAAGGGATTCGACGAGACCGCCGCCGTCAGTTTTACCCGTGGTTTTTGGAACATCGAAACCGAGATCGCCACCCATTCTTTCTAAGGAGCCCCTATGTCCGGAACCATCGACGCCCGCTTGAAGGAAATGGGCCTGACCATCCCCGACGCCCCCACGGCAGTGGCCAACTATGTGCCCTTTGTGGTCACCGGCAACCTGGTGGTGGTCTCCGGTCAGGTTCCGCTGCAAGGCGGTAAACCGGCCTATCAGGGCAAACTGGGCGGCAGCGTCTCCATGGAAGCTGGAATCGCGGCGGCCCGTCTCTGCGCCATCAATATCATCGCTCAGGTCAAGGCGGCCTGCGAGGGTGACCTGGACCGGGTCTCCCGCATTGTCCGGCTGGGTGGATTTGTCGCCTGCACCCCGGACTTTGCCGATCACCCCAAAATCATCAACGGCGCCTCGGACCTGATGGTCGAGGTGTTTGGCGACGCAGGCCGTCATGCCCGTGCCGCCGTCGGCTGCCCCTCCCTCCCCCTGGACGTGCCGGTGGAGGTGGATGCCATGGTGGAGATCTCAAATTAGTGTGGTGGAATCGCCATTCCTATCATTAATTGGGGTCGGCCGCGACAAGCTCCACCAGGGGACCATTTGCATAGGTTGAAGCTCTTGTTCACCGGCAAACTCATCCTCATGTTAGAGCCATGCCCGACGGAACCGACACCCAGACCTTGCGCGTGCATAGCGCCCTTGCCGACATCCCGGCGGAACAGTGGGATGCCTGCGCCGGAGACAACAATCCGTTCGTCTCCCATGCCTTTCTGAGCGCGCTGGAAGACAGTGGTTCCGTGCAGCCAAAGAGTGGCTGGGGCCCCTGCCATCTGACGGTGGAAAACGAGCGCGGCGAGATCACCGCCTGCGCCCCGCTGTATCTCAAGGGACATTCCTATGGCGAGTACGTCTTCGACTGGTCCTGGGCCGACGCCTATCAACGCGGTGGACAGTCCTATTACCCGAAGCTGCTTTGCGCCGTGCCCTTCACCCCGGCCACCGGGCCGCGACTTCTGACCCGCCCAGATACTTCGCCGAACACCGTGGCTCTGCTGGCGGCTGGGATGGTCAAGCTCGCCGAACAACAAGACTGCTCCTCCATTCACGCCAACTTCCTCCCCCAGGATCAACAGGAAGCCCTGCAAGAAAGGGGATTTCTGCCTCGGGTGGACATCCAGTATCACTGGGACAATCGGGGATACGGCTCTTTCGATGATTTTCTGCAAGACCTGTCATCGCGTAAGCGCAAGGCCATCCGCAAGGAACGCCGTCAGGTGGCCGAGACCGACCTGGATATTCGGGCCCTGTCCGGTCCGGCGATCGAACCCGGCCATTGGGATGCCTTTCACCAGTTCTATCTGTCCACCTCGGACAAGAAATGGGGCTCGGCTTACCTGAACCGGGACTTCTGGTCCCTGCTCGGAGAACGATTGGCCGATAAGGTGGTTCTGATAATGGCCTTCCGCGACGACCAACCGGTGGCCGGGGCGCTCAACCTGCAAGGTCGAGACTGTCTATTCGGACGCAATTGGGGCTGTCTGGAAGAAGTCAAGTTCCTGCATTTCGAACTCTGCTACTATCGGGCCATCGATTACGCCATCGATCATGGCCTGTCGCGCGTCGAGGCCGGAGCCCAGGGCTCGCACAAGATCCAACGGGGCTACCTGCCCAATCTTACCCGCTCCGCCCACTGGATCGCCGACCGACGGTTCCATGACGCGGTGAGCCAACATCTGCACCATGAAAACCGGGCCATGCGCGATCATCTATCGGAACTGTCCAACAGCAGCCCATACAAAAAACGTAAATAACCTTCCCTGGCCGCTTCAATAATCCTCATCGTTGAATAAGATACCCATACCGATACACGTAGGTTTTATATATTTCCTATCCGAATCGGAGTTGATGGCACACCATAGAATTTCGATTATTTCTTTATAGACGTACATCTACTTTGCAATACGACCATACTAATCGGCAACAATTTCCCCCTGCTTCAATTTTGACCTAAAAATTCACAAAACCATAATCCGATGAGGGAATTTCCTATTTACACTTGATTCTTATGAATTAGACTGTCCATTCATTTCGAGACAGACATGACCCGAGGCGGAAGTGCCATGCTCACGAGCAAGCAGGTGATGGATCGGGCGGAAATCTCGAGGGCGACTCTCAACAACTATATCGCCCTGGGTATTCTGCCACGCCCGTCCCTCCGACAACCGGACGCCAAGGAGACCACGGCCCCACGCCTAGGGTACTTTCCAGCCGAGGTCCTGGACAGAATTGTTCAGGTGAATGAACTCAAGATCAGAGGTGTCAAGATGTCCGATATTGCCCGCATGTTCAAAGATCAGTCTCCGCCCGGCCCTGCCACCGAAGAGCCGGAGACCGCCAAGGCCGACCTGCCACCGGGCATCGAGATCATCAAGAGCAACCTGCCCGGCGATGGCATGCGGCTCAGCCTCGACCAGATCTCCAGCCCGGCCTACATGGTGAATAATAATTTCGAGTTGGAATGGTGGAATACGGAAGCCACGGAGCTGCTCTTTCCCGAGCGCCTCGACAAGACCATGGAGATCGGCGACCGCAATATCTTCAAGCTGTTCGGCGCCACCCAGGGGATTCGTGAGGCGGAAAGCTGGGACGTGCTGCGCGATCTGCACCTATGTATCGCCAAAAAGCGAATGGCGCGCAAGGCGATCCTGGCCCTGGACGTGGAAGTCGAGGATGATCCCAACTACGTAGACAATCTTTTGCATGCCTATGACCATACGCCCCCCCTGGTCACCCGGGCCATGATCCGCACCGAGGTCAACCTGGGTCTGCGGGGCCAGCCTGGCAACTGGTTCCATGTCTATGCCTCGTTCTTCCGCGAGGGGATCTTCTTTGTCTATGAGCCCTTCGAGGAACATGAGGATAATCTCAGCACCTTCCTGTCCCGACGCGACGTGGTCATTCGCGAGTTGATGCGCAACCGGCGCCCCTATCTGACGCCTCTTGCCGTTCTGGTGGCCGACCTGCAAAGCTCCACCAAAATATGCGCCGAACTGCCGCCGGAAGAATACTTCGAGCTGATCAATTCCATCTGGAGCGCCGTGGAGCCCAACCTGCGCCGCTTCCAGGCCACCCACGGCAAGCATGTGGGCGATGGCATGGTCTATTACTTCCTGCCGCAGCCGGATTCCTGCTACATCGAAAATGCCCTGCATTGTGCCGCCGAGATGCGCAAAACCATGCGTGAGATTTCCCGCAAATGGCGCTCAAAAAAGAACTGGCTCAATGAGTTGCGGCTCAATATCGGCATTCATGAAGGCGAGGAATGGTTCGGGACCTATCAGACCCCCACCCACCTGGAATTCACCGTCCTGGGCGATACCATCAATCAGGCCGCCCGGCTGAGCGATTTCGCCCGCAAGGGGTCCATCTGGGTCAGCAAGGTAGCGGTCAGCAAGCTCACCTACAAGCACCGCCAACGGCTGCATTTCGGTATCCGGCGGCGTAGCGAGGACGGCAAGGAGATCCTGGTGGATTCCACCTTCTCCCGCATTGCCAATCTGGTGGACTTGAACAACCCCAAGAACGAGAAGTTTCAGGATATCGGAACCTTGCCGGTAACCGAGGTTCTGGATATGGACGTGCCTGATTAGTCCTTATAAACCAAGGGGTCCACGGCCATCCAAGGCGCATCCGCCGCTTTGGTCTCGGCAAACACCGGACAGCTTTCCCGATGGGCGCCGGGCAGATAGCCGATGCACATCAGGAATTCATTGGTGATCTCGCCACCGGTAAACTTGAAGGTCTGCTTGAACAGCTTGACCCAATCGGCCTTGTTAAGCGGATGGTGGGCCGCCAGCCAGGCGGCGAACCCACCGTGGCTATCCCGCATGGTCCGGATGACTCCGGCATTATGGATCATGGCATTGACCTTGAGGGCATTGCGGATGATTCGGGCATCGGACAGCAAGCGCGCCCGGTCCGCTTCCGTGTAGTCGGCCACGCGATCTACCGCGAAGCCTTCGAAGGCCTCGACCATGCCCGCACGCTTTTTCAATACCAGTTCCCAATTCAGCCCGGCTTGAAAGATCTCCAGGCACAAGAGCTCGAACAAAGCCCTCTCGTCCGTCTTGGGAAAGCCATATTCCTTGTCATGGTAGTCCTGATGCACCGGATGGCCCGGTGCCACATCGCAATACCAGGTCACGCCTGTTCAAGCTCCACCAGGGCCCCGTTGAAGTCCTTGGGATGCAGGAACAGCACCGGATTTCCGTGGGCGCCGATCTTCGGTTCGCCGTTACCCAGCACGCGGGCTCCCTTCTCCACCAACTGATCACGAGCGGCGAGAATGTCCTCGACCTCGTAACAGATATGATGGATTCCGCCGGTGGCGTTCTTTTCCAAAAACTTGGCGATGGGTGAGTCCGGCCCCATGGGCAGCAACAATTCGACCTTGGTGTTGGGTAACTCGACAAAGACCACCGTCACGCCGTGATCCGGTTCCGATTGCGGCTCGGAAACTTTGGCGCCAAGGATATCCCGATAGGTTGCCGTGGCGGCGTCCAGATCCGGTACCGCGATGGCCACATGGTTCAGCTTGCCGATCATGATCATCTCCCAGTTTTTTTGCATCTGCACAATGACAGGTACCAGGGGGATGCGCTCTCCGCAAGAGAGAGTGACAGGGCATGGTTCATATTAGAAAACGCTGGGGCGCTCTCCTCCCAACGGAGCAGAGCGCCCATGCGGTGTTATTTATTGGCGAAGTAGTCCTTGGTGATCTTAAAGATGACCGGGCTGAGCAGCAGCAAGGCGATCAGATTGGGCAGCGCCATCAGACCATTGAGCACATCCGCCAAATTCCACAACGTGGTCAGACTGGCCATGGCGCCGATGGGAACCGCGATCACCCAAAGCACCCGATAGGGCCAGATAATCTTGGTGCCGAACAAATACTCCGCGCAGCGCTCACCATAAAGCGACCAGCCAAGAATGGTGGTAAAGGCAAATACGATCAGCCCGAAAGTCACCACATAGCTGCCAAAACCGGGCAGGCCCAGTTCGAAGGCATGGGTGGAAAGCTCGGCCCCGGTCTTGCCGGAATCCCAAGCCCCGGTCATGACGATCACCAAAGCGGTCATGGAGCAAATAATGATGGTATCGATGAAGGTGCCCAACATCCCGATGGTGCCTTGGCGCACCGGATCGTTTGTCTTGGCCGCCGCATGAGCGATGGGCGCGGTGCCCAGGCCGGCTTCGTTGGAGAAGACGCCGCGCGCCACGCCAAAACGAATAGCCAGCCAGATGGTGGATCCGGCAAAACCGCCCGTTGCCGCGGTGCCGGTAAAGGCATCGCTGACGATCGTCGCCAGGGCGGCGGGCAACATCTCTATATTGGTAATGATGATGGCAAAGGCGCCGACGAAATAAACCACGGCCATGAACGGCACCAGCTTGCCCGCCACTTCGGCCAGGACTTTGACGCCACCAAATATAACCAGGAACGTCAGGGCGGCGAGCACGACCCCCGTTGCCACTTCCGGCACACCGAAATTCGCCTTGGCGGCTTGTGCCACCGAGTTGGCCTGAATGGTATTGCCAATGCCGAAGGCGGCGATGGTACCGAACAGGGCGAACAGGAACGCCAACCACTTCCATTTCTCGCCCAGGCCGTTGCGGATGTAGTACATGGGCCCGCCCACATAGTTGCCCAGTTCATCCACTTCCCGGTATTTCACGGCCAACACGGCCTCGCCATACTTGGTGGCCATGCCCAGCAATGCCGTCATCCACATCCAAAACACCGCGCCCGGTCCGCCAAGAAAGATGGCCGTGGCCACACCGGCGATATTGCCGGTGCCCACCGTGGCCGCCATGGCGGTCATCAGGGCGTTGAACGGTGAGATCTGTCCATCGCCCTCGCCCGCCCGCCCCTTCCACATCTGGACAAAGGCATAGCCCAGCCGTCGGATGGTCATGAACTTCAAGCCGATCGTCAGAAACAGTCCGGTGCCCAGCAGCAGCACCAGCATCACCGGTCCCCAGACAACGCCGCCGACGGCCCCGAGAATATCGTTAAAAGCGTCCATGGCCCGCACCCTCGCTCATCGCTATGGTTGGAAAAAGATTGCGACAGATTAGGCGCCCGATGGGGACGGCGCAAGCGCACGAAAAAGGGCGCCGCCATGATCGGCAGCGCCCTGATTAACCTGTGACGTGGCAGGAGACTTAGCGCTTGGAGAACTGGAAGCTCCGGCGGGCCTTGGCACGACCGTACTTCTTCCTCTCGACCACGCGGCTGTCGCGGGTCAGGAAGCCGCCCTTCTTGAGCACCGGGCGAAGCTCCGGCTCAAACAGGGTCATGGCCTTGGATATGCCGTGGCGCACGGCACCGGCCTGGCCGGACAGGCCACCGCCGGTCACGGTAGCGACCACGTCGAACTGATCCTTGCGACCTGCCACTTCGAAAGGCTGGTTGATGATCATGCGCAGCACCGGACGGGCGAAATAGACTTCCAACTCGCGACCGTTGACGATGATACGACCGGAACCGGGCTTGACCCACACACGGGCAATGGCGTTCTTGCGCTTGCCGGTGGCATAGGAACGGCCCTGGGCATCGACCTTGCGTTCGGCGGTCGGCTGGGCAACGGACTCGGTGGTGACTGCGGCCCCGCCGAGGTCCTTCAGGTCATCAAGGGTTTTGGTTTCCTCGGACATGCCTTAGGCACTCCTCTTGTTCTTCGGGTTCAGCGCGGCAACATCAAGCAGCTCGGGCTGCTGTGCCTCGTGGGGATGCTCGGGACCAGCATAGACATGCAGCTTTTTCAGCTGCTTGCGGCCCAGCGGATTGCGACTGACCATGCGCTCCACGGCCTTGGAGACCACCCGTTCCGGATGATTGCCGTCCAGGATCTTGTCCATGGTGCGGGACTTCAGGCCGCCCGGGTGGCCGGTATGCCAATAAAAGACCTTCTCGGTCCGCTTGCGACCGGTGAGCTTCACCTTCTCGGCATTGATGACAACGATATGATCACCGCAATCGATATGCGGCGTATAAAGGGGCTTGTGCTTGCCCCGCAGACGGGTGGCGACCAGGGCGGCCAGGCGCCCCAACACCACATCCTCGGCGTCGATAAGGACCCACTTGGCGTCCACATCGGCAGGTTTGGCGGAATAGGTCTTCATCTCGGTCCTATCGGCTATGCACCCGATCCCTTCGACCGGGGGCTGGAAACAAAAACGGGCCGCCGAAATCCGACAGCTCTCGTGGCCGCGCAGTATGGCGATTATGGATTGGGTGTCAACGACTTTATTTCATTTAATTTCAAATACTTGCAGCATTGGTACCACGATACCTTTGCAATAACCCTTTAGAAACATAGCGTTAGACGGTATTCGCACACTGTATTTTTGGGGCAAGGTTGGCATATTCCTCGGGCCGTGCGCCAAAATTCATCGCTTTCTAACCTTCTTGGGTGTTGAATGGGGGCCAACATGTGCATTATGTAACCCTTACCTACCGCACGATACATCGGGAATAGCCACCAAATGGCTCAGTTTGCATGGAGCGAGGAATACAGCGTTGGTATCCATAGCCTGGATACGGACCATGACCTGTTGATCGGCCTGATCGGGCAGTTGCAGGAAGCGGCGTCCGATTCCAATGAGCGGTTGGACAACGTGACCAGTATCCTCAACGCCATTCAAGATTACACGGATTACCATTTCTCCCGCGAAGAAGCCCTGATGGCCGCCTGCCGGTATCCCGAACTGGACGAGCACTTGAAAGCTCATGCGGCCATCCGTCGGGATCTGGCTCAGCATGCCGCTGACATCAGCGCCACGGGAGATAGCTACGACTATGCTTCCCTGTTCGCCTTCCTGTCCAAGGCCTTCCTTGATCACCTTCTAGATGAAGACAAGGCCTACGAACCTTACATGGCGGCACGGCGGGATGCGGTCTTGCAGGCCAATGAAGACTTCGTCAACAAGGATTCCCATGAGGACGTCCTGTTCGTCGAGGCGGACTGACCCCCTCCTTTAAGGGAGATTGCCCATGGACGCGCCACTCATACTGCGCGAAGACCGAGACTCGGTTCGCACCCTCACCCTCAACCGCCCCAATGCCTTCAATGCCCTTTCCATGGACATGGTTCAGGCCCTTTTCGAAGCGGTGAGCGAAACCGCCGCGGATGAGTCTGTTCGTGTCGTCGTGCTGGCCGCCGACGGGCGGGCCTTTTGCGCCGGCCATGACCTGAAGGAGATCAACGCCCAAAAGGATCGGGACTTCTGCCACGAGTTGTTCCGGCGGTTCGGCGAGGTGATGGTGGCCATGACCCGCATGCCCCAGCCCGTCATTGCCCGGGTCCATGGCCTGACCACCGCGGCAGGCTGCCAGTTGGTGGCTCAGTGCGATCTAGCGGTAGCCGCCCAAGATACCCGCTTTGCCACGTCGGGGGTTTCCGTAGGCCTGTTCTGTTCCGCCCCGGGGGTCGCCGTGGTGCGCAACATGCCGCGCAAACCAGCGCTTGAAATGCTGCTGACCGGTGATTTCATCGACGCCGAGGCCGCATTGGAGCTGGGCCTGCTCAATCGCGTGGTGCCGACTGAGGAACTGGACGATGCGGTTCAGGAACTGGCCGATAAGATCATCGCCAAACCGGCCCGCGCCATCGCGCTTGGCAAACAGGCCTTTTATCGCCAATCGGAATCGACGCTGCAAGAAGCCTATGCCATTGCTGCCGAAGCCATGGCCGATACGGTCATGACCGAAGATACCCAGGCTGGAATCGATGCCTTCGTGGGCAAACGGCCCATGCCCGAATGGAAAGGACGCTGACCTCATGCTCGACGACAACGGAATCCGCGATCTTTTGAAAGAAATCAAGGTTATCGCCCTGGTCGGTGCCTCACCCAAGGCGGAGCGCCCCAGTTTTCAAGTGATGCAGTTTCTACAAAACAAGGGGTATCGGGTGATCCCGGTAAACCCGGGGCTGGCCGGTCAGATCCTCAATGGCGAAACCGTTGTCGGCTCGCTGGCCGAGGTCCCTGCCCCTTGCGACATGGTGGATATCTTCCGCGCACCCGAAGCCGCGGGCATGGTCAGTGACGAAGCGGTGCGTCTCGCGGCAGAGAAAGGCTTTAAGGCGGTCTGGATGCAACTCAACATCCGTCACGACGAAGCGGCGGCACGGGCCGAAGCGGCGGGCCTCTCGGTGGTCATGGACCGCTGCCCCAAGATCGAGTACCCGCGACTGGTTGGCTGACCCATTTCAAGCCTATTGGCAAAACTCAGGCACTAACAGGCTGCTGAAACAGTGTTGTCCTACGGCCCGCCTCGCCCTTCGACAAGCTCAGGGTGAGGCTAACCTATTGAAAATTAAAAGGCCCTAAGACTTTAGATGATCACTTCCTCAGCGCAGGAAATACAGCGGTCCTTGCCGCTGTTCTTTGCTTGATACATGCGCCGGTCGGCCAGATCGACCAATTTCGGCCAGTCCTCCTGATTGTCTGCGACACGTTCCGCCATGCCCATACTGGCGGTCACGGGTGCGCCGTCAGGACGCTCTCCCAGGCCGCTTTCCCTGATTCTTTGGGCCACCAATTTGGCCCCAGCGGCATCGGTATTGGGGAGCACGACCAAGAATTCCTCTCCGCCCCAGCGCACCAAAGTATCTCCGCGCCGCAGGTTTTGTTTCAGGTGTTCAGCGGTATTGCGCAACACGGCATCCCCGGCTTCGTGTCCAAATTGATCGTTGACGCTCTTGAAGTTGTCCACGTCCAGGAAAGCAACCCCCAACGGCTGCTCCTGCATGACCGATACGCGAAACTGCAGATCCAGCGTTTCGGCACCGCTGCGACGGGTGAAAGCCTCGGTCAAAGGATCATGGATGGCCCGGTTGACCAGGGCGATCATATAGTGAAGCTGGCTCATTCCCGAGACCGCCGAAACCCCCAGCACCAGGAACATCAGCCAGAGGGGCGCGATCAATCCATAGGCATCACCGCCACTCAAATGTAGGGTTCCCCCCGCAATGGCAGCCATCATGGGCAATCCAACGATCAGCACCTCGACGGCGGTCAGGGGAAAGACGCTTAAGCCAGCCACGACGATAAAAGGCAGCAGGCCATAGCCCAGGGTGACGGCATTCCCGAGGGCTCCGAACTCCTTGCTGTCGAGAAGTATCAAACTGGCCACATAAAACACGATGGGCATGGACAGCATGATCAACAGCATCCGTCGCCCGGTTCGGCAGGGGTCCAAAGAGGGTGCGCGCGGCCAGGCCAAAGCAACGAAGGCCAAACAACTCGCCAACCGCAAGACAGCGAGAATGCCCCAGGTGGGCCAGGGATAGGCCCAGGCATCGATCGAGATCCAAAGGGGCGTCAGGACGGCAAATATGGCGGAAACCAGCTGCACCCGCCCGATGACCAATTGACCTCGGTGGCGGTTCACATGAGTTGAATGGTACCGGCGCGAAACAAGGTCCATCATCTGCTCCCGGCTCATGCGGATGCTGGACAACAAATGATCTTTCAGCGATTGGGGTTCATTTCCATCTATATTATTGATTTTATTGATTTCCGGATCCATGGATTTTCCCGATTAGAGTCGTTTATCTGATTTCAGAAGAGAGGCAAATTCATCCGGCGGCAGGGGGCGACTGAAATAGAATCCTTGCATTTCGTCACACCATTGTTGGCGCAGAAATCCCAGTTGATCTTCAGTCTCAACCCCTTCCGCCGTGACCTTCAACCCAAGACTTTGGCCAATGGCCACCACAGCCCCCGCCAAGGAACTCCCCTGCCCATCCTCTCCAATATCGGCAATAAAGGAGCGGTCGATCTTCAGACCATCCAAGGGCAGGGATTGAAGATAGCTCAGAGAAGAATAGCCGGTCCCGAAATCATCGATCGTCACGCGGATACCCATATCCCGCAACGCGCTGAAGATACGGACCACTTCGTCCATTTGCTCCATGATCACCCGCTCGGTAATTTCCAGTTCGAGATCACGGGGATCCAGGCCTGAATCCTCCAATGCCTTCTTGACCGTTTCCACGAAGTCGCCTTCGTGCAATTGCAACGGCGAAAGATTCACCGCCACCTTGAAGTATGGCAGCCCCTCTTTTTGCCAACTGCGCACTTGGAAACAGGTGCTCCTCAAGACCCATCGGCCGAGATCGACGATCATGCCTGTTTCCTCGGCCACGGGAATGAACTTATCCGGCGTAATCATCCCGCCAGGACCGAACCAGCGGATCAGGGCCTCCGCACCCGTGATCCGACCAGACCTCAAGTCGATCTTTGGCTGGTAGTACGTGACAAAGTTTTCCTCGCTCAAGGCCCGCCGGAGACGGTTCTCAAGGATCAGCCTCTCTTGAGCCACAACATTCATTTCATCCAAGAAGTATTGGAAACTATTGCGACCTTGAGTCTTGGCATGAAAGGCTGCGGTGTCAGCGCTGCGGATCAGGTCCGCGGCGGTCAAACCGTCGCGGGGAAACATCGCGATACCGATGCTGGAGGTCACGACCACCTCGTGATCGGAGCCCTCAAGATCAATCGGACGGCAAACGGCGGCCTGAATGGCCCGGGCGGTCTCGGCGGCCTCGTCCAGATCCGTGGAGGGCAACAAGACCAAAAACTCGTCGCCACCAGGACGGGCCAATGTGGCTTTGTCCGGCAGGTGATCCAGAATGGCTCGGCTGACCCGGACCAGCAAAGCATCGCCCGAGGCATGGCCCATGCTGTCGTTGATGACCTTGAACTGGTCCAGATCCATATACATCATGGCGACTTGCGAATCATGGCGGGTCGCAGTCACCAGAGCTTCTCGCAATCGCTCTTGAAACAAAACTCTGTTGGGCAGGCCGGTCAGGGTATCGTAATAGGCCTGGAAGCGGATCTTCTCTTCGTCTTCTTTCTGCCGGGTCGCATCACGCACCATAATCAGGTAGTGGGCCAGCCGACCGTCGTCATCGTGGATCGCCAGAATGGTCCTCTGTTCGGGATAGACCTCACCATTCTTCCGGCAGCCCCAAGTCTCGCCTTCCCACCGCCCCTCTTGCCGCACTACCTCCCACATTCGAAACAAAAACACATCACTTTCCCGGCGGGCGCCGAAACGGTCGATGCCCTGCCCCATCATCTCTTCGCTCTCGTATCCAGTGATCGCGGAATAGGCGGGATTGACGGCAATAACCCTGAACTCGATATCACAAAGCAAAATACCTTCGGCTGCGTTGTGGAACACGGTTTCCGACAAATTGATCGCCTGGACCGCTTGCCGTTGCCGGGAAATGTCTTCCACGACCCAAATGGCGCCCTTGCTCGGATCGCCAGGATTCACCCGTTTGCCCCGATAGCGCACATGAAAGGACTCGCCATTCTTGCCTCGAATGTGGGAATCCCCCTCGGAGAATCCCCTATCTCGAAGCTCCCGCGACGACTGGCGGCGAACGCGGGCGTATTCCTCATCATCAACATAAAGGGCTCGCACATCCTGGCCGACCAGTTCCTCGACCGAGAATCCCATCCATTGGGCCATGGTCTCGTTCATCCAGCGAACTTTGCCATGGGTCACATGAAGAATACCCACATCCGTATTCTCCAGCACCAATCTTTGATCGGCCAATAACTGCTCGCGATGCCGCGACAAATTCCGCTCGATGGCGAGGCGCTTTTCCTGATGGCGAAGATAGATCGTGGAAATGATGGTCAACAGCCCCGCAACCGTCGCAATGGACAAGGCATGCCCCACGTCCTCCGAATCCCGGTAGACCATGGCGCCACCCCCCAGGGTCAATACGGCCCCGAGAACGGCGGTCAGACGGGATCCGCGCAAGGCTTTGCTTGGTATTTTTTCCACAGGGCGGCTTCCTGATATCACTTCAAAAACGACTGTAGTGCATGCGGAAGCGGACGGAAACCCCGCGTCGTCCCACCCTCCATCTTTTGCCATATCTGGAAACCTAAACCAGGTCCTGAAATAATCCCCTCGGCGGGAACCGAGTCGGCGTTCCCAAATCCACCGAGAGGCTTTCATGATCCCCCCCTACGGCCCAACTCTGAAGTATCAACCGGAACTGGAATGCATGGACAGGCCCGCCCTGACCCAATTGCAAACCGAGCGGCTGCGCTGGACCGTCGGCCACGCCTATGAGAATGTCTCCCATACGCGCAAAAGCATGGACGCCAGGGGGGTCACGCCCAACCACATCAAATGCCTGGCGGATATCCGCCACCTGCCGTTCACGGTCAAAAACGATCTGCGAACCCACTACCCCTTCGGCCTTTTCGCCGTGCCCCGTGAAAAAGTGATCCGCCTGCATGCCTCTTCGGGCACCACCGGCACACCGACCGTGGTTGGCTATACCCGGGACGACCTGGACATGTGGGCTGATCTGATGGCGCGCTCGCTGGCTTGTGCCGGGGCACGTCCAGGGGATGTGGTACACAATGCCCTGGGATACGGCCTGTTTACCGGTGGCTTGGGATTCCATGGTGGCGCCGAGCGCCTGGGATGCACGGTCACCCCCATTTCCGGCGGTGGCACCGAGCGCCAGATCAAGCTGCTGCGGGATTTCGGCGCCCAGGTGTTGATCGCCACCCCCTCCTACGCCCTGCATTTGGCCGAAGCGGCGGCCCTCCAAGGGGAGCCCCTGGCCGATGGTCCCTTGCACGCCGCCCCCCTCGGTGGCGAGCCTTGGACGGATTCCCTGCGCCGTCAACTGGACGAGATGCTTGGCCTACAAAGCGTTGATTCTTACGGACTATCCGAGATCATCGGGCCCGGAGTGGCCATGGAGTGCCGTGACGCCCGGGATGGCGCGCACGGTTGGGAAGACGCCTTTTTATTCGAAATCATCGATCCCGAAAGCGGCGAACCGTTGCCCGTGGGCGAAACCGGCGAACTGGTCATCACCACGTTGACCAAACAGGCCCTGCCGATGATCCGCTATCGCACCCGGGATATCACCAGCCTGACCGACGAGCCTTGTGCCTGTGGCCGAACCCATCTCCGCATCCGCCGCGTCACCGGACGCAATGACGACATGCTGATTATTCGTGGCGTCAACATGTTCCCCACTCAAGTGGAAGCCCTGTTGGTGGGCATGGAGGACTTGGCCCCCCACTACCAGTTGGTTGTCCGCCGCGATGGCACCATGGACAATCTCACCATCGAGGCGGAGGCCCGCCCCGATGTTTCCGCCGATGACTACCCCAAGATCGCCAAGAAAGTCGAAAACCATATCAAGACGATGATCGGCGTATCCTGCCGGGCCATGGTGAAGGAGCCCGGCGCGGTGCCGCGCTCGGAAGGAAAGGCGGTAAGGGTGCGTGATTTACGCGGAAGCGGCAAAGACTAACCGGCCGGAAAGACTCTTTCGCGCGCCCCGGCGATTCACGCGGCCAACGGCAAGGTGAAGTGGAAGCTCGAGCCGCCGTCGGGATTGGCATCAATCCAGATCCGGCCTCCGTCGGTTTCGATGATCTTTTTGCAAATACTGAGGCCAACGCCAGACCCGCCGCCATAGGCCTCCTTGGCGTGAAGCCGTTGGAACATACGGAAAACCTTGTCCGAATACGCCGGGTCGATCCCGATGCCATTGTCTCGAACAGTGAACTGGGCCATCCCCCGACGTTCCGCGGCCGTCACCTCAACACTCAGCGGCCTATCGGCGCTTCGATATTTCAGGGCGTTGCCAAGAAGATTGTCCATCAAGCGGTCCATTTCGATCTCCACGGCCTGGACGGTCGGCAAATCTCCGGCAGTGATCGAGCCTTGAGATTCTTTTATGGCGGTCTCCAAATTGTGGATCGCGCCTTCGACGACCTTATTCATATCAACCGAAGCGGACTCCTCGGCTTTTTTGCCGATCTGGGAATAGTGCAGGATCCCTTGAATCAAGCGGTCCATGCGGGTGGCACCCTCGGTGACGAAATGGAAATACTCGGTAATCTCTGGATCGTCGATCCCGGTCAGTTTTCGTTCAATGAGCTCGATGAAGCTGGTGATGGTTCGCAGGGGTTCGCGCAGATCATGAGAAGTCACCTGGGCGAACTGATTGAGTTCCTCGTTACTGATGCGCAGGGCTTCCTCGCGATCGCGCAGGCGGGAAATATTGGAAAAGACACAGACATAGTTGAGCAAACGACCATTTTCACCTTTGACGGCGTTGATGGTCAGGAACTCGGGATAAGCGCCGTCGTCCTTGCGTTGATTCCAGATCTCGCCTTGCCACATGCCGGTCTTTTGGAGCTGTTCCCACATGTCCACATAGAAAGCCCGGTCGTGGCGCCCCGATGATAAAATGCGCGGGGTCAGGCCCAGGGCATCACTTTCCGAGTAATGGGTGATGTCGGTAAAGGCCTGGTTGACGAAGACAATGACCTCGTTGGGATCGGTGATCATCACCGCTTCGCTACTATGCTGGATCACGTTGCCCAACAATTGCAGGCGTCTTGCGGTCCGACGGGACTCGGTGACGTCGGTGAGGGTACAGAATATCTGTGCGGAAGCATCATCAGTTCCAACCCATCGGCTATCCATCTGCACCAGGCGCGGGGTATCTTGCGGATGGGCAAGGGTCACCTCGCAGGAGCTGGGGAAAGCGCTTCCTTTCACGCTCTTTAAATGGAGGTAGATCGTATCGCGATCGGATTCGGCGACGATGCGGGGATAGGAAGAGCCGATCAGGTCGATGCGATCCTTTTCCAACCAGCCCGCAATGGTCAGATTGGCGGTCACGATTTGCCCTGTCTCGTTGAGGGTCAGGTAGCCCACCGGGGCGAAATCATACAAGTCGGTATATTGATCTCTGATTCTCTCAAGGTCTGCCTGGGTCCGGCGCAGTTCCTCCCCCTGCATTTCCAACTCGACCTGATGCACCACAAGTTCATGCACCAAGTCCTGAACCTGCTCCCGGGACATGAGGTTCAGGTCACGGTCAACAATATGCCGACTGAGGGCATCCTCTGCCCGTTCGCGCAGTAGGCGTGCCTGGGCCGTTGACTCGGTCATCCACTGGGACCCTTCAAAACTATTCTTTAGAATGATGATAACACCTTCGCAGGCTAAAGGCACACGAAACGTATATATAAAATAACAATTGAGTCCGGAGACCATGAATACTATGCGGCGCTAACAGGCTGCCGAAAAAGTCCTATTTCGAGCCTGTGGCGACAGATGCTTCGACAAGCTCAGCATGAGGGTTTTTGAACTTTCAACTTGTTCGCCTCACCCTGAGCTTGTCGAAGGGCGAGGCGGGCCGTCGAACAACACTTGTTCAGCAGCCTGCTAAAGTCCGATTTCGAGCCTGTGGCGACAGATGCTTCGACAAGCTCAGCATGAGGGCCTTTGAACTTTCAACTTGTTCGCCTCACCCTGAGCTTGTCGAAGGGCGAGGCAGGCCGTCGAACAACACTTGTTCAGCAGCCTGTTAGAGCCTTTCGCGTTCGGTGGTGGCCACGGCCCAGGGTTTGTTGCTCTCATCAAACAACAAAGATGCGCTCACGGAAACACGCAGGACTTGGCCTTCCTGGGTCAGTCGCTGGGCCTCGAAGGGTGCGGGTTTCTTGCCCTTGGCCAGTTGGCTGAGCAGCTTGTCGTGGTCCGCGCGCCCGTCTGGTGGAACAAAAAGCCGGAAATCCGCTTCAAGGGCCAGGACCTCCGAGCAGCCATAGAGCTTTTCCGCCCCATTATTCCAGGCCAGGATCTTGCCGCTCAGATCCTGCAAGACAATTGCGTCGGAGGCCTGTTGAACCACCACGGCCAATCGGGATTCCGCTTCGAGCAGGCGCACTCGGGTAATGTCCACAAAGGTCAGAACCACACCCTCAATCACGTTGTCCAAGGTCCGATAAGGCAGGATACGGATCAAATACCACTTGCCGTCCTTGGAGCGGACTTCCCGATCCATGGGCACCAGGTTGTCCAGCACCGTCCGCGCATCGTTGACCAATTCATCGTATTCCAGGTTTGAGACCGTATGGGCCAGCGGACGCCCCACATCGCCATCGATCAAGTGAATGACATCGGCCGATGACGGCGTGAACCGGGTGATACAGAGGTGCAAATCCAAAAACACGGTGCCAACCTTCGTGGCGGCGAGCAGGTTGTTCATGTCGTTGTTGGACCGGGTCAGTTCGCTGACCTTGCTTTCCAACTCGGCATTGACCGTGGCCAGTTCTTCGTTCACCGACTGAAGCTCTTCTTTCGAAGTCACATGCTCTTCGTTGATGCTTTGCAGTTCCTCGTTGGAGGACTGAAGTTCCTCGTTGGTGGATTTCAGCTCCTCGTTGGAGGTCTCCATTTCTTCGATGCTGGTTTGCAGGTATTCCCGGGTATTGCGCAGTTCCCGCTTTAGTTCATCAACCACCTGTTGGGACTCGGGCACGGTTTGCTCCGGGTCCATGGAGGGAAGCGGCGATACTTCCTTGAACACCACCAGAATCAATCCGGCCAGGGCTTCGGGTTCGGTGATTGGACGAACCAGCAGATCGATGGGTTGCTCATCCCCGTTTGTGCGGACCCTCAGTCCTTCGTACAGGACCTCTTGGCCATGGTTGATCGCCTTGCGCACGGCGGTGGCCAATTCCACCGACAGGCCCGGGCGGGCCATGGCCAGAATGTTTGTTGTCGCTTCGCCCGGGGCCGGTTCCAGATACCTGCCCGTATGGCCATGAATAAAGACGATCTGGGAATGACGGTCGATGACCACGCAGGCCGGAGACAGCTCCGAGAGCAGCGTGCTTTCCACCCAGGTTCGCACGTTGACCGGTGCTTTCGGCGGTTTCTCCGCGGCGACAACCGGCACCAAATCGGCCAAGGCGGGCGGTGAGATATTCAGCAATCTCGGCTGTTTGGTGCCGGCGCTGGTGCTGCGGTAGATCTTGGCTTTGCGATCAACGGTCTGGAAATGGGTGGTAAACTCGCCGATGGTTTCCGAATTGCCGAGAAACAAGTACCCCTCGGGCTTGAGGGCATAGTGATACATGGGGATGACCCGCCGTTGCAGGGCTGCCCCCATATAGATCAACAAGTTACGACAGCAGACTAGGTCCAAGCGTGAAAATGGCGGATCCTTGACCACATTTTGCTCGGCAAACACCAACATGTCCCGAATCGCGCCCTTGACCCGATATCCGGCATTCTCGGAAGTAAAATAGCGCCGGAGCAGATCGGCGGGGACGTCTTTGGCAATGCTCGGAGAAAACAGGCCGCCACGAGCGGTCTCGATGGCTTTGCCGTCAATATCGGTACCAAACACCTGAATACTGACATTGGCATCCCGCCGCCTTTGTTCTTCTTGCAGAAGGATGGCGATGGAATAGGCTTCCTCGCCGGTGGAACAGCCCACGACCCAGACCCGCAGTTCATCATCGTTGGCGCGTTTGTCAAAAAGAGCGGGAATAACCTTGTCGATCAGCACCGCAAAGGCTTCCGGATCACGGAAGAAACGGGTCACGCCAATGAGGAGTTCCTTGAACAAAATAGTCCGTTCGGCCGCATTATGCTGCAAATGGCGGACATAGTCGGATGGCTGTTCAATCTGCTGGACCGACATCCGGCGCCGGATGCGCCGCAGCAAGGTTCGGGGTTTGTAATCGGAAAAATCGTGGCCGGTGTGGTTGCGCACCAAGGTGGTAATCTTGGCCAGGGTCTCCTCATCTATTCCCGCCTCGTCGGTCATGATCGAAGCCGCGGTTCCGGGGCGCTGGAATGCCCAGATATCCACGAGCTTGTCGCCCATGTCCAAAGGATCGAGAATCAGATCCGCCAGTTTGGTTTCGATGGCCGACCGGGGCATGCCGTCAAATTTGGCGGTCAAAGGATCTTGGACCAGGACTATTCCACCCTCGGCCTTGACATCGCGCAGGCCCGACGTGCCATCGCTGGCGGTGCCGGATAGAATGATGGCCACGGCCTGTTCCCCCCGCTCCATGGCCAAGGAACGGAAAAACACGTCGATGGGATGCCGCAGGCCGGGCTCTTCTGATAACTCGAACAGCTCCAGGTGACCCTTGGCGATCATCAGTTCATGATTGGACGGGATCACATAGACCTGATTGGGTTCCACCAGCATATGGTCGGTCACGGCCTGGACCGGCATCGGGGTCATGCGCGCCAGCAATTCCGGCAGATCGGTGGGCCGCTTCGGATCCAAATGCTGGACGAAGATATAAGCCGCCCCTGAATCCGCCGCCACGCCTTTGAAAAAAGCCTGTGCCGCTTCCAGCCCGCCTGCCGACGCACCGATCCCGACGACGGGAAAAGCCATCGGATTGGCAGGCGACAGATCACTGTTCGTCGCGGACGGCGTTGGCTCTTTCCGTGGGGATTTGGTCACTGTCTTGCCGGGCTTGCGTGGTGCGCCGTTTTTTCGGGCTGGCATGGCGGTTGGTTCCCTTTTAACGCAAGGCGTTTCAGGAAATCGAGTCTAACGGGTTCGCCCAATGGGGTCGAGAGGCTTCGGGTAATCTCTACGCCCCGGTCAATGCCAGCACCGCCACGGCGGCCCCGATCACCAGGCCGACCAGTACCGGTCCCGATCGCAAGAAGGCCCCCACGCCGCCCTGAGGACGGGCATAGCCACAATCGTCACAGACCCAGTGTTTCTTGCCGCCCACTTGTTCCAGTGTCATGTCGGAGGGGCATTTGGGACAGCGCATGGCGGGCCTCTCTGGAATAGTCCGGGGAATGCCAAAGCTAGCGGATCACCCCGGAAACAACAAGCCGGACTTGTCCGCGCCGCCCCCAAAGGCCGAAACAAAGAAACGGCGACTCCCAGAGCCGCCGTTTCGCATTCAATCAGATCTTGATCCGAGGATTATTTTGCTTCCGCGGGTGCCGCGGGGGCCGCCGGTGCGACCGGTGCCACGCCATAAGGGGCGCCCCAAGCTCCCGGATAGCCATATCCCCAACCGGGATAGCCACCCCAACCGTACGGGCCGTAGCCGTTGTAGCCATTCCAGCCGTTATAGCCGTTATAGCCCAACCCCGTATTGGCCCGAGTGTTACCGCTAAAGCCGAAGGAGAAATCTCCTCCGCCGTCGCCCCAGCCGTCACCCCAACCGTTGTTACCCCAGCGGTTTCCGCCCCAACCGGGACCCCAACCATTGTTGCCCCAGCCGGGTCCCCACCAGGCCGATGCGTCTTGGGCAGCAAAGGAACCGGCGGCAACGAGCCCGGCAACCGCCAAGACCTTGGTAAGATTACGAATATGCATACTTAATCCTCCTCTGACTATTTCCTTCCTGTTTGAAAGCAAGGAAAGAGGCTTTCCCATACTCCCATTGATAGAGACCTAAAATTTTACAAAATAGGACCGCAAAAACAAGTGAAAATGAGAGTCAGATGTCCCCCTCTCGCTTTCCACCTGAGAACGGCCCAAGGGCTTCGGACCAGCCGTCATGATGCTCCGACACGGCCGTGACCGCGCGCATGAACCGCCGGGTCAGCGGACGCAACCCAATGCGGGCCGGATAGATGAAACGAGAAATATGGGTCAGACCACCGTGCAATGGCCGGAACGTCACTTCGGGAGGCAAATCGCCTGCGACCGGAAAAGGACTCAGGAACGACACCGCGCCGGTTTCGCGGACAAACGACACCGCCGATGCGGCGGTCGAGGTTTCCACGATCATGCGCCACCCATGGCCGGACGATCTCAACAGGTTGTCGATATAGGCCCGCGTGGCATGCCGATGCGTCAGGCCGATCAACTCCAAATCTCCCGCCTCGGCAACATTGATTTCGCGGTTCGCCGTCAAGGGATGATCACGGCGCAGAAAACAGGCCATTGCGGCTTTGCGGAACGGTTGATCTCGCACGGCTTCGTGGGTCAATGCCGTATCGGTGATACCCACGTCGACGGCGCCCTCGGAAACCATGCCGATAATCGAAGGCGACGATCGGACATCCACCTGGATCGTGGCATTGATATTGGCTTCCAGGAACAAGGCCACGGCCTGTTGCAAAAACCCCCTGGCAAAGGTCGGAGGCGCGGCCACTCGGAGCGTTTCGACCTGATTGGAAACCGCGAGATTTTGTTGCATCCCTTCGATGGCATCGAAGACCCGGGCAGAGGCGGTACAAAAATCCAGCGCCGAACGCGTCGGAACGAGCCCCCTGCCCTGACGCTCGAACAGCGGCTGGGACAGCTTTGATTCCAGGCTTGCAAGCAAGCGGCTGACCGCAGGCTGAGAGAGACCCATGCGGGTCGCCGCAGCCGTAACGGTTCCCAAGGTCACCACATGATGCAGCGCCCGCATTTCCTTGAGACTCCAGTCCAGCTTTCCAATTGGCCGCATGCATCACCCGACTCTATACATACCAAATACGCATGAATATTTTTCCCATCGATCATGAAATGTAATGCATGATCGACGTCAAAGCAAGAAAGGGGGCCTTCCGCGGGTTGGAGAAACCCCTCGCCAATGGGAGAGACCGCCGATCATGTCAGCCGCTATCGCCTATCAACAGGCCTTTGTTGCCTTCCCTTCCAAACTCTATGGAGGGCGGAAACTTCGCGGGACACTGCACACCTTGGAAGATCAGATACAAGAGATCTCGAATACCGATAAGCGGGTTCCGCTGATTGTCTTTCTGCCCGGATCCAATGCCCGCAAACAAGAAGAACTGATGGCCGATTTTCTGGTCGAGGAAAGAGGGTTCGCCCTGATCGCCCCCAACACCCATGCGAGGCTAGACCGGCCAACCTATGAATCGCCCGCCGACCCGGAAGTTTATGAGCAGGTTCACCGTATGCGCCGGGACGAGGTGACGGAAGTCATGGAAAACCTTCAATCCTGGTCGTTCATCGACCACCGTTTCGTGGTTTTGGCGGGACTGTCGGAAGGAGCCGTGGCCGCGGCGACCTGGGATGGCAGCGGCATTGCCGCCCGCATTGCCATTGCCTGGAACTGCGAGCCGGGATACTTCGTGCCATCGGTCCACATTGCCGGAAACAGCAGCAAGACCCCTTTTCTCAATCTAAACGGCTACGAGGATGAATTCTTCGGGCCGCATTCCCGATTTAATCAAACTGGGAGCGTCGCCGGACATGGGGCGCAAACGCTTCGCGGCTTCCAACGGGCCAAAGTGATCCTCTACCCCGGTGTCGGCCATCGGGTGCTCGACCATGCGGAAGCCAGATACGATATCGCATGCTTTTTGGACTACTGGCGGGATCATTTTCTGGAAACCGAAGCGGGCTCCAGAAACCAGAATCACGCTTCAATAAATATGGGAGAATAGGAATGATGAGCCTACGCACAATGCTCCGGTCAATGGTTTTCACCACGGGAGCCCTGATCGTTTCCGCGCCGGTTTTAGCGGCGGATCTGGTGGTCGGGATCGCCTCGGAACCCAGTTCGATCGACCCTCACTATCACAACCTGGGCCCCAACAATTCGGCGGCCCGCAACGTCTACGACCGGCTGATCCACATGGATGCCAAGATGCAGTTGAAGCCTGCGCTCGCTGTCTCGTGGAAAGCCACGGACGATACGACCTGGGAAGTCAAACTACGCCAGGGCGTAAGCTTCCACGACGGCACCCCCTTGACCGCCGCCGATGTGGTCTTCACCTTTGACCGGATCCCACATGTGCCCAACAGTCCCTCTGCCTTCACCAAATTCTCCAAGACCTTTGTCTCGGTGGAAGCCGTGGATGATTATACCCTGCGGATCAAGACCAAGGGCCGCCAGCCGCTGACTCCGAACAATTTGGCTCAGGTGTCCATTGTCTCCAAGGAGACGGTGGAGGCCTACTATGCCGCCAACTCGTCGATTGCCAAGGATGTCCTGTCCATTGACAGCTCCCATTTCAACTCGGGCAAACTGGCCGTCGGAACTGGACCCTACAAGCTGACATCCTGGAAACCCGGCGAGGCCATGAAGCTGCAGGCCAATGAATCATATTGGGGCGGCGTGCCGGACTACAAAATCGTCGAGATGCGCCCGTTGAAAAACGATGCCGCGCGTCTGGCGGCGCTGCAATCAGGCGACGTGGATATCATCGACGGCGTTCCCACGGCGGACTTGAAGAACATGCAAGCCGACAGCAAGTACACCTTGTTCAAACAGCCATCCAATCTGGCCATCTACCTGCATATGGATTCCAACCGTTCGGATAGTCCGCACATTACCGCCAAGGATGGTGGCAAAATCAAAAATCCGTTGCTCGACGTCCGTGTGCGCAAGGCCATATCCATGGCCCTCAACCGCGAAGGTATCGTCGCACGCATCATGGACGAGGCGGCGGCCCCGGCCTCGCAGATGCTGCCCAAGGGTTTCTCCGGTGTTTCCGGTAAGCTCAGCCCTGTCGCCTATGACGTCAAGGGAGCCAAAAAGCTGCTGGCCGAGGCCGGATATGGCGATGGTTTCAAGATGATCATCAATGCGCCCAACGACCGCTATGTGAATGATGAACAAATTGCCCAGGCCATCGCTCAGTTGCTGGCCCGCATCGGCATCGAGATGTCCGTGCAGACCGAACCCAAGGCAACCTATTTCAAGAACGCCTCGGCACTGAAGTATTCGTTCATGCTGCTCGGGTGGGGGTCCTCCACCGGCGAGCAGGGATCGACCCTGATGTCCTTGCTGCACACCTATAAAAAGGAGGCCGGACAAGGAACATCGAATCGCGGTCGGTTTTCCGATGCCAAAGTGGACTCAATGCTCGAAGACGCCATGGCCGACGTGGATGAAGCCTCCCGTTCGGAAAAAATAGCCATGGTCGCCGAACGGGCCATCGGCGAGCTTTACGGTGTCATTCCGGTGCATTACCAGATGAACTTCTGGGCTGCTCGCAAGGGCGTCATCTATGCACCGCGCGCCGACAATTACACCGTCATCTCGGAAATGACTCGCTAAGATGCTCCACCAGCCGACCGCCGCGTCCACAATGGATGCGGCGGTCAATCCCAGCCAGCCCGGGAGGGGCCTTGGACCTTGGTGAATTTTCTCCTTCGCAGACTACTGCAAAGCCTGGCTGTCCTCCTGCTGATGTCGTTCATCGTCTTCGTCGGGGTCTTTGCCATTGGCAGCCCGGTAGACGTGCTCATTGATCCCGAGGCAACGGCCGCGGAATACGAGGCAGCGGTTCGGGCCCTTGGTCTGGACAAGCCCTGGTACGAGCAATACTTCATCTTTCTCGGTAATGTGCTTGATGGCAGTCTTGGGAACAGCTTCGTCTACAACGAACCGGCCCTCGACCTGATCCTATCGAAAATGCCCGCGACGATCGAGTTGGCACTCACCGCCATGGTCATCGCCATCGCATGCGGCATTCCGCTGGGCCTGCTCGCCGGGTTGAAACCGGGGACTTGGATCGAGCGGGCCATCATGTCCAGTTCCATCCTGTTTTTCTCACTGCCCACCTTCTGGGTCGGCTTGATGTTGATCATGGGATTCTCGGTCTACTTGGACATCCTCCCATCCGGCGGTCGGGGAGAAACGGTGGACCTATTCGGCGTTCCGGTCAGCTTTCTCAGTTTCGATGGGTTATCCCACCTGGCACTGCCCGCCATCAATCTAGCCATGTTCAAGCTGGCTCTGGTCATGCGATTGATCCGCGCCGGGGTGCGCGAAAACATGCTCGCGGACTATGTTGCGTTCGCGCGGGCCAAGGGTGTCAACGAGAGACGCATCGTCAGCGTTCATGTGCTGCGCAATATTCTCATTCCCGTGGTGACCGTGCTCGGCCTCGAACTAGGCAACGTCATTGCCTTCGCAGTGGTGACCGAAAGCATTTTTGCCTGGCCCGGCATGGGCAAACTGCTCATCGATTCCATCGCCGTGCTCGATCGACCGATCATCGTCGCCTACCTGCTGGTAACCGTGACCATGTTCATTGTCATTAATCTCGTTGTCGATCTTCTCTATTCGGCCCTCGATCCGCGCATTCGGCTGGAGGACATCAAATCATGACGCCCATTCCCGACGAAATGCCCGAACGTGAGCCCTTTCGCGACACGCCCCTGGGCCGGTTTCTACAGGATTTCTTTTCCAATCCCGTGGCGGTCATCGGCCTGGCCGGTTTCCTGCTCGTGGCTTTCATAGCCATCTTCGCTCCCTGGATCGCGCCACAGGATCCTTATGATCTGGCGCAACTGGATTTCATGGACGGCAACATGGAACCGGGGGCCCAGGCCGCCGCCGGTTTCAGTTTCCTGCTTGGGTCCGATGACCAAGGCCGGGATATCCTGTCGGGGATCATGTACGGCCTGCGCACCAGCTTGGCCATCGGAGCTGCCAGCGCCTTCATCGCCCTATCCATCGGCGCGGCCATCGGCCTTGTTTCGGCCTGGTTCGGCGGCCGCACGGATACCGTGATCATGCGTCTGGTCGAAGTGCAGATGAGCTTTCCCGCAGTGCTCATAGCCTTGGTACTGCTCGCTATTTTGGGCCAGGGCGTGGAAAAGATCATCATCGCCTTGGTGTTGGTGCAATGGGCCTACTACGCCCGCACCATTCGCGGCCTGGCCTTGGTAGAAAAGAACCGCGAGTACATCGACGCCGCCCGATGCCTGCGATACTCGCAGACGCGGATCATTTTCGGCCACTTGCTACCCAATTGCATGCCACCGCTGATCGTCATCGTGACCATGCAGGTCGCCCATGCCATCGCTTTGGAGGCCACCCTGTCGTTTCTCGGCATCGGCGTCCCGATCACCGAGCCCTCCTTGGGGCTGCTCATATCCAATGGCTTCCACTACATGCAGAGTGGTCGCTATTGGCTCTCCTTCTTTCCGGGCTTGGCCCTGTTGTTCACCATCGTTTCGATCAATTTGGTCGGCGATCACTTAAGGGACATTTTGAACCCGAGGACGCGTGCCCAATGATCGAACCCCTTCTCCGCGTGGAAAACCTGGAAGTCGAGTTCCCCATGCGCAATGGGACGATAGCCGCCTTGCGTGGTATCCATCTATCCATGGATCCCGGCGAAATCGTCGGACTGGTCGGCGAGTCCGGATCGGGCAAATCGGTCTTCGCCAAGGCCCTGATGCGCATCCTGCCACCGCCCGGGCGCGTCAGCGGCGGCACCATCTTGTTCCGCAACCAGGATATCTCCGAAATGGACGGCGAGAGCCTGCGGGCCCTGCGTGGCGATCGCATCGCCATGATTTTCCAGGACCCCATGGCAACCCTGAATCCGGTTATCCGCATCGACGAACAGATGATCGAGGCCATTCAGGCCCATGACCGGGTGCCACGCGGCGAGGCTCGGGCGCGCTGCCTCGACGCCCTCAAACAGGTGGGCATTCCTTCACCAGAGGAACGCCTAAGGTCCTATCCCCATCAGCTTTCGGGCGGTATGCGCCAAAGGATCGCCATTGCCACGGCGCTGCTCAACAAGCCCGATTTGATCCTGGCCGACGAAGCGACCACGGCGCTGGACGTGACCATTCAGGCGCAAATTCTCTATGAGGTGCGCAAGCTGTGCGAAGAGTCCGGAACCGCCCTGATCTGGGTCACCCATGACCTGGCCGTGGTATCCGGAATCGCCGATCGGATCGCGGTGATGTATGCCGGGCAGATCGTCGAGTATGGCGCCACAAGCGAGATTGTCACGGACCCTAGGCATCCCTACACCCGCGGCCTGATCGATTCCGTGCCCACGGAATCAGGTCACGGCCAGCCATTGGCCCAGATCCCGGGCTTGATGCCTAGCCCCGGAAATCTGCCGCCAGGCTGCGCCTTCGCGCCCCGCTGTTCGCATGCCGATGCCCTGTGTCAGCGCCAAGCGCCCTATCGCTCCACCGACGGCGATCGCCAGATCCGGTGCCACCATCCCTTGGGCAAAGGAGCGGCGCAATGAATGACCATCCCCTCCTGGCCATTTCCGGCCTCAGCAAAACCTTCACCAAGCCGCTTGGGATGACCGATCGGATCGCCAATCTATTGGGGGCCGAGCGCCTCCCCGAAACAGTCCGTGCGGTGGATGACGTGACCTTCGACTTGCGACCGGGCGAGGCCCTGGGCTTGGTCGGTGAATCCGGCTGCGGCAAATCAACCATCGCGCGGATGGTCATGAAGCTCCTGACTCCTTCGTCCGGCGCCATTGCTTATCGGGGAAATTCTTTGGAGACGATTCCGGAAAAGCAACTGCTGAAGATCCAGATGGTCTTTCAGGACCCCTATTCCTCGCTCAATCCGCGCATGCGCATCTCGCAACAGATCGAAGAAGCCATTGGCGTTCACGGCATTGTTCCGGCATCGGAACGTCAATCCTACCTGGAAGGCATCTTTGACCAATGCGGTATTCAGCCCGGTCTGACAAAGCGCTATCCACACCAGTTTTCCGGTGGCCAGCGGCAGCGGTTCGGCATTGCCCGTGCCTTGGCCATGCAGCCGGACTTGATGGTCTGCGACGAACCGGTCGCGGCCCTTGATGTGTCGATCCAGGCACAAATCATCAACCTGTTCGCTACCCTGCGGGAACATCAGAAAATCGCCTACCTGTTCATCAGCCATGATTTGAGCGTCATCCGGCATCTATGCGACCGGGTGGCAGTCATGTACCTGGGCCGGATCGTTGAAGAAGGGCCGGTGGACAAGGTATTGGACAATCCCGGCCATCCCTATACCCAGGCCTTAAAGGAATCCTCTCCGGCCATCAGCGCGGGAAAAAGGGCATTCGAACCGATCCGGGGGGAAATTCCTTCGCCCCTCGCCCCGCCCCCTGGGTGCCATTTCCATCCCCGTTGCCCGAAATCGGTGGCCGCCTGCTCCCTTGAATCCCCCAGGCCTCTTAGAGGCCCGGACGATAGGAGAGTAGCCTGCCACTTGGCCCATTGAGGGCCAAGGAGACGCTTTTTCGCCTCCGGACGGCTTGCCCCAAAGGCTATTGCGAATCTCCTCGCGGCCCATGTAGGACGGCCATTGGGCGGGGACAGGAATTCGGGCGAAATAGACCTGCTCGCGGCGGATCAAGTTCGTGCTCACAAAAACCTCCTTACCGGATGGGACGACCGTACCAGGGAGCATTCTTGCAAGTGCTTGATTTGCTAAGTGTTTGAGCGATTTCCGGTTTACAACCGGATGGCGACCCCAACGGGATTCGAACCCGTGTTGCCGGCGTGAAAGGCCGGTGTCCTAGGCCTCTAGACGATGGGGTCAGCGAGGGGTGCTCTTCATAGCGGCCCCGGAAGATGAAATCAAGCCCTTAACGTGGTCTTGTTTCCGCGACCCGGACGCCGTCATCGATCAGAAACTGCACGGCATTGCCGCCACGCCAGGTATCACGCCGCAGATGCCCGGCCAGATGGAAGGCCGCGCCTTGATGACGCAACAGGGCCTGGCCCAATTCGCTGTCCACGGAACGAAAGGCCATGGCATTGACCCGCCCGCCTTCGGCGGCCCCACTCAGCGTGCAACGCACATGATTCTCGCCGACAATTTTGGCATGGGTAATCAGCACATCCGCCAGCACGAACCGCGGCTCGGAATTCCCCGCGCCGAAGGGTGCCGCCCGCTCGATGGCGGCAATGGTGCCCCCATGGGCCGCCCCGACGCTCAAAACCGTGTCACAATTGAGTTCGGGAACAGGCCCCCCATCCCCCATGCCCCGATCCAAACGCTCGGCGATGAAACGCGCGAATTCGTCGACCCGCCGCGCGTCAACCGTAAACCCGGCGGCCATGGCATGACCGCCGCCTTTGAGCAGGATTTCCGACTGACGGGCGGCGATGACGGCCGCCCCCAGGTCCATGCCCGGCAAGGAGCGTCCGGAGCCGGTGGCCTTTTCCCCCTCCACGGCCAGGACACAGGCAGGACGGTTGAAACGCTCACACAGGCGGCTGGCCACGATGCCGACCACGCCGGGATGCCATCCTTCGCCCACGGCCATCACCAAAGATGGAAACAGGTGCTCTTCCGGCTCCCCTTCCACTTGGCTCAGAGCCTGTTCCAATACCATCGCCTCAATATCCCGGCGCTCCTTGTTCAAGGCATCCAGACGCTGAGCGATCTCGCGGGTGACGGATGGATCGTCGCTCCCCAATAGGGTTGCCCCCAGGTCCGACTGACCCACGCGGCCGCCGGCATTGACCCGCGGACCCAAGAGGAACCCGGCGTGATAAGTGCCCGGCGCCTCATTGACCCCGGCCACATCAGCCAGAGCGGTCAGGCCGCCATTGCGCCGCTTGGCCATGACCTTCAGCCCCTGGGTCACATAAGCCCTATTGAGTCCCACCAATGGCACCACGTCGCAGACTGTGCCCAGGGCCACCAGGTCGAGCAGCCCCATCAGGTCCGGTTCCGGGCGTTGGTCATGGTACCAATCCCTTTCCCGCAGCCGCCGGTTCAGGGCGACGGCGAACAGAAACGTCACCCCGACAGCGGCCAGATGCCCCTGCCCCGGCGGCTCGTCCAACCGGTTGGGATTGATGAAGGCATGAGCCTTTGGCAGCTTGGGTTCCACGGCATGATGATCGATGACCACCACGTCCAACCCAACCTCCGCCGCGACATCCAAGGCCTCGAAGGCCGTGGAGCCGCAATCCACGGTGACCGCCACGGTGGTCCCTTGCTCTCTCAGGCGGCGCAGGGCCGGTCCGTTGGGGCCATAGCCCTCGCTGAGACGGTCTGGCACATAAAGCAAGGGTGACCCACCAACGGCCCGCAGGAAGCGTCCCAGCAGGGCCGCCGAGGTCGCCCCATCCACGTCATAGTCCCCGAACAGGGCAATGGTTTCGCCATTGGCCAGGGCATCGGCAAGACGGGTGGTCCCGGTGGCCATGTCTTTGAACCCATCCGGGTCGGGCATCAGGTCGCGCAGGGTCGGATTGAGATAGCTGGAAGCGGTCTCCAGGTCCACGCCTCGGGCGGCCAGAACCCGCCCGGCCAATTCCGGAATATGAAATCTTTGGGCGAGGGTCATGGCCAGACGATCATCACCCGGCCTTTGTCGCCAGGCTTTGCCCCGCAAGGAGCGTTCAACGCCTAGATAAGCCGGCGAAGTCGTGTCGTCATTCACCTCAAGCACCGGTTAGCGGATCGCCCGCCGCGTCCAGGCTGTGGCGTGACTGAAGGTATCGCAAGGTCCCTGTCGCGCTTCGCATCACCAGGGAATGGGTGACCGCGCTGTCCCCGGATCGGCGGACACCACGCAACAAAACGCTTCTGGTCACGCCGGTGGCAGCCAACATGATATCCCCCGAGGCCATATCGGCCGCGGAGAAAATCCGGCTCGGATCGCTCAATCCCATCTCTCGGGCCTTGGTATGATCCTCATTGGTTCGCAGCAGCAGCTTTCCCTGCATTTGCCCGCCCACGCAGCGCAGAGCGGCGGCCGCCAGAACCCCTTGCGGGGCTCCGCCGATCCCCATGTACATATCCACCCCGCTTTCCGGCTCCAAGGTGGCCATGATGCCACTCACATCGCCATCGGCGAAAAGCATGATGCGGGCCCCGGCCTCGCGTACCCGCCAGATCAGTTCTTCGTGCCGGGGGCGATCAAGAATACAGACCACCAAGTCTGGAACCGCAATCCCCCGCGCTTCGGCCACCCGTTTCAGGTTGTCTTCCGGCTCGGCCTCCAGATCAATGATGCCTTCGGGCAGGCCCGGGCCCACGGCAATCTTATCCATATAGACTTCAGGCACCGGCAGCAGCCCGCCCGCATCGGTCAGGGCCATCACGGACAGGGCGTTGGCCGTGCCCCGGGCACAGGCCGTAATGCCCTCCAGAGGAGTCAGGGCAATATCGACCCGAGGGCCGACGCCCCCGCCGACCCGTTCACCAGGACAAAAACTGCTGGAAGCGCCGTCACCGAATTCGCCGATCACCACTTTGCCGTCCAACTCCAACCGGGCAATGGCGGCGCCCATGGCGGCGGCGGCGGCACCATCGGCCGCCATCTCATCGCCCCGGCCCATCCAGGCACCGGCAGCCAGCGCGGCAATCTCGGTGACCTGGACCGTATCCATGGCCAGATTGAGGTGGCTGCTCAAGGGGCGATCGGTTTCCATCATCGAGTCTCCTTCGGTGTTCAGAATGCCTCGATACGGATCATCCGGGGCGGTTCCACCACGGCATCCAGACTCTCGATGGCCGCCAGGGCCCCGACCATGGCCGACTCCCGAGCTTCATGAACCGTCATTACCAGCGGCACCGGCTCATAGGGCGCCCGGCCATGCTGCAACACCGATTCCATGGATACATCATTGTCGCGCAGGGCCGCCGAGATATCAGCCATCACGCCCGGCTTATCCAAAACGGTAAAGCGAACGTAATAGGCGCCCGAATGCTCACCCATGGGCCGAGTCGGCAACTTCTCAAGGCGCTTCACCGGTAGCCCGAATGTGGGCAGGCTCAAGCCGCGGGCGATATCGGCGATGTCGGACACCACGGCAGAGGCTGTTGGTTTTTCTCCCGCACCCCGCCCCACATGCATGGTGGTACCCACATAATCACCATGGGCCACCACGGCGTTAAACACGTCCTCGACCGCTGCGATGGGAGCATCCAGAGGCACCATGCAGGGATGCACACGTTGCTCCACGCCATTCTCGGTGCGGCTGGCCACCCCCAGCAACTTGATGCGATAGCCCAGTTCCGTGGCGAAATGAATATCCAGTGCGGAAACGTGACGGATACCTTCCACATGCACCGCATGGAAATTGAGCTCGCAGCCGAAAGCAACCGCCGTCAGAATCGACAGCTTGTGCGCTGTATCGATCCCATCCACGTCGAAGCTCGGGTCCGCCTCGGCGTAGCCCAACTCCTGTGCTTCATCCAACACGTCGCTGAACTCCCGCCCGCTCTCGCGCATGGCGGTCAGGATGTAATTGCAGGTCCCGTTCATGATCCCGTAGACGCGGGAATAATTGTTGGCCACCATACCTTCGCGCAGGGCCTTGATGATCGGAATCCCTCCCGCCACGGCCGCCTCGTAGGCCAGCTGAACACCCTTGGATTCCGCAATCCCGGCCAGCTTGCCGCCATGATGGGCAATCAGGGCCTTGTTGGCGGTGACCACATGCTTGCCGTTCTCCAACGCCGCTTCGCAGAGCTTTTTGGCGATCCCGGCAGATCCGCCGATCAATTCAACCACCACATCCACGTCATTGGACGAGGCCATGGTCATGGCATCGTCGTGCCAGGTAATGCCGTCCAGGGAAATGCCCAGATCCCGACTCTTTTCCCGCTCGGCCACCGCGCTGACCACAATCGGGCGCCCGCAACGGGCGGCCAACAGATCGGCATTCGCCAGCAACAGTTTGACCGTCCCGCCTCCGACGGTCCCCAGACCGGCGACCCCGACGCGCAATGGTTCACTCATGGAACAACTCCCCGCTTCTTAGGTTTTGTTGATGGCCGCCCCGGCTTTAACCTGCCTGGGCGCGGCGTTTCTCGGCTTCTTCCAGGGCTTTGTCATAGGAACCCAGGAACGTCTTGATACTACGAACCGCCTGACGGGTGCGATGCTTGTTTTCCACCAGACCGATGCGCACGAATCCGTCGCCATGCTCGCCGAACCCGAGCCCCGGCGCCACCGCCACTTGGGCCTCGCTCAGCAGCATCTTGGAGAACTCCATGGAGCCCAGATGCGCAAAGGCAGGCGGAATCGGCGCCCAGGCAAACATGGTCGCCGCCGGGGACGGCACCTCCCACCCGGCTTGGGCCAGCCCCTCGATCAGCACGTCGCGGCGCTCCTTGTAAAGCGCGCGGATTTCGTCCACGCAGTCCTGTGGGCCGTTCAACGCCGCCGCCGACGCCACCTGAATGGGGGTAAAGGCTCCGTAGTCCAAATAGGACTTGATCCGTGTCAAAGCGGAAATCAGTTTCTTATTGCCCGCCGCGAAACCGATGCGCCAGCCGGGCATGTTGTAGGTCTTGCTCATGGAAGTGAACTCGACGGCGATATCGCGGGCGCCCGGCACCTCGAGGATCGAGGGCGGCGGCGTGGTATCGAAATAGATCTCTGAATAGGCCAGATCCGACAGGATCCAGATCCCGTGATGGCGGCAGAAATCCACCACCCGGGCATAGAAGTCCAGATCGACCAATTCCGCCGTGGGATTATTGGGGTAGTTCAAAACCACCGCCGTCGGCTTGGGAACGCTGTGGATCACGGCCCGTTCCAGAGCCTCGAAGAATTCTTCGTTGGCCTTGACCGGGATATTGCGCACCGCGGCGCCGGCGATGATGAAGCCGAACTGATGGATCGGGTAGCTGGGATTGGGTACCAAAATCACGTCGCCGGGACTGGTGATGGCCGAGGCCAGATTGGCCAGTCCCTCTTTCGAACCCAGGGTGACAATGGCCTCGGTTTCCGGATCGATATCCACGTTCCACCGGCGCGCGTAATAGGCTGACAGAGCCTTGCGCAGGCCTGGAATACCGCGCGAATTAGAATAGCGGTGGGTGCGGCCGTCCTGCACCGTCTCGATCATTTTATCGACGATATGCTTGGGCGTCGGCTGGTCCGGGTTGCCCATGCCGAAATCGATGATGTCCTCGCCAGCAGCGCGGGCCTTTGCCTTCATCGCGTTGACTTCGGCGAAGACATAAGGGGGAAGGCGCCTGATGCGGTGAAACTCCTGGTCCATCATCTGATTTGCTCGATTGTCTAAGCCCCGGCCCGGGCGGTAAAGCGACCGTGGATGGGGTGGTTAAGGGTTGGCCCGCCCCGCGTCAAGCGGGACGAAGCGATACCCGGAAAAAAACGACAAGGCCCCGAGACCCGGTCCTTTAGCGCAGGAAATAGATTTCCGTACGACGATTGCCTGCCTCGCCCGCCGGCATGACTTCGTAGAAGCGCGGCTCGTGATCCGAAACCCCGGCAGTCTGAACCTGAGAGGACGGGGCGCCGTAAGAGACCAACGCCTTGGCCACCCGCTCCGCGCGGGCCGTGGACATGCTCAGGTTGACCATCTTGTGCTTCACCGGATCCATGTCGCGTGTGCGGCTGCTGGCATGACCAACGACGCGAACGACGCCGCCTCGCTCACGATGCAAGGCCACCACTTGACGCAGAATGGTGCGGTCATGGGCACTCAGTTGCGACGAGCCGTCCTGGAACTGAATGGTCGCCACGCGCAAGGCATTGCCGGGCATGATGTTGCGTCTGTCGGCACCGGTCAGAGTCCCCCGACGGTCCATGGGCAGGGCGGTGACGGGCATCTGCAAACCCGATCCGGAAATCACCACCGGACCAGCGGCGGTTGGATCATAGATCCCCGTGGCAAAAGCAGCGGACCCGGGGCGCGAGGGTAACAAGGCGCCAGCCTGGGATTCAGAGGTCACCACCTGCAAGGGCTGCGGACGCGGGCCAAGCCAGGGCATGGGCGGCACGGGCTGGGCCGGACCGGCCGGTTGCGCCGAAGCGGTTTGCGGCGCGCCCGGCACCGAAGGCGCCGTGGGAACCGGAGCCATGGGCACCGGCGCCCCGGCCACCATCGGCGCGGACACCGTCGGCATGGGCGGTGCTGCCATGGGCGCATTGGCTGATGTCGGGGCCCGGGCGATGGGGATATCGTCGGTCATGTCATTTTGACGCGAAATGGTATCTGCCGCATAGCGATTACGGATGTTATCCGCACGCAGCCCCTCGGCGACCTGAGCCCGTTCTGCTTCCGCACTGGCTTGCAGCGCTTCCGGCGTATCGGCGACGGAAGGATAGTCCCGATCCCCGCCCGGCGCATCGACCACTTCGACATCGCCTTCGGCTGTTGGCTCGTCATCGAACCAATCGGGGGTGTAGTCGTCCATCCAGGCAGTGGAGCAGCCCCCCAGGGCCAACGGCACCATCATCGCCAAAACGGCAGTCGACTTCATAAGTTTATCCATCATTCCCTTGCCCTTGCCATACCAACTGTCAAATCCGAACCGAATGCCGCATTGCAAAAAAATATCCGATTCCATTTTCCAGCCTGAAGAAATTCCGTTAAAACTATACAAACGACGCCGAAAAATAAACGGTGGAGAAAGAACCGGGCAAATCCGGTTCCAGCGGGGAGTCAGCACCATACGCCATAAGAATGCGTATGGGCGCGAACTTATTGGGAAAAGGGAGCTCCATGTCCGACAAGCAATCAGCTGAACCGACCATGCCCGATCCGGGCGAAGTCAGTACGATCATGAGCGATATCGCCGAACGCAGCCAAAGGCTGGTGGCCGATTTTTTGAGTAAGCAGACGGGTGACGGTTCTACCGGCCCCATGGACCCGCTGAATATCGGCCAGGCGTTCATGGATATGACCGCCAAGATGATGGCCGACCCTGCGAAGCTCATGCAGGCGCAAATGACTCTGTGGCAGGACTACATGGCCCTGTGGCAAAACACGACCCGACGCATGATGGGCCAGGAAACCGAGGACGTGGTCACCCCGGCGCGTGATGATCGCCGGTTCCGCGACGATGCCTGGAACGAAAACGAGGTCTTTGACTATATCAAGCAGTCCTACCTTCTGACTTCACGTTGGATGCAAACGGTCGTTGGCGACGTGGAAGGCCTGGACGACAAGACCAAGCACAAAGTGGATTTCTATACCAAGCTGTTCACCGATGCTCTGTCGCCGACCAATTTTGTCGCCACCAACCCCGAAGTGCTGCGCGCCACGGCGGAAAGCGGCGGCGAAAACCTGCTCAAGGGCCTGCAAAACATGCTGGAGGACCTGGAGCGCGGCAAAGGTCAGCTGCGTATCTCCATGACCGACTACGAAGCCTTTACGGTCGGCGACAACGTCGCCAACACGCCGGGCAAGGTCGTCTTCCAAAACGACATGATGCAGCTGTTGCAATACAGTCCGTCCACGGAAGACGTCCAGAAAACCCCGCTGCTGATCGTGCCGCCTTGGATCAACAAGTTCTACATCATGGACCTGCGGGCCAAGAACTCGATGATCAAGTGGTTCGTGGATCAAGGACTGACCGTCTTTGTCATCTCCTGGGTCAACCCCGATGAGCGCCACGCGACCCGGGATTTCACCGACTATATGCTCGAAGGCCCGATCACGGCTCTCGACGCGATCAAGGAAGCCACCGGCGAGGAACAGGTCAACGCCATCGGCTATTGTATCGGCGGAACCCTGATGGCCGGCACCTTGGCCTATATGGAAGCCAAGGGTGACAAGCGCATCAAGTCCTGCACCTATTTCACCACCATGATCGATTTCGCCGAGCCGGGCGACCTGGGTGTGTTCATCGACGAGGAACTCCTCGCCGGGCTGGACAAGGCCATGGCCGAAAAGGGCTATCTGGACGGGGCCGAAATGGCGCAGACCTTCAATCTGCTGCGCTCCAACGACCTGATCTGGTCGTTCGTGGTCAACAACTACCTGTTGGGCAAGGACCCCTTCCCCTTCGACCTGTTGTACTGGAATTCGGATTCCACCCGACTTCCCGCCACCATGCACAGCTTCTACCTGCGCAACATGTACCTGGAAAACAAGTTCATCGAGCCGGGCGGTTTGGAATTCGGCGGTGTCCCCATCGACCTGCGAACCGTCAAAACGCCGTCCTATGTCCTGTCGGCGCAGGAAGACCACATCTCGCCGTGGAAATCCAATTACGTGGCGACCCAAACCTATTCCGGCCCGGTCAAGTTCGTGCTTGCCGGTTCGGGGCATATCGCCGGGGTGATCAATCCTCCGGCGGCCGGAAAGTATTTCCACTTCACCAAACCCGGCAAAGCGCCCAAGGACCCCGATAAATGGCTGGAAGGCGCCAAGCGTGTCGAGGGTTCCTGGTGGCCCGATTGGCTCAAGTGGGTGACCAAATACGGTGCTGGCAAGGTTCCGGCCCGGGTTCCCGGCGATGGCAATCTGAAGGTGATTGAAGAAGCACCGGGATCCTTTGTGAAAGAGCGCCTGGAATAGTCGGTTCGAGACCGGCCAAGACATCAAGAAAACGGGGCCCCTAGGGTCCCGTTTTTTTTACACGGATTGCCATCCCCCAACCACCACATACCTAACCTATGACATTATATTATCTTTTCATTTTATTGTTTTATAGTAATTTTTAGTGCCGTGAAAGCGGGTCACTTTGAGAAACTCCCAAGCCCTCGCAACGAAACTCAGCTTGAATTCACGGCCATAGACCGGGAGAATGACACCCACGTCACCCCGCCGCCCAAAGGAAATTCATCGATGACTGACAGCGCCCCTTCCCCGGCTCCCTCCGGTACCGGCGGCTCCCGTGCCCGCCTGATGGTCTTCGGCGCCATGGGGCTTTTGGCCGTGGCACTGATCGGCGGAATTATTGCCGTAAACCTCTTCATCGAACGAGAGCGCGACCGCGACATGCAAGGCTGGCAGGTCCGATTGGGCATCATCGCCGATAGCCGCGCCGCGGCGGTACAGCAGTGGCTGGATAATCAGTTCGGAGTCATGCGCGGACTGGCCGAGAATGCCTCGCTACAGGTCTATATGTCGGAGTTGAGCCTGGGCGATGGCGACGGGGTCGAAGGGGAATACCTGGAAAGCCTGTTGACCGTCACCGCCCATCAAGGCGGTTTTCGAGCCGACGCCCCGGCGCTGGAAGTGCGGGCCAATGTGGCAGCCGCCGGACAGGCCGGGATCGCCCTCACCGATGCCCAGGGCAATCTTTTGGCCGCCACCCCCGACATGCCGCCCATGACTCCGCGCCTGCGCGCTGCCATGGATGAGGCCGCTAGAGGCCAACCGGCCTTGGTGGATATCCACGAAGGTGCGGCGGGACCAAGCACCGGGTTCGTGCTGCCGGTTTACGGGATCCAGGACGACGCCGGCTCTTCGACGGCCTTGGGCTTCGTGGTCGGTTTCAAGAAGATCGATCGCGATCTATTCGACAATCTGAACCAACCCGGCGATACGTCGGAAACCGCCGAGACCCTGCTGGTCCGGCGGGTGGGCGCGATGATCGAGTATCTATCGCCATTGGCCGACGGCACCGCGCCGCTCAAGCGCCGCCTGGCGGCCAATACACCAGACCTGGCCGCCGCCTTTGCCGAGCAATCGCCGGGTGGGTTTGGCGAGTATGTGGATTACGCCCAAGCGCCGGTTCTGGTCACCGGTCGCGGCATTGCCGGAACCCCTTGGGTGGTTCTGCGCAAGATAGCCAGCGCCGAGGCCCTGGCCGCCACCGACAGCCGTCTGGGAACCATGCTGATCGTATTCATTGCCCTGATTGTCGGTCTCGGTATCACCATCATTGCGGTCTGGCGCCACGGCACCTCGGTTCGCACCGCCAAGGCCATGGGCGAGATGACCGTTGCCCTGGAGCGCTTCCAGAACTTCTCCAAGTTCCTCACCGTGGTCACCGACGGCCATCCGGCAATGATCGCCGCTGTTTCCGAGGACACCAAGTTCACCTTTGCCAACCGCTGGCTGGCCGAGACCGCCGGAATTCCCAAGGATGACATTTTGGGCAAGACCATGGCCTCTGTGGTCGGCCCAGTGAAGGCGCGCGAGCTTGAACGGGTCAATCAGGAAGTCTTTAAATCCTTTGAACCCATGAGCAAGACCTTGAGCTTCGAGGAAGAAGGAGGGCAGCGGCATATCTATCGCGGCCACTTCCTGCCCCTGCGTGGCGACCGGGATTACCCCCCCGCGGTCCTGCAAATGCTGCAAGACGTGACCGATGTCGTGGAAGAACGGGAAAAGCGCGAACGCACCATGCGCAAGCTGGTCACCACCTTGGTATCCCTGGTGGACCGGCGAGACCCCTACTCCGCCCACCAATCGGCCCGTGTCGCCGAAGTGGCCCAGGCCATCGCCGAGGAAATGGGGGAACCGGAGGAGATGGTGCGCACCGTTGACCTTGCGGGCAACCTCATGAACCTGGGCAAGGTGCTGGTGCCGCCTGAACTGCTAACCAAAACCGGCAAGCTATCCGACGACGAAGTGAGCAAAATCCGCGAGTCTATGCTCAATAGCGCCGACCTGTTGGAGGGGCTCGAGTTCGATGTGCCGGTGGCCGCCGTGGTCCGCGATCTACAGGAGAAATGGGATGGCTCGGGCTATCCGGAAGGCAAACGTGGTGAAGAAATCCACCTGGGCGCCCGCATCATCGCGGCTTCCAATGCCTTTGTCGGCATGGTCAGCCCCCGGGCCTATCGAGACGCCATCCCCTTCGACAAGGCAGCGGCAATCCTACGCGAAGGTGTGGATGTCACCTACGACCGCCGACCGGTCTCGGCCCTGGGCAATTTCCTTGATAACCGAGGGGGGCGTACTGGCTGGTCCCATTATATGGAACCGCCCAAATCCTTGGTGGATGATTGAAGAAGTCTGTTGGGAACGGAACATTGTGGGTTCGATAGGCACACGCGCTAACGCGTGACGAATCTCCCAAACGTCACTTCCCACCCCTTTATCGCAGCCGCTTCTATGGGCGGCTTTACGGTAAGGAACTCCCGATCCCAGCGGACCCGGAATCGGGAGATACCTGGATCTTTTACTCGGTTACCTGAAGGTCCTGAGCGGCATATTTGCCATTGCGGCCTTGAGCCAGCTCATAGGAAACCTTCTGGCCCTCATTCAGAGTTGCCAGTCCGGCCTGTTGGACTGCGGTGATATGCACAAAGGCATCGTCTCCGCCCGCATCGGGTTGAATGAACCCATAGCCTTTTTCCGGATTGAACCACTTAACCGTGCCTGTAGGCATTAGAAAACTCCTTGAGTGTTGACTTCGACTTGCCCCCGCTTCTCGCCCAACAGGCTTCTTGCATGCACAAGTCAGCTAAAACCCTAACCGCACCAGCAAGAATGTAAAGGGGGCTGCGTGGAATTTTGACCATTTTTATACCCCGGCGCGCCTCTAAGGGGGGATTCTCGCTCCAGCGGCGACGGCCTATTCGGGGGCGGCGGCTTGTGGAAGGGAAAAATAGAAGGTTGTTCCCTTACCCAAACACGATTCGACCCAGATTCTCCCACCATGGCGCTCGACGATTTTTTTGGCGACCGCCAGACCAATCCCCGTGCCGCCGTATGCATCGTGATTATGGAGGCGTTGGAAGATGGCAAAGATCCGAGCATGAAACTCTTCGGCGATCCCGATTCCATTGTCGGCAACGGAAAATACCCATTGGTCGCCTTGCAAGGCGCCGCTCACGACAACTTCCGGAGCCCGGTCCTCGTCGGCATATTTAAGCGCATTGCCGATGAGGTTTTCGAATAGTCGAACGATCTGTGATCCATCCACCTCGCAGACGGGCCATTGGCCCTCCACCTTTACGGTCGCCCCTTTCTCGTCAATGGTCACGGACAAATCCTGCATGGCCACCTGGAGGATATTTTCCATGGGAAGCGGAATCAGCTCTCCCCCTTTAGTCTCGACTCGGGAGTATTCCAAAAGATCGGTGATCAGATGATTCATGCGAAGGGCGCCGTCCACCGCAAACCCAATGTATTCGCTTGCTGTATCATCCAGCTGATCGGCGTAGCGCATTTTGAGAAGCTGTAAGTAGCTGCCAACCATGCGCAGCGGTTCTTTCAGGTCATGGGAGGCCACATAGGCAAATTGCTCCAACTCCTCGTTGGACAGGGTTACCTTGTCCAGAGCCTGGCGCAATGACGCCTCGGCCCGCTCCAACGCCAAGTTATCCGCATCCAGCTTCAGGTTCTTGTTTGCCAGTTCCATCGCATGGAGCGACGCCAGATCCCTGGCTTTGGCAATATCGGTGGCCATCTGATTAAAGGCAACGATGAGCTCGCGGACTTCTCCCGTTGCCGCGACGGAGATCGTCTCCGGTGTCTGGCCTCTTCCCACTTGCTTGCTGGCAGCCACCAGTCGTTCCAAGGGGAAAACCATGCGCAGGACGAAGTAAGTGAAAAACAACAGGGCAACCAGGATAAAGAACACAGCGGTGATGGTGGAAACATTTAGGATCCGGCGGATCGTGACTTCCGCATCCGCTAGGTCTTGCTCCACAACAACAAGCAATCCGGCTCCGGCCAATCCCAGCGGCATTCGGACTCTGAGCACCGGCGCACCCGCAAGGCCAATCTCGCCGACGGGTGCCTCTTTTCGCTGCAAAGCATGGGTAGGATTGCGGTGGGCGACAACAACCCCTTCTTCGTCCACGATGTAAGCTTGGGTCCCGGGGCCCAAAGTCAGGTGAGCCAACAAATCCCATACGGCTTTGAAGCGAAGGTCCGCGACCATGACACATTCCACTTGACCGGTTATCGGCATCTGCAAGGGGATCAGCATGGTAATCAGAGGCTCATTCAGGCTCTCATCCATGCGCACCCCTCCAAAGAGTGGCTGACCCGTTTCAATCGCCGAAGCCATACCCTTGCGATCTCGGAACAAGCGGGAATGCAGACCCGGCTGCATATTGCTTCTGGAAACAACATCCGCCGTCCCCCCCTCCAGATCGATAATCCGGAGTGTCTGGAATGTTTTGTTGCGCAACAGCAGCGCCTGTAAAACCTGATATCTCCGTGTATCAGCCCGCAAGCCGATACCGATCATGTTATCGATGACCTGCACATCCCGCCGCGACGCTTCGAACAGGCTGCGAACACCATCGCGAACCCGCTCGGCTGTTGCTTGTAGAATTACGCGGCTATGCCAAGTTTCTTCGTCTTTGATGGCGTTGCCAACCAACAAGGCGGCCAAGAGCAACGGCCCCACGGCCAGTCCCACAAACGCAAGAAAAAAGCGAAACTTTAGACTTCGAAACACGACGTCCTTCCTGTTGAGCGGAAGTCAGTGCCTCTATTATACAGTTCGCCAACGCAAAATGTCTCGCGGTTTCAAGGAACCGGGCGGATCAAAATATCCGCTGACCGAATATAGAGCGGGTCGATCTCCAGGCCGATCCGCTTGGCGATTTCCAAATTCAACCCCAAATAAGATTCCGCGTTCTCCACCGGCAAATCCCCCGGGTTCGCGCCATTCAGAACCAGCAGCGCCAGGCGAGCGGCCTGAGCCCCCACTTCCTCGTGCACAAAACCATATGTCATCAATGCGCCCTGTTCGATCTGTGCCGTACTTGGCCCGGAAATGGGAATCTTCCGCTCCAGGGACACGCGGGCGATATCCTTGATGCGCTTGTTGACCGTACTATTGGGAACCAGGAACAGCGCGTCCGTATCGTCCGGCAAGTCCGCCAAGGCGCGGGTCACCGCCTCATCGTCCCGGCAATCCATGATCACCAGATCAAGGGTTTTGGCCAGATTACTGCTTCGGATCTGCTCGACCGATGCCGCCGATGCCGGATCGCCGAGATTGCTGAGCAAGACCAATTTCTGGATACCCGGCACCACTTCCTTGAACAACTCCAGGCGGCGGGCTTGGTTTTTGCCCAGTTTTACGCCGGTCATGTTGCCGCCCGGGTGAGAAATATCGCCAAGAACGCCCGCTTGCACGGGATCGGCCATCACGCCGAATATGACCGGTATGCCGCTGTCTTTGGTCATTTCGTGGGCCAACACTCCGGTTGGCGTGCCCGCCGTGAAGATCAAATCGACCTCGGCGGCGACGAAATGCTCCAATGTGGTCTTAAGATCCTGTCCGGTTACCGGGTGTCCATCGAAAAGATAGGCCACTTGCCCGTCTTCTTGAAAACCGAGGTGGGCCATGCCGTCGCGGAATCCTTGAATATTCCGCAAGCCATTGGGATTATTGGTGACAAGGCCGATTTTGATTGCTTTTTCCGCTTCATCTCCATCGCCGCAGGATCCCAACGGCGACAATAGCGCCAACACCATCAATCCTTTAAGGAATGCGGTCGGACTCAGCCAATGACGAACGTCGAAAGCCACTTCTCCCCCTCTTGCCCCAGGCAACGAACGGCAAAAATCATACTTTGGGATAGACACCGTGAAAAGGTGAAAATCTGGGGGGGGTGATATTTCGCGCGCGCCTCAGTCCCTCAAAGGAAAGGCGGGGAATACAGCAAGCCCCCTTTTGTCCACAGATTGTTCAAGCCCCTATCCAAGGTAACGGGCGCCGCGGCGCCGAGGTTCCGCTCGTAGATTTCACCATAGTTCCCGACCTGGGCAATGATGCGCCGCAGCCATTGATCATCCAACCCCAGTGTCTGGCCAATCCCCGGTGCCACGCCGAGCAGCCGCTGGATATAAGGGTCTTTAACCGCTTGCATTTGCTCCAGGTTGCCAGAGGTCAGACCTTTTTCCTCTGCCTCGATCACACCGTGAAGAGTCCATTTCACCACATCAAACCAATCCTCGTCTCCTTCCCTCACCACTCCTGCCAGTGGTTCTTTGGAAACTCTTTCTGGCAGAATAAGGAAGTCGTTTCCCTTCGGAGCGTCGGTTGACAAAATTGAAGCCAAGGCTGAAGCATCGGAGGAAAACGTGTCGCACTCGCGTGAGAAAAACGCCACCTTCATCTCGTCCAGGGAATGATAAAGGCGAATATCGAAAGTCACTTTTTCCCGCCGCGTGAAATCGCGCAAGGTCTTGAGGGTAGTCGTTCCGGTCTCGACACAAACCCGCGCGGTCTTCAGGTCCGCGAGTTTGCGGGCCCCCAGATCAGCCCAGACCATAAATCCCTGGCCGTCATAGAAATAGGACCGGGTGAAATTGAACCCCAATGCGGTATCGCGGCTCAGAGTTTCGGTGGTATTGCGAAACAAAAGATCCACGTCCCCTCTGGACAAGGCCTCGAATCGAAATTCATCACTCAGGCGCAGGAACTCAACCGCATCGGCACTTCCCAGCACCGCTGCGGCAACGGCACGACACAGATCCACATCGAGCCCCCACCAACGCCCTTTTTTATCAACCGCCGAAAAACCGGCATAGTCGTGGTTGGCTCCACATCGCAGCACACCACGCTCGCGAACATCATCCAGTGTTCCCGCCACTGCGGTCTGCATCCCAAAGGACACGAGGACCACAACAAGGATCCGCAGCATCATGATTCCGCCTCCCCATAGGCCCCGGATCTATTATTTAGCGAGAGCAACAAGGTTTCCGAGGCTCTCTTGGAATGGTAGCATTGTCAACGTCGTCCAAGCAACGCCACCAAACGAAGTGGCGTCCGTTGTTTCCATTGATTTCAGACCGGTATCCATGCTGTCGGGTTTTTCCAGGTTTATATCTGGCCTATCGATCAAACTGCTGCTCGAGTTCAATTTCCTGGTCGTTTTGGCCTTTATCGCCACGGCCTTGTTTTTGGCGCTGTCCTCCCTGGTCATCTTGAACCAGACACAACAAACCGTGTCCCGTACGGGCGTCCCAATCATATCCAGCGCCTATGAATTGGCCCACGAAAGCGAAGCGGTCTTGGCAAGCGCTCCCGGTCTTGCCGCGGCCCGTGTTGAAAGTCAGCGCAAAACCATCCTGTTTCGAATCCACGATCAGTTCGAACGCATGGAACGGCTTGTCGGCTCATTAAAAGTGATCGGCCAAGACCACCTTGCGGCTCTTCTCGAGCAGGTGGAAACGGACATGATCCAGCTTCGCTACCGGCTTGAAGCCCTTGAGGCCATGGTCGCCCGTCGGATTGAGGCCCGACGAGATTTTGATGGCCTGAAAAAGGATCTAAAGCGCACTTTGGCCAGCATTCTTCCCATGGCCTCAGGTCACCGCTCCAAAGCCATCAATTGGGCGCGCAGGAGCATCGAACTCCATCTGCGAAAGGCCGAACTCGTTGTGTTTGGCAATCCGTTGCCTCGATTGGCACATGGAGCAAAGGACATGCGGTCTTTGTACTTGATGCACTTGACCCAGGCCCGCCAGGAAACCGTGGATTTGGCCCCCGACGACCAAGCGATTCTTTTGGCCACCATTGATTCCTTGGAAGCATTCGGCAAACAGGAACGCGATATCTTTTCCAGTGCGTGGGAAGTTCAAGATGCCATCCGACGGACAGAGGGACTCCGACTTGCCTATGATCAAACAGCCCGTCGACAGGTCTTTGCCGTCGGCAGCCTGGTTCGCGCCGCACGCACCGAAATCGAGTCAGCCTTTGAGACCAGCATCGAGCAAATGGAAAACCGCAGTTGGATCCTAGCAGGGGTCTCGGGCATCACCTTTCTCGTTGCTCTGGTTTTCAGTCTCTTGGTTTTGTTCAATGTTTCTCGCAGACTAGATACTCTGAAGGCCGCCATGGACCGGGCCGCCAAAGGAGGGCCGCTCGATATTGATATCAGCGGAAGCGACGAAATCAGCCACATGGCCGAGGCCCTTCACGGGTTTGTCGTCGCCCGCAACAAAGCCGAGGAACGGGAGCGCCTGGCCCGGGAAGCCGCCGAGCAGAGCAGCGCGGCCAAATCCCGATTCCTGGCGGCGGCAAGCCATGACCTTCGACAGCCTTTGCAGGCCATCACCTTGTTCTTATCCGTGCTCAGCGAAGGCGCCACCCCGGCCCAACAGCCAAAGCTGATTGAAAAAACCCGCCTCTCGGTAGACAGCCTGCGCGGCATCCTAGACCGGGTCCTCGACATGTCGAAGTTGGAGGCCGGACTCATCAGCCCACAGATGCGGGCCACTCCCATTGCGCCATTGATGCGCCGTCTGGCCGAAGAATTCACTGCCTTGAGCGCGTCCAAAAATCTTGATTTCCGGTTTATCCCTTCTTCGGTCACGGTCCAGACCGATGAGGCATTACTCGATACTCTCTTACGCAACCTCTTATCCAATGCCGTCAAGTTTACCGAGGAAGGTCGTATTCTACTGGGAGCCAGACGGCGGCCCGACAGTCTGGAGATTCAAGTTTGGGACACGGGTATCGGCATCCCAGAAGACAAAACCGACAGTGTGTTCGAGGAATTCTATCAAATCGGCAACGAAGAACGGGATCGCAACAAAGGGCTCGGCCTGGGACTCTCCATTGTCAAGCGCATGGCGTTGTTGCTCAACCACCCGATCCAGTTCCGCTCGCATCCGGATCGCGGAACCATGTTTTCCATTGTCCTTCTCACCGGTGGGGAGGAGCCTCTCACGCCGCCTCTTTCGCCCCCCGACAAGGCGGAACACCTTAACGGTAAGCGCGTGCTCCTGATTGAGGATGACATGGCAGTCGCCGAAGCCACCGCCACTTTTCTGGAACACTGGGGTTGCGAGGTTTTTATCTCAAGCTGCATTAACAATAATGACTGCAATTACCCCTATATTCTTGATGAGCGTGCCAGAAAGCCGGATTTCATCATCGCTGACTACCGGCTCCCGTTCGAACAAACCGGCGCCTGGGCGGTCTCGCGCATTAGGGCTCACTTTGATACTCAGATCCCGGCCATGCTGATCACCGGGGACACCAATCCTTCACGCCTTCAAGAAGCGGCCCTATCCAGTTTGCCGCTGCTGCACAAACCGATCAATCCCGACCAGCTGCACCGAACCATCGCCGATTTGCTTCGCTGAGCAAGCCTGTTGATACCAATCCCGTTTTTTCACCTTGGACCAAAGGCGAGGCGGTCAGGGCCGTAAACTGCCAAGGACCTCTTTTAACGTCGCCGGTTCAACTGGTTTGAGAAGGATAAGGATGGTCGGGTCAACGGGCGGAAGGGAAGCGGTGTCACCGGTTAACAAGGTGGCGGCAATTGGGTTTCCATGGTGCTGCCGAAGCCGAGTGATCAAATCCACCCCTGTTCGACCATTCCCGAGGTTATAGTCCGCAATGATCAAGTCCGGCTTTGCAGAGTCTTGTTCTATCAAGGGGTCAAAATCGGTGTCGCCATTGGAAACAGCCACCCGATGCCCCCAGCACTCGAGGATCGTGCCAAGGGCATCGGCAACGACCTCATCATCATCAACCACCACAATAAAAAGCTCTTCAGACACAGCATTCCCTTGGGCCAATAACCGCTTCACCCGACATCCCGTCACGGGTAAACAGCCTACTATAGGATCACTTAAAGTTTAACGGCAAAAGCTGTTGGCCTGTTTCTATCGCGGAACCCGGCAATGCTGTCAGGCCAATGCTGCAACGGGGCTATTCCGGGATGTTGGACGGAGCCGGGAGGGTAAACCTGAAGCGGCTCCCCTCGCCTTCTTCGGACTCCAGCCAGATCCGTCCGCCATGGCGCTCCACCACCCGTTTACAGATGGCCAGTCCCAGGCCGGTGCCCGGAATTTCGTCGGCATAGTGCAGACGCCTGAACACCTCAAAAATCTCCTCTTGGTAGCGCGAGGCGATGCCGATTCCGTTATCGCTCACGGTAAACTCATAAAGGCCGTCACCCGGTACCGCGGAAATATCAATCCGAACCGCGGCCCCTTCGCGGGAAAACTTAATGCCGTTGGCTATGAGGTTTTGGAAAAGTTCACTCAGTTGCAGCGGATCGCCCATCACCGTGGGCAGGTCGGTCCAATCAATTTGGGCCTCGGCGTTCAACTCCATGGCTCTCAGGCCCGAGACCACCTGTTCCACCAAGTGATTGCAGTCCACGGTCTCAAACCGCCGGGCCGTGGCGCCAAAACGGGAATAGGATAGCAATCCGTTGACCAGTTCGCCCATCCGCTGCGCGGCCACGATGACAAAGTCCAGAAATTCCTGGGTATCCTCGTCCAACAGTCCTTCCAGCCTTTTTTCCAGCAACTGGGCGAAACTGACCACCGACCGCACCGGTTCTTGAAGGTCGTGGGACGCGATGAACGCAAAACGCTCCAGTTCCGCGTTTGACCGAACCAGTTCATCGAGTGTCTGCTTGAGACTGGTAATATCCAATCCGGTCTCCAGCACCATTTCAGTCCCATCCGCGTCTTCGAACGGATAGGCGCTCAGTTGGTAGACATGGCCGTCTTCGGAATCCCACTCCCATTCGGTGGGCGCCCGGCTTTGGATGACGTTCAGGCTCGGCGATCCCCCTTCGGCATCACGATAGGGAGGCTGATCGACCATGCCGAAAATCTCTCGAAAACGGCGGTTGGCAAACTGGATTCGTCCGTCGGCGGTCTGCAGCGACACGACGGCGGGCAGACCATCCAAGACCGCATAGACCCGTTGCCGCTCGGAGCGCAGGACCTCAACCGTTCGGCGGCGTTGGGTAACATCTCTGGCCACGGCATAGATGGTGCCGTCCGGCTCTGGCTCGCTACTCCAGTCCAACCACTTCCAACTGCCATCCTTACATAGATAGCGATTTTCAAAATGAATGACTCTCTCGCCGCCCATCTGCCGCTCGACCTCGGCGATGGTCGGGGCCACATCATCGGGATGGATGAACTCCATAAACGGCTTCGAAAGCAGTTCCTCTTTGGACCATCCCAGGGTGGTCTCCCACGCCTTATTCAATCGTCGGAAATAGCCATCGGTCCCTGCCACGCAAAGCAGGTCGATAGACAAATCAAAGAAGTTGTCGCGCTCGATTTCAGCTTTTTTCTGCTCATCAATATTAACCAAAATGCCGGAAAGCTCGACCGGCCGCCCCAGGTTGTCGTGATCGACGACCACCAGATCGCGGACCCAGACCAGGCTGCCATCATCCCGCAACATTCGGTATTCGAACTCGTGATCAATTCCCCTGGCGGTTTCTGCATTGCAAAATGAAACCGCCTGCTCCCGGTCGTCCGGGTGAATGTGATCGGCCCAGAATTCGAAATCTGTCCATTTTTCCGCTGGAACACCTAGCAAATGCTCTGCTTGGGGAGAAACATACGTAAATAGACGGGTTTCCAGGTCCAGGCGCCAGGCCACGGCTTTTGCGCCTTCGACCATATGGCGGTACTTGTCCTCGCTCGCCAGGAGCTTGCGCTCGGTTTCCTTGAAGTCGGTGATATCGTCGTAGATGGCCACCACTTCTCCGCCCGGCAGTCGATAGACATAGTTTTCTCGCCAGCCGGTGATCCGTTCATCCTGATAGAAGGAAATGGGCATATGCTCGGGAACACCCGTTTCCCAGACGCGCCTGAGCACATCTAAAAAACCGAATGACTCGACCCCAGGGAATATCTCCGAGACTCGCTGCCCGGCGACGTCCCCCAAATCGATTTTCTCGATAACCTGTCCGGCCTTGTTGAAATCCAAAAAGACGAAATCCGAGCCGTCATCCACGGCCCGATAGACCGCGGCCCCGCTGCTCATATGATCAAACAGTTCCCGATATCGCTGTGCGGCTTGTTCCCGCTCGGTGACATCGGTAAAGAAGACCAACAGTTTGTCCCCACTGATGGACCCTCCCGCCTCGAACCAGCGCGACTTGCCGTCCTTGCAGCGAATGACTTCAAGCATATTCGCAATGGCGCCCCCCGCCCCGCGAGCCTCGGCCACCAACTGGCTCCATTTTTCCATCACCTGCTGTCGATAGTCGGGATCCGGATAGGCAAGCGGCCACCAATGGGCCACGTCGGGGATCTCAGCGATGGAATAGCCGATCATCTCCCTGAAGGCGCGATTGGTATAAAGGACGGATTGCGCTTCCCCTTCGGCCACTAGAATCGGGGTAGGCACCTGTTCGACCAGAGCCGCAATGGTCTCGTTGGATATGTTTGTCAGCCCGGCAAGCACGCCCGCCCCAATTCTGTGTCCGTCCTTTTTCTGCAGGAAGCGTAGCTCGATTCACCTGCGATGACCATGGCACGCGATCAAAAAAAGGTAACCATGCATAACTTTATCGCTATCCTCTTCTTTAGAATGAATACAACCCGATCATTGATGGGAGAAAATCAATGTTCAAAATTGATATGGATCAATGATAGCGGGGATCTCTAGACCTAGCTTACGCGGAGATCTTATGAGGATTGACCATCCTTTTGCCAAATATAGCTGGCGAGAGTAATCCTTATAACTTCTCTCTGCGTGTTCCTCCCGAACATGCGCTATACTTGAACCGGGCGGCTTTCCAGCTGCCCGGTTTTTTTATCCACGGCAAGGCGTTCCATCCTGTTTACTCCCTTGCCGGAAGCGGAATTCGAGCCATATGAAAAGCTATGAAACCCTCCGATGATCCCATTGATGACTGGCTCTACCGCTACGGCTGGAGCGCGTCGTCCGTTCCGGAACTTCTAACCGGACTGAGCCAGCAGCTGAGAGCTTTTGACATTCCCGTGGGGCGCGCACGGGTGACCCTGCGGACTCTCCATCCTCAGGCCATCGGCACCAGCTACACCTGGGTTTTTGGGCAAGAAGAAGTAGCTGAAGTCCGGGCTCCCCATGAGATCATCGAGACGGACAGGTATCTTAAGAGTCCCTATGCCAAGATATTCGAAGATGGCTCGACCATCCGGCGGCGCCTAATCGGACCAGACATTCAGTTGGACTACAACATCCTCCCCGACTTGGTGGACGAGGGCTATACGGACTATTTGGCCCTGCCAATTGTGTTCGGAGACGGTAGCTTGCATGCGCTCACCCTGGCCAGCGATGGACCGGAAGGATTTGACGACGAACAGATCGAACGACTTACCGCCATGACCATCCCCCTGTCCCGCGCTCTGGAGGTTCACGCCCTGCGCTATACCGCGCGGACGGTTCTGGAAACCTATCTGGGCGGAAAAACAGGCGCCAAGGTGCTGGATGGCCAAGTGCGTCGTGGCGACGGCGATGATATTCACTCGGTGATCTGGTTTTGTGATCTGCGCGGCTCGACCCCAATGGCCGATATTCTACCGCGCCCGGAGTATCTTAATCTGCTCAATGAATTCTTTGAATGCATGGCTGGGGCGGTGTTGGGTCACGGTGGCGAAGTATTGCGCTATGTGGGCGATGCCGTACTGGCGATCTTCCCCATTGATGCCCCCCCCGTTCCCAATCCGGAGAAATGCCCTATTCATCGGCAAGCCTGTATTGATGCCCTAGCCGCCGCCACCGACGCCATGGGCCGCATGGATGACCTGAACCGTGAACGCACAGCCGCCGGAGAAGAACCGCTGGGCTATGGAATCGCCCTGCATATGGGGGATGTGACTTATGGCAATATCGGCACTCCCGAACGCTTGGAATTCACCGTCATTGGCCCGGCAGCCAACGAAGCCGCGCGCCTTGAGGGCTTCTGCAAGACCCTCGACCAGCCTTTGTTACTCTCCGATCAGTTCGCAAAAATCACGGCGGATCGCTGTATATCGTTGGGTGAGCAGGCATTGCGCGGGGTCGACCGCCGGATGACGGTCTATACCCTGGCGCAAGCTGCCGTACGCTGACTTATTAATCCTCGTGCTTCATGAGAATATAGCCGCACGGGCATTCCGCGGCGCACATGCCGCAGCCCTTACAGAACTCGTAGTCAAACAGATAGTGTGAGCCGTCCGAACAGGTGTCGCGGGTTTTTACCACCGCATTGTCCGGGCAGTAGGTCCAGCAGTTGTCGCAAGCCAGGCAATTGCCGCAGCTAAAGCAGCGGGCGCCTTCGTCGATCACCTGGGCGTATTCCAAACTCTGCTCGATTTCCGCAAAGTCGGTGCGATCGATGACTGGCAGCTTGCCGACAAAGGATCGGGGCGCCGGCTCGTAGTAGTTGACGTTCAGTTTATCGTAATCAAGGGTCTCGCGAACGTCGTCCACCGGCTCCTTGCTTTTGATAAAGGCCTCGACGGCTTCCGCCGCCTTGCGCCCATCGCCAACGGCGGCACTAACCGTGCCCCGGTCGCCGCGGGCGTCACCGCCGACGAACACGCCGGGATGATCTGACACGTTGCCCCAGTCATCGGTTTTAAAGTAGTTGGCGTTGCCGACCAGTTTTTCGAAACCACCTGCATCCACAGCTTCGCCAATGGACGGAATGACCATATCCACGTTGAGCACCCGCTCGGTACCCTGGAACGAGATACGGCTTTTCCGCCCCCCCTTGCCGGGCAGCTTTTTCAGGTGAACCATCTCCACGCCGATCAGCTTTGACCCGCGCATGATCAGCCGCTGAATGGTCCGGTGGGGATAAAAGATCACCCCCTCCTCGATGGCTTCTTCCAACTCGCGCGGCACCACATTGAGAATGTCGTCGGGCGCCGTGTCGGGACCGGGCAGACCCGATGCCGTAATCACATAGACTTCTTCCACCCCCCGCCGCTTCATGATGCGGGCCAGGTCCACCGCCGTATTGCCGCCGCCATGAATGGCAACACTCTTCGGCGTCGGGATTTCGCCGTGATCCACCCATTCCTTGATCAGGTGCAATCCTTGATGCAAATCGGCGGGCACGGCCCCATCCACGTCCCAGTTCTTGGAACGCTCGGCTCCCGGGCCCATGAAGACGGCCGAATGATCATTTTGCAACTCACCCAAGGAGATATCCCGTCCCAAGCGATGACGCGGATGGAACTTCAACCCATTGAGAGCGAAAATGCGCTCGATTTCCGCATCCAGAACCTTGCGCGGCAGCCGGGTCATGGGAATGGCCGAGCGTAAAAGTCCCCCGGCTTCTGGCAGAGCATCGAACAGATTGACCTTAAATCCCCGTCGGACCAGATGATAGGCGGCGGAAAGCCCGGCTGGCCCCGCACCGACCACGGCCACGCTCGGCGATTCTTTGGTCACCTTCTTCAGGATCGGATATTTCCAGCCCAGACGGATGGCCTCGTCGCCGAGAAACCGTTCCACATTGTGAATGGCAATGGGTTCGTCGTATTGGGCCCGATTGCAAGCGGACTCGCAAGGATGCGGGCAGACCCGCCCGGTGATCGCCGGCATGGGATTGGCGGCCACCAGGACTTCCCAAGCCTCGTGCAGCTTGTTTTCCTGAATTTTGGCCAGCCAGGCTTGTTGATCCTCTCCCGCCGGACAGGCGGTATGGCAGGGCGCCGACCAGTGCTGGTGATAGGGAATATCCACCCGCCAGGTACCGGTCTTGAAGTCCAGTGACGTCCCGGGAAGGGCATAGGCCCCGCGTGTTAACACAGCCATGTTCTGTCTCTCCCCTTAATTCGCCAAACCGCCGCGGCGGACCGCGTCGGCGCCATCGGTATCCAACGGATCGTCATCCTCTCCGTAAAGCCCATAGCGTTCGATATTGTAGTCGGCCAAAGCCTGCAGGTGCTCTTGCTCCTCCAAAGCCCGGGGGTCGTCCGGCACGAACAGATGACGGAAGCGCACCTGTTGCTTGAGATAATCGGCCACCGGTCGTGGCTTGCGGATGGGCATCACATCGGTGACATCGCCCCGCTCCATCTCAACCAACGGGAACAGGCCTGATTGAACCGCCAGGCGCGCCACCTCGATGGTCTTGGCGCCATCATGCCCCCAACCAAGCGGACAGGGGCTGTGCACCAACAAGAAGGTCGGGCCGGTGATTTCCATGGCCCGACGCACCTTGCGCCGGATGTCGGCGGGATAGGCCACCGAGGTACTGGCGGCATAAGGAATATGATGCGACGAAATGATCGATAGCAGGTCCTTTTTCAGGTGCCGCTTGCCCATGCTCGCCTTGCCTGGTGGCGAGGTGGTGGTGCGCGCCGAATGGGGCGTCGAACCGGACCGCTGGATGCCGGTGTTCATGTAGGCTTCGTTGTCGTAGCAGACGTAAAGCACGTTATGTTCGCGCTCGAGCATGCCAGACAGAGCCTGGAAACCGATATCGAAGGTGCCGCCATCGCCGCCGAAGGCCAAAACCTTGGTCGACTTGCCTTGGTCCAGCATGGCGGCTTCCATGCCCGAGGCCACAGCGGCGGCGTTCTCGAACAATGAATGGATCCAAGGCACCCGCCAAGCCGATTGCGGCCAGGGGGTGGTGAAGACTTCCAGACACCCGGTGGCATTGGCGATCATCACATCAGGCCCGGCGGCCTCGGTGACCAACCGCGCGGCCAAAGCCTCCCCGCAGCCCTGACAGGCCCGGTGTCCGGCTTCCAATCCCCTGAAACGGGGCTGAAGCTGACGGGCGTCTTTTTGCTTGGCTTCCCCCTTTTTGGGGGCTTCCCCGTCCTTGCGACCATGCTTGTTGCGCAGTTCGCGCAAACGTTCCTGATCGACTTTCTTTTTCGCGGCCATGTCAGCGGTCCTCCTTGGGGAGCTTGTCCAGCTCTACATCGAATACCGAGAACTCGGAGATGGAGTCCTCTTTGAGGGCCTCCATCAGGCGCGGAAACATTTCGATGGGAATGTCGCGTCCACCCAGACCAACGGCCACGTTGTGGACCTTCGGCGGGTTTTTCATGCTTGATAGGGCGGCGCGGATCTCCGTCCCAACGATACCGCCCATGCCCGCCGAGAAGGCGCGCTCCATGACGATCAGGTCCTTGATCCCAGCACAGGCCTCGCGGATGGCATCCTCGGGGAATGGCCGGAAGCAGCGCATGTTGATGATCTTGGTCTTGCGGCGCGGTGGATAGCGTTCCATACCCGCCCGCAAGGTACCGGACACGGACCCAAGGGTCAGGATTGCCACCGTGGCGTTTTCGTCGCCATGCTCGCTGAGCAGGCCGCCATAACTGCGCTTGAAGGCGCGCCCGAATGCCTTGTCCGCCGAAACGATTTCCGGCAGAGCCTTTTGCATGGCGGCATGATGGGAATGGCGTACCTCGGAGAAAAACTCGGGCGATACCAAGGTCCCGACACTGATCGGGTCCGAAGGATCCAAAACCCGCTTGAACTTATACTCGGGCAGATATTTATCGACCTTGGCGGAGTCCGGAATATCGATCACTTCCAGGGTATGGGTCAGAATGAACCCGTCCATGCAGACCATCACCGGCAGTTCGGTCTTTTCGGTGATGCGATAGGCCTGGATCATGGTATCCACGGCCTCCTGGTTGTCGGCGCAATAGAGCTGGATCCAGCCTGAGTCCCGCACAGCCATGCTGTCCGACTGATCGTTCCAGATGTTCAATGGCGCACCGACGGCCCGGTTGGCGCAGGTCAGCACCATGGGAATGCGCAGCCCGGCGATATTGAACAGCACCTCGGCCATCAACATGATGCCCTGCGACGAACTGGCCGTATAAGCCCGCGACCCGGCAGCGGCGGCGCCCAAGGCCACGGAGGCGGCGGAGAATTCGCTCTCCACACTGACCAACTGAGTCTTCATGTCGCCATCGGCAACCAGCTTGGAAATGTTTTCCACGATGTGGGTCTGCGGGGTGATGGGATAGGCCGCCACCACGCCCGGACGACACAGAGCCACCGCTTTTGCGATGGCCTGCGAACCTTCAAGCGCTTGCCGCATCCGCGATCTCCTTCCACATTCCTTTGTCCACTGCCTTTGCCGCCTGATGGGCGAGGCGCAGATTGTTTTCCAACACATGCGCCTTGAAGCGTTGGCTCAAAGCTTTTTTAAGTGCTGATTGTGGCAGCATGCCGGTCATTTCCAGAAAGGCCGACAACAGCGCCACGTTCGGCACCGGACGCCCGACATTCTCGATGGCCATTTGAGTGGCCGGAATGGGGATCATGTCTTCCTTGTAGCGCTTTTTCAGCTCTTTCACGTCCAGGGTCGAATTGATCAAGATGCCTCCACCCTTTTTCAGGCCTTTGGTAAGGCCCGCCTCGTGCAACAGGGTTTCGTCCTGAATAATCAGAAACGAAGGTGTCTTGACTTCGTCCCGTTGCAGGATCTGGGAATGGGAGACACGGACAAAGGCGACGACGGGGGCGCCCCGGCGCTCGGCGCCGAAGGCCGGAAAGGCCTGGCAAAAGCGCCCGTCCTCGAAGGCTGCGGTGGCCAGGACATAGGCCGCGACCACATTGCCTTGCCCGCCCCGACCATGGATGCGGATTTCCATCATTTTTTGGCTATTCCTTCCAAGCGTGAGACGCCGTGTTGACCACGGTCGTTCTTCTGAGGAGCCTCATCCTTTCAAATGACGGTCGCAGGATCAACCACCCCACAAATATCTTTTAATTTCAATATATTAAATAGGATCGATTGCGACCTTTGGACGCCGACGATAGGATCCCTTCAGCGCGACTCCGTGGAATGACATTCTCATGACTCAAACCAGCGACCAAGACCCGCCCCCATCGACCCTGCTTCTGGCTGGTCCATTTGGGCAAATGGGGCATCGATTGGCGGCGAAACTTTCCGCCGAACCTGGCCTCTTGGTCCTGGCCGGAGGGCGCGAAACGGAGATGCAGGTCATCGCCGATGAATTGAACGGTGAAAACAATGCAACGGTGCAATCGCTACCAGGTGACCTATCCCACTCGGTAACCCGAGACGTGCTTGCCTTGGAACTCGAAAACGTGGACATCCTGGTTTTAGATGGCAGTGAATTGGGCCCCCTGCCCGACGACGACGAAGCCGCCGAAGTCTGGCGCCGCCACCTGAGCAGCTTGGCCGGATTGGCCCGTGCCTTAGCCGAGGATATGGAAGAAACCGATGGACGCATCGTTGCCCTGGTGGATGACGACGCGGGGGGGCGGGTTTTAAACAGTTCCCTGCCACTCGGTGTTCATCGCCTGTCGTTGGTAATTTCGCCCGATGTTCCCATCGCCGATACGGTTGCCCTGCTGATGAACCTGCTCACACCCGCCTCTCTTGCCATCCGCTCCGGCACGCTCATCCCCATCAATCCGAGGCCCGCCCCATGAAACAGAAACTTGATTTGCCCAAAGGCTTGATGATCGACGGTGAGCATGTCTGGAACCAAATTCTCGACAAGGGCCCCGCTGACCGTCCGGCGCTCTTCCTCGACCGCGACGGCGTCGTGGTGGTGGAGGTCAACTATCTGCACGAGCCGTACAAGGCAGAGCTGATTCCTGGCGCCGCGCAAGTCATCACCCGGGCCAATCAACTGGAGATCCCCGTGGTGCTGATCACCAACCAGGCGGGTATTGCCCGAGGACTGTATGGCTGGTCCGAATTCGCGGCCACTCAAGAACGGCTCATACACCTGCTGGAGGCCGAGGGGGCTTACCTGAACGCCGTCTACGCCTGTCCCCACCACGAAAAAGGCACCAAGAAGCTTTACGCTCACAAGGATCATCCGGCCCGCAAACCCAATCCCGGCATGCTGGAACGGGCGGCGGATCATCTCCGGATCGTCATGCCACAGTCCTGGGTGATCGGCGATCGGGCCAGCGACATCGGGGCCGGACGGCTGGCGGGTTTGGCCGGTGGCTTGCACGTCAAGACCGGACATGGCTCCGACGATGGCGAACTGGAAGCGGTCCAGGCGGAGGCCCGCGAGAACTACGAGGTCCGCTTCGCCGACAGCATTGCCGAAGGACTGAACCTCCCGCTATTTAGCTGACTCTGTGTAGCCCTCTGTGTAGCCCAGGTTACAGAACCAACGGGTTCCGCCCGTTAGGATTCCTGCATCGTCAATCAAGACAACAGGAACCCATCATGAACGCATTTACATCCTTTATGGCATCCCCTGCCGGTCGGCTGATCCGCATCTTCGCCGGGGGCGCATTGGTGACTTGGGGCATTTGGGGTATCGGCGGAACCGACGGCATGATCATCGCCGCCCTCGGTACCGGTCCCATGCTCACCGGTCTGTTCAACATCTGCCTGGTCGGTCCGTTGTTTGGCTGCCCGCTCAGGGGCAGCAAGGCCCGGACCGGTTCATAGAAAACAGGGAAACCAAGGCAGCCTGCGTCGCCTCCTGCCGCCTTGGTCCCCACCCATTGTATGCCCTGAAATCGAAAGACCATGAAAAACGGCGGGACCCAAGCCCCGCCGTTGTTCCTCAAATGATGTCCAGATCACGTCGTGTTTGATTGGGTCCGATTGGACCGACCCAACAGGCGCTCGGTCCTACTTGGTCGAGTAGCTTCCGGCGCCCAACACGGCCTGCGCCGCCGCCAAGCGCGCAATCGGCACCCGGTAAGGAGAGCAGGAAACATAGTTAAGACCGGCGTGATGGCAGAACACCACCGAGGCCGGGTCACCGCCATGTTCGCCACAGATGCCCAGCTTGATGTCCGGGCGGGTGGCCTTGCCGCGTTCGGCAGCCAGCTTGATCAACTCGCCGACACCATCTTGATCAATGGAGACGAAGGGATCCACTTCGATGATGCCCTTGTCGATATAGATCTTCAGGAAGTTGCCCGCGTCATCGCGAGACAAACCGAAGGCCGTCTGAGTAAGATCGTTGGTGCCGAAGCTGAAGAATTCGGCCTGCTCGGCGATGTGACCAGCCCGCAAGGCGGCGCGCGGCAATTCGATCATGGTGCCGATCAGATACTCTAGTTCGATACCTTGTTCAGCCATGACGGTCTTGGCAACGCCCTCGATCACCTTTTTCAAGGTATCGAATTCGTTGAACAGACCCACCAGCGGCACCATCACTTCCGGCACCACCGGCGCCCCGCCCTTCTTGGTCACCTCGCAGGCGGCCTCGAAAATGGCCCGGGCCTGCATCTCGCAGATCTCCGGATAGGTGATCGCCAAACGACAGCCGCGATGACCGAGCATGGGGTTGGATTCCTGCAACTGGGCGGAAGCCGCCTTGATCTTGTCCACCGTGGTTCCGGCGGCGGAAGCCACATCGGCCATGTCGGCCTCCGAATGCGGCAGGAACTCGTGCAGTGGCGGATCGAGCAGACGGATGGTCACCGGCAGCCCGGCCATGATTTCGAACAGCTCCGAGAAATCCTGGCGCTGATACGGCAGCAGCTTGGCCAGCGCGGCCCGGCGGGTCTCCTCGTCCTCGGCCACGATCATCTCGCGCATATGGATGATCCGTGCCGGGTCAAAGAACATATGTTCGGTGCGGCACAGGCCAATGCCCTCGGCGCCGAACTTGCGAGCGGTCTGGGCATCGGTCGGGGTTTCGGCATTTGTCCGTACCGTCAAGGTGCGAATCTTGTCCACCCAGGCCATCAGCTTGGCGAAATCGCCGGTCAATTCCGGTTGCATGGTCGGCACTTCGCCGAGCATTACCTCGCCAGAGGCGCCGTCGATGGTGATGACATCCCCTTCGTTCACCGTGGTCCCGCCAACGGAGAAGGACTTGGAGGCGTAATCCACCTTGATCTCACCGGTACCGGAAACACAAGGGGTCCCCATGCCGCGCGCAACAACCGCCGCGTGGCTGGTCATGCCGCCACGGGTGGTCAGGATGCCCTGGGCCACATGCATGCCGCCGATATCCTCGGGCGAGGTTTCGATACGTACCAGCATGACTTTCTTGCCCGCCCCGGCCCATTTCTCGGCCTCATCGGCGCTGAACACCACCTGTCCCGACGCGGCACCCGGCGATGCCGGAAGGCCCTTGGCCAAGACGGTCCGGTCGGCGCTGGGGTCGAGCATCGGATGCAACAGGGAATCGAGCATCGCCGGATCCATGCGGCGAATGGCTTCTTCCTTGTCGATCAGCCCGTCTTCGCACATTTCAACGGCAATGGTCAGCGCCGCCTGGGCGGTCCGCTTGCCGTTGCGGGTTTGCAGCATCCAGAGCTTGCCGCGCTGAACGGTGAACTCCATATCCTGCATATCGCGATAATGCTGTTCCAAACGATCCCGGTAGCCGTTCAGCTCTTTGTAGAGCGCCGGCATTTCCTCTTCCATGGACGGAAGCTCCGAATGGGAGGTTTCCTTTTCGACCAGGTTCAGCGGCTGCGGCGTGCGAATGCCCGCCACCACGTCTTCTCCCTGGGCATTGATCAAGAACTCGCCGTAAAACCGGTTCATGCCGGTGGAGGGATCTCGGCTGAAGCAAACGCCGGTGGCGGAATCTTCGCCCATGTTGCCATAAACCATGGCCTGCACGTTGACGGCGGTCCCCCATTCGGCGGGGATGTCGTTGAGCTTGCGGTAGGTGATGGCCCGCTGGTTCATCCAGGATCCGAACACCGCGCCGATGGCTCCCCAGAGCTGTTCTTGCGGATCCATGGGGAACGGACGGCCCAGTTGCTGTTCAACCTTGGTACGGAAGGATGCGACAATCAGTTTCCAGTCATCGGCGGTCATATCCGTATCGAGCACGTACCCCTTGCTATCCTTGTGGTCTTGCAGGATTTCCTCGAAGTGATGATGCTCGACGCCGAGCACCACGTCGGAATACATCTGCACGAAACGGCGATAGCTGTCATAGGCAAACCGCTCGTCACCGGACTGGGCGATAAGGCCTTTGACGGTGTCATCGTTGAGACCCAGGTTGAGCACGGTGTCCATCATGCCAGGCATGGAAGCCCGGGCGCCGGAACGCACCGAGACCAAGAGCGGGTTGTCGGAATCGCCGAATTTGGCGCCCATGATCTTTTCCACGTCGGACAGCGCCTTCGCGCCCTGTTCCTTCAGGTCGGCGGGATAGGTCTGATCATTTTCATAGAAGTAGGTGCAAAGCTCGGTGGTGATGGTAAAGCCCGCCGGAACCGGAATACCCAGGCTCGCCATCTCGGCCAGGTTGGCGCCCTTGCCACCAAGCAAGTTCTTCATATCGGCACGCCCCTCGGCATTGCCGTCGCCAAACCCGTATACCCACTTCGTCATAGTCTATCCCTCCACGTTGGAAAAGTCGGCCACGCCGCCCATGACATGTCCAATCCGCGCCAATAGTCTCAATCGATTGACCCGTTGGGCCGGGTCGTCACTATTCACCGTCACCTGGTCGAAAAAGGCGTCCACCGGCCCGCGCAGTTGGGCAAGATTGGTCATGGCCGCCTCGAAATTCTCATCTATCAGAGCCTGGGCCACCATCGGCTCCACTTCTTCGAGCGTCGCCACCAGGGCCTTTTCTTCGTCCTGTACCAAGACCGCCGGATCCACTGGATCCCCATAGGTCAGGCCATCCTTCTTTTCTTCGATGCGGACGATATTGGTGGCCCGTCGGTAGGCAACCAACAAATTGGCGCCGTCGTCGCTGTCCAGGAATTGGCCCAAAGCCTCGACTCTGGCCAAAAGGCGCACCAGATCGTCCTCGTTGCCCAAAGCAAACACGGCGGAGATCAAGTCATGCCGCACGCCCTGTTCCTTCAGGTGGACCTTCAGTCGGTCGGCGAAGAAGTCCAATAGTTCCGGCAGATTCCTGGCTTCGGCGACGGCGCCCTGGTGTGTCAGCCAGCCCCCGGCAACATTGAAAGCCCCATACAGCGGCACCCGCAACTTGTTCTCGACGATCAAGCGGATCACGCCCAGGGCCGCGCGGCGCAAGGCAAAGGGATCCTTGGAGCCTGTCGGTGTCTCGCCAATGGCCCAGAATCCCACCAGCGTATCAATCTTGTCGGCCAAGGAAACGGCAACGGATTCGGGCGCCGAAGGACAGTCATCGCCCGGACCCTGCGGGGCATAGTGCTCGGCAATGGCTTCGGCGACGGCCATGTCCTCGCCTTCGTCACGGGCCAGATAGCGGCCCATGATCCCCTGCACCTCCGGAAACTCGTAGACCATTTCCGAAACCAGATCCGCCTTGCAAAGGCGTCCGGCCCGGTGGGCCTTATCGGGGTCGGCGCCGGGAACATACTTGCACAGCGCCGTGGCGATCTCGGCAATACGCTCGCTCTTGTCCTTCACCGTGCCCAGCTTGGCGTGGAACACCATGTCATCCAGGGCCGGAATGCGATCTTCCAGGGTCGACTTGTGGTCCTGATCCCAGAAGAATCGGGCATCGGACAGCCGAGCGCGCAGCACCCGCTCGTTACCGGCGATGATCTGTTTGCCATGATCGGGGGTTTCACGATTGGCGGCAACAATGAATCGCGGGGCCAACAGCCCATCCAGGGTCAGACAGGAGAAATATTTCTGGTGCGCCCGCATGGACGTGATCAGGACTTCCTTGGGCACTTCCATGAAGGCCTTGTCGATCTGCCCCATATAGAGCACCGGCCATTCCACCAGGCCAGCCACCTCTTCCAAAAGGCCCTGGTCGCGCTTGAGCACGAGGGATTCTTCGTCGGAAAGACGCAGGGCCTCTTCGAGAATCAGCGCCTTGCGCTCCTCACGGTCCAACATCACTTTGGCGCCGCGCATCTGTTTCACATAGTCGGCGATGCCGCTGACGGTGATCTCTTCCGGGGCCATGAACCGGTGGCCGCGGGTGGTATTCCCGCTGTTTACCGGCCCGAAGCTGAACGGCACCACCACGCCTTCGAACAGCGCGATGATCGAATGCAGCGGTCGCACCCATTTTCTGGCATTGGAGCCCCAACGCATGGATTTGGGCCAAGGCAGCGCATTCAGGGCTTCGGGCAACACCTCGGCGAGGATCTCGGCGGTGGCCCGGCCCTTCTCTTCCCAGGTGGCGAAATAGAGCGTGCCCTTCTTGGTCTCCCGTTCCTCGATCTTTGCCCCGTCGGGGATCGACCGCTTGAACCCGGCGATGGCCTGTTCCGGGGCATCGATCTTTGGCCCCTTGCGTTCTCCGGTAATATCCGGCGCTTGCGCAGGCAGTCCCTCGACGGCCAAGACCAGGCGACGCGGGGTCACATAAGTTTGTGTCTTATCAGAGTCTAATCCAGACTTCTTCAAGCCATCCATGACCAGGCGCGACAGATCAGCAACGGCCTTGGCCTGCATGCGGGCGGGAATTTCCTCTGAGAAAAGTTCGAGCAGCAGATCCGCCATGGCCTAGCCCTCCCCGTCGGTCAGATGGCCACGGGATTTCAGCCAAGCCTCGGCGCAGCCTTTGGCCAATGCCCGGACCCGCCCGATATAGGCCTGCCGCTCGGTGACTGAAATCACCCCGCGTGCATCCAGCAGGTTGAATGTATGGCTGGCCTTGAGGCATTGCTCATAGGCGGGCAGCGCCAGGGGCTTGTTCAAGGCGAGCAGTTCGGCGCACTGGATTTCCGCATCGGTGAAGTGGCGGAACAGGATATCGGTGTTGGCATGTTCGAAATTGAAGGCCGACTGTTCCTGTTCGTTTTGCAAATAGACATCGCCATAGGTTACCCCATCGGCATTCCAAGCCAGATCATAGACATTCTCGACCCCCTGGATGTACATGGCCAACCGTTCCAGGCCATAGGTCAGCTCCGCCGATACCGGATCGCAGTCAAACCCGCCCACCTGTTGGAAATAGGTGAACTGCGTGACTTCCATGCCATCGCACCAGACTTCCCAGCCCAGGCCCCAGGCACCCAAAGTCGGGCTTTCCCAATCATCCTCGACAAAGCGGATGTCGTGCAGGTCCGGGTCGATTCCCAAATGCCGGAGCGAGTCGAGGTAGAGCTCTTGCACATTGTCCGGCGAGGGTTTGAGGATCACCTGGAACTGATAATAGTGCTGCAAACGGTTTGGATTGTTGCCATAGCGCCCATCTGTCGGCCGTCGGGACGGCTGCACATAGGCGGTCTTCCAGGGTTCCGGGCCCAAGGCCCGCAAGGTGGTCGCCGGGTGAAACGTCCCCGCGCCCATTTCCATGTCATAGGGTTGTAACAATACGCATCCCCGCTCCGCCCAAAAGGATTGCAGCGTGAGGATCAGCGATTGGAAGTCTGTACTGGCCATGAGTCTGGCTTTTTAGATATGGGGGGTTCCGGGAAATGCGAGGCGCAAGGTACGCCCCGGAGCCGCTGCGGTCAACGCTGATTCAACCAGGATAAGGACAGTCTTTTCGCCCACAGGACCTGGGCCGGGCTCCAGAGAGGAAATCGCCGCATATTTCACACTGAATCATATCTTCCACAGACGCCTCGCGGGCCGGACCGGTTTGCTTGCCCCGACGTACTTTCGGCGCCTGATCGCGCCGCTCCTGAAGCCGGGTAATATACTTGAATCCGTACCAAACAGCAGCGATCGCCAACGCGGTAAACAACAATTTCGGAAAACTAAACCCAAACATAAACAAGTTCCTACGGATTCATCTTAATCTAGACCCAACGCCATACGCCGTAGCTGGATAGCATCAATTGGCCAAGCCGTCCAACGGCGCACCGTGGCGCAGGATTTGTTCGGCCTCATCGGTATAGCGCCCGTCGGCATCATGCAAAACCAGCCCGGCCGCCAATCGCGGCGGCGTGCGGCGGCCCTTGCGGGCCTGCACCAAGACCCGTTTGGCCTCTTTACCCTGAATGGGCCATAGGGGGAAAATCACCAAGGCACCGACCCGGTCTCGCATCAGCGCCAACAGATCCACAAGCCGATCGGCCCGATGAATAAAGGTAATGCTCCCTTTGGGACGACACCAGCGCAAGGCCGCCGCCACCCAGTCCCCCAGAGCACCTTCGGTCTCCACATGGGCCACAGCCCGGCCCGGGTCGGGCGGACAATTGCCACGTCCTTCCAGCACATAAGGCGGGTTGGCGATGATATGGTCGAAGATCGCGCCGTTGAGACTGTCGGGGGGATCGGCCACATCGCCGGTGATCACCCTCAAAGCATGACCATTCCCCCGCCCCTTTCTTGCCAAATCGGCCATGTCTGACTGAATCTCCAACCCGGTGACCTCCAGGCCTGCGACCCGGGCCAACAAACAAAGCCCGGCCGCCCCGGTCCCACACCCCAGATCCAGCACCCGGTCTCCGGCAACGGCGCCAACCGATGCCGCAAGCAACACCGGATCAACCGCCGCCCGATAGCCGTTTTCCGGCTGAAACAGGCGCACGCGGCCATCGAGAAGGGAATCTTCCGATGGCTCACAGATCATCGGCGGGGACCTCGTCCAGCAGCCGCTTGGCCCGGGGAAGATCGTCATCATCGACCATGACCCGACGGCGCAACGCCAACAATCCAGAGCCATAGGCGGAACTAGTATGGGCATCGAAGACCAGGGCCTCGATCCCCTCGCCTTCAAGCCGGGCGGTCAGCCAGGACAGCAAAACGGGGTTATCGGTGCGCAGCAATTCCTTCATGGTATCAGCCATTGGTATAGATGTGTTGCTTGACCGGACGGGGTGGGCTCCATATGCTCCGCCCTGTATCCCGCCCCGTCAAGGGCGACGATGCAGTTTGGGGGAACTTCGGAGGCCACGGAACGTGGGTGTTGTCGTCAATTTAGAAGAAGAACGGGGCCGCAAAAAGGCTCTGGAAACTCTGACGGCCCTGGTGGCCGACGATATGAAGGGCGTCAATCGCCTGATCGTCGAACGCATGGATAGCCCGGTGGCGCTGATTCCACAGCTGGCCGGGCATATCGTGGCAGCCGGTGGAAAGCGACTGCGCCCCATGCTGACTCTCGCCTCGGCCCGCATGTGCGGACACCAGGAACAACGCCATGTTGGCCTCGCCACATGCGTCGAATTCATCCATACCGCCACTCTGTTGCACGACGACGTGGTCGATGAAAGCGACCTGCGGCGCGGCGAATCCTCGGCCAATGCCCTGTGGGGAAACAAGCCATCGGTGCTGGTTGGTGATTTTTTGTTCAGCCGGGCTTTCGAGCTGATGGTCGAAAATGGCTCGCTCAAGGTGCTGGCGATTCTCTCCGGCGCTTCCTCCACCATCGCCGAGGGCGAGGTGCATCAGTTGATCACCACCAATGACACCGATACCGGCGAAGCAGCCTATTTGGATGTCATCAAGGGCAAGACCGCCGCCCTGTTCGCCGCCGCCTGCCGGGTTGGCGCGGTGGTGGCCGACCGCCCGGACGTGGAAGAAGAAGCCCTCGATAGCTACGGCATGAACCTAGGCATCGTGTTCCAACTCATCGACGACATGCTTGACTATTCGGCCAAGCAGGCGGAATTGGGCAAGACCGTCGGCGATGATTTCCGCGAGGGCAAAATTACTTTGCCGATCATCCTGGCCTTCCGACGCGGCACCGAGGAAGAGCGCGAGTTCTGGCGCCGCACCCTGGAGAACCTTAATCAGGACGAAGGCGACCTGGAACGTGCCATCGAGTTGATGGAAAAACGCGAGGCCCTGGTGGATACGGTGGCCCGCGCCCGCCATTATGGGGCCATCGCCCGCGATGCCCTGGGGATCTTTCCCGACAACCCGGAACGTCAGGCCTTGATCGATATCGTCGATTTCTGCATCGAACGCGCCCATTGATCTTGCAGGGCGCCGAAATCGAGGCTATAAGGCGCCCTCACCCATGCCGGAGTGTAGCTCAGCCTGGTAGAGCACCGTCTTCGGGAGGCGGGGGCCGGAGGTTCGAATCCTCTCACTCCGACCATTTACGGCACACGAAACAAAGGCTTAGAGGATCCCTCCTCTAAGCCTTTGGTTTTGCGAAATGGCGTTGGGCTGTTTAACGCACCACCGTGACCGAACACTTGGCATGGCGCACCACCCGCGCGGCATTGGGGCCGAGGAGGAAGTCCTTGAGGTCATCCCGGCCCGAGGCCACGACAATCATATCGGCATTGATCTTCCCAGCAATTTTAAGAATCACTTCGTATACCGTCCCTTCCCCGACGATATGCTGGACTTTGACGTCCTTGGGAACATGATTGGCCACAAAATCTTTCAAGGTTTGCAGAATCTTGGTGCCCAGTTCCTCTTCGTAACCCTTCGGGAAGAACTGGCCGACGATAGACATGCCGAAATTCGGCACGACCGTCATAACGTGCAACATTCCGTCGGAATTGCGGACAAACTCGAGAGCGACAGGAAGGGCTTTGGACCAGGAGGAATCGTCGTCCAAGTCAATGGCCAAAAGAACATCGTTATACATGGCGGGGTCCCTCCTAGACCGGGGCTTCGGTACGTTGACGGCGGCGTTGCAGAACAACAAGCAATATCAGCACGATAGCTGCCGGAATATAGAAATATTCCTTGGCAATGCGCTCCGCGGGCACCTCGACCCGAACCACATGGACAGGGTCATCTCCATAAAAATCGAAAGCCAACATTTTTTGGAAAAGCGGTGAATTGGGCATGGGTTCTTCGAGGATCGCCTTGCCATCCTCCATGCGTAGCATCAGTCCCGCTGCGGTCATCAACCGACCTTCACCGTCTCCCGATGCTCCAAGTGGCGCGACGAGGGTCGTGCCATCAGGCTCACCGTTGCGACTATCCGGCCCTTCGATGACAAAACGGATCTCTCCATTTTCGGGCAATGTCCCGGCGACTTGAACGATTTCCGTACCGGGATACTCCACAAAGGGTGGGTGAACCTGATCGAGCCAGAACCCAGGTCTGAACATGGTAAAGGCGACCAACAGCATCAAAGCCGATTCCCAGAGTCTGTTCCTTACCAAGAAATACCCCTGGGTCGCGGAAGCAAATGTCAGCATGGCAACCAGCGCAACCAGGAACACGATAATCGCGTGACCGGGAGAAACATTGATCAGCAGAAGATCCGTATTGAAGATGAACAAGAAGGGCAGAATTCCGGTACGGATATCGTACATAAACCCTTGAATACCGGTCCGGATCGGGTCGCCGCCGGAAATGGCGGAGGCCGCGAAAGCCGCCAGACCCACCGGTGGCGTATCATCGGCCAGAATACCGAAGTAGAACACGAACATATGCACGGCGATAAGCGGCACAATCAGGCCGCTTTTCGCCCCGACGGCAATGATCACCGGAGCCATGAGGCTGGAAACAACGATATAGTTGGCCGTCGTCGGCAGGCCCATCCCCAGGATCAGACTGAGGACAGCCACCAAAAACAACATCAACATAAGGTTTCCGCCGGACAGGAATTCGACGAACTCGCCCATGATCTGATGGGCACCAGTCAAGGAGATGGTGCCGACAATGATCCCCGCAGCACCGGTGGCGACAGCGATTCCGATCATGTTACGAGCGCCCGCGACCATGCCATCCTTGAGATGTTGGAGGCCGCTGCGAAGACCGCCCAAAATATCGCTCTGTTTGCGCAGAACGCCCTTAAGGCTGTCTTGAGTCAAGGTGATAAAGATCATCCCCATGGTGGCCCAAAAAGCGGAAAGCCCCGGCGAGAAGCGCTCAATCATCAAACACCAAACCAGCACGACGATGGGCAGAAGGTAGTAAAGACCGGTCTGGACGGTCGGGCCGAGAACCGGCGTTTCCAACATCGGCTTGGAAAGCTCGTCCGGGTCCAGGTCAGGCAGCCTGGCGGCCACTGCGGCAAGTGCCACATAGGCCACCAGGAACATCAACATGGCGACATAGATGGTGCCTTCGCCAAAGACTTCCTTGGTCCAGCCCAGGCCGTAATATATCGCGCCGCCCAATCCGGCGACGATCAGGAAACCAAGCACCACATTGGCAATTCGTGCCGGAATGCTTTTCAAGACTCCCCCACGAGGCAGGCCCTTGAGCCCGAGCTTCAGGGACTCCAAATGCACGATATAGAGCAAGGCGATATAGGAAATCAGCGCTGGCAGGAACGCGTGGCGGACCACCTCAAGATAGGTCACGCCCACATACTCAATCATCAAGAACGCCGCAGCGCCCATCACAGGTGGAGTCAACTGACCGTTGGTACTTGATGCCACCTCGACGGCGCCCGCTTTCTCGGCCGGAAAGCCCGTACGCTTCATCAGCGGAATGGTGAAGGTACCGGTGGTCACCGTGTTGGCGATGGAAGAGCCGGAAATCAGGCCGGTCATGGCGGAAGACAAAACCGCCGCCTTGGCCGGGCCTCCTCGGAAATGCCCAAGCATGGCCACGGATGTCTTGATGAACCAGGCGCCCGCCCCGGCTTTCTCCAGAATGGAGCCGAATAGCACGAACAGAAAAATCATCGAGGCGGAAACGCCTAGGGCAACCCCAAACACGCCTTCGGTTTGCATCCAGTAGTGGCCAAGGGCCTTGGTAAAGGACGCCCCCTTCCAACGGAGCACATCCGGCAAGGCCTCCAAGTGGCCGAAGAACACATAGAACATGAATACAGAGGCCACGACCACCAACGGCAATCCCAAGGCTCTATATGTGGAAATCAACAAAATGGCGAGACCGGTGCCCGAGATAATCAAATCGTTCATGGTCCAAAGACCGGGGCGCTGTGAAATCTCTTCCTTGAAGACGGGCATATACAAACAGGCAGCCACGCCAACGAAAGCCAGGAGCCAATCGTACCAAGGAATGTGATGCCGCGGTGATGTCCTGAACAAGGGAAAAGCTGTCGCAGCGAGGAATAGCGCAAAAGCAAGATGGATGGCTCGGGCTTCATCTGAATTAAATGTCAGATTGATCCCTGTTATGCGTGTTAGCCAAAATGGAACCGTCGATGAAATATAGAGTTGGAATAGTGACCAGGTAAGCGGAACCCAGATCAACATCTTGCCGGGCAGACCATAAGGGTCACGGGCGCCGGTATCACTCTCGGCGACCAGATCCTCGGCATTTACACCATTCGGTGCCACAGTGTCTGTATCGGTTGCTGACATGGTATCCTCACTCAACTGGAGAAATCGGTATAAACCAATGAATTCCGCCGGAACCCTAGGGTTCCGGCGGATGGTATTAGGGGCTTACTTCAGCAGACCCAGTTCCTTATAGGCTTTCATAGCGCCCGGATGCAGCGGCGCGGAAAGACCATCGGAGACCATGGTTTTCGGATCCAAGGTCGAAAAAGCCGGATGCAGCTTGCGGAAGGTATCGATGTTGGCCATGGATTCCTTGGCCACGATGTAGGCCACTTTGTCCGGCACCTTGGCGGAGGTCACGAAAGTAGCGCCAACGCCAAAGGTGGTGACGTCCTTGTCGGTTCCCCGATACATGCCGCCGGGGATGATCGCCTTGCGGTAATAAGGATTGTCGGCGATCAACTTCTCGATCGGCGCGCCACTCACATCCACCAACATGGCGTCACAAGCGGTGGTGGCTTCCTTGATGGCCGCCGCCGGGTGACCGATCGTGTAGATCATGGCGTCGATCTTGTTATCGCACAGGGCCGCCGCCATTTCAGAACCCTTCAACTCGGAAGCCAAGGAGAAATCGCTGGCTTTGAGGCCGAAAGCATCCATCACCACTTCCATGGTCGCCCGCTGACCGGAGCCCGGGTTACCAATGTTGACCCGCTTACCCTTGAGATCGGCGAACCCCTTGATGCCGGTTCCGGCACGAACGATCAAGGTAAAGGGCTCGGCATGGACCGAGAACATGGCGCGCAGATCTTTGAACGGTCCCTGGTCCTTGAACTTGGACGTGCCATGATAGGCATGGTACTGCCAATCGGACTGGGCGACACCGAACTCCAACTCGCCAGCGCGAATGGTGTTGATATTATAGACCGAACCGCCGGTGCTTTCCGCCGAGCAGCGGATGCCATGTTCCTTGCGGGTTTTGTTCACCAGACGGCAGATGGCACCGCCGGTCGGATAGTACACACCGGTCACACCGCCGGTGCCGATAGAGATATACTGCTGACCAGCCGCCGAGGCTTGTGGCGCTCCCGTCAGGGAAACGGCGGTAACAGCCGCCGCGGCCAGCATGGATCCCTTGAATACCTTATTCATTTCTATCTTCTCCCATAGTTGGTTCGTCTTCACACTCTTGATGTCGGCTTGATGTTGTGGACGCCAGGCGCAGCCGACGAGGCGGGTCCGGCGATGAGGTTGCCCTGTCCGCCGGATGTGGCCGGTGGGCGAGCGAGCCATAGGGAGGAATCATGTGGAAACCTCCCGAACGGCTGCATCCACCGCCTCTTTCAGGCGGCGGACGATTTCATGAATCTGTTCATCGGTGACAATGAACGGCGGCGCCAGCAGCACATGGTCGCCGCGCTTGCCGTCCGCCGTGCCGCCGAAGGGATAGCACATCATATTCCGGTCCATGGCTTGCGTTTTGATGCGGGCCTGAACCTTCATCAACGGGTCGAAGGGCTCCTTGGTCTTGCGGTCGGCCACCAGTTCGATGGCCTGGAACAGGCCGCGCCCGCGCACATCACCGACGTTGGGATGATTGTCGAAGGTTTCGTGCAGCAACTGGGTCAGGGTTTCCCCCTGCCGGCGCACGTTGGCCAACAGATCATCCCGCTCGATGACATCCAGAACCGCACAGGCAGCGGCACAAGCGGTGGCATGCCCCATGTAGGTATGACCATGTTGAAACGAACCGCTGCCTTCCACCAAGGTGCCGAAGATCTCTTTTGAAACCAACAAGGCGCCGATGGCCTGATAGCCCGCGCCCAGGCCCTTGGCCGTGGTCAGCAGATCGGGGCTGATGCCCTCTTGCTCACAGGCAAACAAGGTGCCGGTGCGCCCCATGCCGCACATGACCTCATCCAAAATCAGCAACACGCCATATTGGTCACAGATCTCCCGGATACGTTTGAAATAGCCCGGCGGCGGAACCAAGGCCCCGGCCGTGGCCCCGACGACTGTCTCGGCAACAAAGGCGGCGACCGTGGAGGGTCCCAAACGCAGGATTTCCGTTTCCAATTCGTTGGCCGAGCGCAAGGCATAGTCTTCCAGGCTCTCCCCGTCCTCGCGTAGGCGATAAGGGTTGCAGGCCGGAATATGGCTTACCTTGTCGATGAGCAAAGGCATAAAGGGCGAGCGTCGCAGCTTGTTGCCGCCCACCGCCAAAGCGCCCAGGGTATTGCCGTGGTAGCTTTGTTCCCGGGCGATAATGCGGGTCCTGTCAGGCTTGTCGATTTCAAGGAAATACTGCCGGGTCAGCTTGATCGCGGCCTCCATGGCCTCCGACCCGCCGGACAGAAGATAGACCCTTTCCAACCCGTCCGGTGCCAATCCGATCAACCGGTCGGCTAGTTCCTCCATCACGTCGGTGGTGAAAAAGCCGCTATGCACATAGGCCAGCTTATCGATCTGGGCATGCATGGCTTGGCGCACCGTGGCATCGCTATGGCCCAGACAGGACACCGCCGCCCCGCAACAAGCATCCAGATAACGCGTCCCATCTTCGCCAATCACATAGACCCCGTCCCCACCGACCGCGTGGGGCAAGGTGACCCTGGGGGCGCGGTGAAACACATGGTTCAAGACAGCAATCCTCCGCGCCGTCGGTCCCCATCGAGCCAATAGGCCTCGAAAGCATCCAACTGGGACTCCGAATCTTCCAATCCATCGAGAGCCGCGTCGCCGCCATTGGCGATCAGCATCATCACCAGCCCCTGGATCACCGCCATGGCCGGAACCACACTATGGAAAAACGAGGGCGTGGCGGAACGCAATACAAGCGGCACCACATCGTCGCCGGGCAGCAAGGGTGATAACGGGCTATCGGTCAAAGCGATCACCCGGGCCTTCCGGCTGATCGCGAAATCCACCACGCGCACCACGTTCCGGCTATAGGGCTGAAAACTGACCGCCAGCACCACGTCTTCGGGCCCAATGCGGCGGAGGTCATCGGCAAAGGTGCCGCCCTGACCATCCAGCAAGACCACATTGTCGCGAAACATGCGGCAGGCGTACTGGAAGTAGAAGGCCACCGGAAAACAACTGCGCACCCCGGCCACATAGATATGACGGGCCTGACCCAACAGGTCGGCACAGTGGGACAATTGATTGGTCAGTTCCCGGGGAATGCTCCGTCCCTGATCAAAGACGTCTTGCATCAAACGTTCGACCGAAGTGCCTTGCTGCAACGATCGGGCATCCCGGGAATAAGCGCCGGGTGCGGTGCGCAGGCGGGTGCGGAACGGTTCGCGGAATTCGGTATAGCCCTCCATGCCCAATTCCCGGACCAGGCGGACCATGGTCGATGGGTGCACACCGGCCATGGAGGCCAATCGGCGCATGGACTGCAGAGCAACATCATCAGGGTGGTCAAGCGCATAGCGTGCCGCTTGTTTGAGCTGCGGGCTCAATCCGGCATAGGACTTTTCGATCTGCTGGCAGACGGCCTGGAAATTCATCCTTGTAGCATCGTCCGTTTCTACACTTTCCCCAAGAGGGAAAAAGGCTATCCCCCATAGATGGGGTGCGCAACAAATGATTCAAGAATTACACATTCGAAACAACTGATTGTCGTGGAAAAGTGTGTTTCAAGGGATTTGATAGGCAGACAATCGCCTCTCCCTTATTCCTTAGGGGCAGGGACGAGGCCGATTCCGCGTTTCTCCCGGGAGGATCCGCCCGCTCCTTCAAACACAAAAAGGCACCTAGCGCGTGTCGGGTCCAATCGGACCCGCTAGACACGCGCGACCTTATTGGAATCGATCACGTTTTTCGTGTTTGATCGAATCCGATCAAACACGACGTGATCTAGCGCGTGTCGGGTCCAATCGGACCCGCTAGACACGCGCGACCTTATTGGAATCGATCACGTTTTTCATGTTTGATCGAATCCGATCAAACACGACGTGATCTAGATACCCTTCCCCATCCGATCCGCCCAAAATGCCGAATCGCAAAAAACCCTTCTGCAACCTGATTCCGTTTGGGGTTATGCACATCAAGGGATCGCCCTTTGGCGCGTGTCGGGCCCAATCAATCGGCTGACAATCTCCCCGGACCGACGGATCATGAACCGTCAACTGTTGAAGTCGGTTTCCTCGGGCGGCATCTCGTCCGGGTCGTGGTCCGGATTATCCTCGGCCCTCTCGTCGTCCCCCTCGTCCCGTTTCTTTTCGATCAGCTGCGCCGAGAGGATGGAGATTTCATAGAGAATCATGGTTGGCACGGCCAACATGATCTGGCTGATCACGTCGGGCGGCGTCAGGATGGCGGCGGCGACAAACGCCACGACGATAGCGTACTTGCGTTTTTCCCGCATGCCTTTGGCGGTCACCATGCCGACCCGCGCCAACAGGGTCATCACCACCGGCAGCTCGAAACAAAGCCCGAAGGCGAAAATCAGCCGCATCACCAAAGACAGGTACTCGTTGACCTTGGCTTCCAGTTCGATGGCCATCGCGCCGTCGCCCCCGGCCATCTGAAAACCGAGAAAGAACTGCCAGGCCATGGGAAAGACCAAGTAATAGGCCATGGCCCCACCGATAAAGAACAAGATCGGGGTGGCAACCAGAAACGGCAGCAACGCCTTGCGCTCGTGCTTGTAGAGCCCCGGCGCGACGAACTTCCAGAGTTCGGCGGCAAACAGCGGGAATCCTAGGAACATGGCGGCGAAAAAGCCGACTTTGATATAGGTGAAAAAGGCCTCGTGGAGGGCGGTATAAATCAACCGCTGGGAGCCGCCCTGCGCATTGACGATATCGGCCAGGGGCTGCACCAGGAACTGATAAATCTGCGGCGCGAAGTAGTAGCAGACGAAAAACAGCAAAATAAGCCCGATGAAGCTGCGCAACAATCGAGAGCGCAGTTCGATCAGATGCTCCATCAAGGGCATTTTGTTTTCTTCGACCACGGTCATGCCTTGTCCGCCTCGGTCTTTTCGGGCTCGGTCTTTTTAGGCGCGGCCTTTTCCGGTTCAGGTGCCTTGGCGACATCTACATCCGGCCCGATTTCCGCGTCGTCGTCCTCGCCATTCATCTCGGCCACGGCGCGCCGGGTTTTATCGTCCAGTTCGAACTCCCCGGAAACATCGCCCCCGGGATCAATGATGTTCTCGACGCTGCTTTTCAGGTCCACATGACCCGCGGCCGTCACCTGATTTTTGATTTCGTCCAGTTCCGCCTCGCGAATCACATCGCCCACGGAAGACCGAAAGTCACCGACCAGCGACCGCCCTTGTTTGACCAGCTTCGAAACCGTCCGCAGAACCTTTGGAATTTCCTTCGGTCCGACCACCATAAGGGTCAGCACCGCGACCAGGAACATCTCCTGCCAGCCCAAATCAAACATGCTCGTAGGCCCTGGTCTTGATGGGAATCATGAAGGGGAAACGACGGAGCCGTCTCAGGCGCCCGTCTTGTCCTTGTCGGTGGTGGTCGTGGTTTCGACCTTCTCGGCTTGCTCGTTCTCGATGGCCTTGGGGTCGTCGGCTTCCGCCGCAGCCCCCTCGTCCTTCATGCCTTTTTTGAAGGAATTCAGGCCCTTACCCAGGTCGCCCATGAGCGCCGAGATCTTGCCCTTGCCGCCGAAAAGAATCAGGACGACGGCCAGCACCACCAACCAGTGCCATATACTGAATGTACCCATAATCTGTTCTCTGTCTCGCTGTTGATCGTGCGTTGCGGCGGATAATGGCCGAAAACGGACGGGACCGCAACGGGCGCTGTTTCCCCTTGATCTTTTTTCAGTCCCGGCTCTCCGGGTCCAACGGTTCCGGCAGATCCAGTTCCGGCTCCGTGTCGTCCTCTTCAGACAAGGCACCGCGTTCCCCATAGGCCTGGATGGAGGGGCGGCTGTCGAGCAACCCGGCGGCTTTCAGTTCCTCGATACCCGGCAAATCGCCCACCCGCTCAATGCCGAAATGGTCCAGGAAAGCATCGGTGGTGCCCCAGGTCACCGGTCGTCCCGGCGTCTGACGACGGCCCTTGGGCGCGATCCAACCGGCTTCCAACAACAAGTCCAAAGTCCCCTTGCTCAACGATACCCCGCGAATCTCTTCGATCTCAGCCCGGGTCACCGGCTGGTGATAGGCAATGATGGCCAGAGTCTCCACCGCCGCGCGGGATGGCTTGCGCACGGCTTCGGTTTCCATGTTCAGCCGTCCGGCCAAATCCGGCGCGGTGCGGAAAGCCCAGGTCTTGCCCGCCTGTACCAGCCGCACGCCGCGACCGGCATAGTGGTCCTTGAGATCCGCCAGGAGAGTCTTGAGATCCGCTTCCTCGGGCAGGCGCTGGGCCAGGGATTTCTCGGCCAGCGGCTCGGGGGACGCAAAAAGCACGGCCTCCAAAAGCCGGAGATATTCCTGTTGCGATTCAGTCATCGCTCCCCTCCTCCGCTTCCATGGCCGCGCGGCGGGAGCGCCGCAGTTGGATATCGCCATAGGTCTCGGTCTGCCGTAATTCCAATTGCCCTTCCTTGGCCAGTTCCAGGCTGGCAACAAAGGTCGCGGCCATGGCCGAGCGCCGCATCAAAGGGTCTTTTAGCCCCTCGGGCAGGAATTTGGCCAGGGTTTGCCAGTCGGGCACCAAATCGCCCATCAATTGGCGCAGACGTTCCAATGCCGCTTCCACCGAATAGAGCTCCACCGGCGCGATCTGCAACGGCCCGCCCATTTCCTCGCGTCGCTTATGGTCCGCATAGGCCCGGAGAATATCATAGAGAGTCAGGTCATAGACCGCCGTGACCTCGTTGGAGATGTCTTCCGGCATGCCGCGGGCAAAAAAGTCCTCGCCCAAGCGGGGCCGGGCCATTAGCCGTATCCCGGCTTCCTGCATGGATTCCAAGCGCTGCAATTGAAATTGCAAGGCGGCGGCCATTTCCTCGCCCGACGGTTCGGCTTCACCGGGCGGCGCCGGCAGCAACAGGCGGGATTTCAAATAGGCCAGCCAGGCTGCCATGACCAGATAGTCCGCCGCCAACTCCAAATTGGCGCGGCGCATCTCGGTAATCCAGCCCAAATACTGTTCAGCCAGGGCAAGAATGGAAATATGGATCAGGTCGACTTTTTGCTCCCGGGCCAGGGACAAAAGCACGTCCAGCGGCCCCTCGAAGCCCTCCAGGTCGAGCACAAGGTCGCCCACGGAGGGAGCTTCCACCGCCCGCCTGACTTCTCCGTCCTCGAAATCGTCTTGTTCCGCTGCCACGCCGTGTCAGCCCCCGTTGAACGACAGGATTTTGATCACGTCAAAGAGCATATCCATGGGGGCCATGACAAGCCACCAGAAGAAATTGAGGTCGAGCCCCACCTGCCTGCCAACCCAGGGCAAGACAAAAATCACCAGCAACAAAATGATAATCCCGAACCGCTCCAAGCGTGCCAATTGATAGGCGAGCGGGGCCGGCAACAATCCCACGGCGACGCGTCCCCCATCCAGCGGCGGCAAGGGAATAAGGTTGAATACGCAGAGCAATAGATTGATGTACACCGCCGACTGAAGATTCAAGAACACCCAGGTCGCGGCCTGACCGGGAATGAAATGGGCCAGATGCAAGGCCAGGGCGGCCGCATAGGCCATCAAAATATTGGCCACCGGCCCGGCCAAAGCGACCAGGATCATGTCCCGGCGCGGGCTGCCCAGCCGTCCGAAATGCACCGGCACGGGCTTGGCGGCACCGAACATCATCTGTCCGCTGCTGGCATAAAGCATCATGGCGGGCAGCAAAATGGTCCCGAAAGGATCAATATGTTTGATCGGATTGAAGGTCACCCGGCCGAGCCGCTTGGCCGTATCATCGCCCAACTTCCAAGCAACCCAGCCATGGGCCGCCTCGTGTAACGTCACGGCGAGCAGAATGGGGACGGTCCAGATGGCCGCCAGTTCAAGAATACGTTCCATGTCGTTCAGCTCTCCAGAACCGACAAGAGTGCGTCGCGTCGCAACAGGGCCGCATCCACATCGAAGGTGTCATCCGATGCCCGACGGGCTTCCGCGGCGGCGACCCGGCGCAGACCGTCTTTGTCCAAGGCACGCGACCCTTTGGCCACGGCTTCCATCTCGTCCATGTCGCCATTGCAATGCAGGACCAGATCGCAGCCCGCCGAGAGCACGTCTTTCGCCCGATTATTGAAACTGCCTCGTAGCGCCTTCATGCTCAGGTCATCAGAAACTAAAACACCATCAAATCCGATATATACACGAATTACCTCATGCACAACACGAAGAGAACAGGACGCCGGAGCCGCCGGATCCAGGTCGGTGTAGACTACATGAGCGGACATCATCCAGGGCATCTGGGCCAAGGCCTTGAAAGGCGCAAAGTCGGTGGCCTCCAGGTCGGCGCGGGAGTCGTGTACCACCGGCAGCCGCAGGTGGCTATCCACCGGCGCCCGGCCATGACCCGGCACATGCTTCAATACCGGCAACACGCCTCCTGCCAAAAAGCCCTCGCAGGCGGCGCGCCCCAGATCAATCGTCAATTCGATATGGTTGCCGAACGCCCGGTCGCCGATGATTGGATCGGCCTCGTCGGTGGGCAGATCCAACACCGGTGCACAATCCACGCTAATTCCCAGGTCACTGAGTTCCGCCGCGAGCAGCCTGGCATTGAGGAACACGGCCTCGCGGGCTGATTTCAAATCCTGCCGGGCCAAGGCGCCGAACCGACCGGCGGCAGGTGTTTGGCGCCAATGGGGTGGCTTCAGGCGTGCGACCCGCCCGCCTTCTTGATCAATCAACACGGGCGCGTCATCGCGACCCACGGTGGCTTTCAGGTCTTCAACCAAGGCCCTGACTTGATCGGGGGCGTCGCAGTTGCGGGCAAACAGAATAAAGCCCAACGGATCGGTCTCGCGGAATAAGGCCCGCTCGTCATCGCTCAGGCGAAGACCAGCACAACCGTACAGCACCGCCAGCGGCGGCCGGGAAGGATTAAGGCCGGACAACCAGACACCCCACTTTTCGTTGCTTCAGCTTGGCACAAAGATCCTTGGCCTTGTCGTTGTTCGCCAAGGGTCCGCCACGAACCCGGTAATAGATCCCCTTGGCCCCCAAGTCGGCCCGCACGATGGCAACCGACAAGGTGCCCAACAGGTCCTTGTGTTTCTTTTGCAAGGTACTCCAGGCCTGCACGGCCTTGTTGCGGTCCCGCAAGGCCGCCACCTGCACCTGATAGACCTTGCCCAATGACTTGCTGCCTACCGATTTCGCCAAGGCCGAAGGCCGCTGAACGGGCTTGGCCACCGGTTTGGGCTTGACCACAGGCTTGGGCGCGGGCTTGGCTTCCGGCTTCGCCTTGGCCACCGGCGCGGGAGGCGGCGCGGGCGCCGGCTTCGGTGCGGCTTTCAATATTGTTTCGGGCTTGGTCAAAGGTTGCGCCGTGACCGGCTTCAAGGGCGTCGGCGCATTGGCGGTCGGAGGCGGCAGCGGAGCGGCTTCTTGCTTGGGGGCCGGGGCCGGCGGCGGTAGCGGGGATTCGGGCGGCGGCAACAGATGTTCCACCTTCGGCGCCTCGCCATTGTCGCCAACCCGGTTGTAGACCAGCTTGTCCTGATTGGGCACATCCATGCCGCCCGGGGATTCAGGGCGCACCTTGGCTGGACCGTCAGGCGCGCGAACCAGTGGCACGCCGACCTCACCGTCGATATCGATGGCGCCCTGGCTCAGGGCCAACCAGGCCCCGCCTCCGGCCAGCAGAGCCAAAACAGACAGGACGGCAACGCGGCGTCCCCACGGCGAGCGACGCGCTGCCAGGGCTTCCACGTCGGGCAATTCAGGCATGGCGCCGTCTTCCCAGCCGCCTTCCAACTGCGGCTCGACTCTCGGTGCCTTCTTTCCCCCCAGGCCAAACATCTCAGCGCATCTCCTCGAGCGGCGTCACGCCAAATACACCCAGGCCCGATGCCACCACCGTGGCCACGCCCATCAACAGCGCCAGACGTGCGCGGGTCAGGTCCCGGTCCTCTTCGGCGATAAAGCGCAGGCTGGCATCGCGATTGCCCTTGGTCCATAGGGTATGAAATTGCGCGGCCAGTTCATAGAGGTAATAGGCCACCCGATGCGGCTCGTGAGCCTCGGCAGCAGCTTCCACCTGGCGCGGCCAGGCGGCCAGGGTCTTGATCAGCGCCAGTTCGTCCTCGCTTCTCAAGGGAGACAGGTCCGCTTCGGCCAGGGCTCCGGCGCTCAGATCCAGGCCATCGAACATCTCCGTCGCCGAGCGGAAAACCGAATGGCAGCGGGCATGGGCGTACTGCACATAGAACACCGGATTATCTTTGGATTGCTCTGTCACCTTGACCAGATCGAAATCCAGGTGGGCGTCGTTCTTGCGGGTCAGCATGATGAAGCGCACCACATCCTTGCCAACTTGATCGATCACCTCACGAAGCGTGACGAAGGTTCCGGCCCGCTTGGACATTTTCACCGGTTTTCCGTCGCTGAGCAGGTTCACCATCTGACAGAGCTTGACGTCCAGTTCGCCCTCGCCGCCGGTCAGGGCCTTGACCGCCGCCTGCATGCGTTTGACGTAGCCGCCGTGGTCGGCGCCCCAGACATCGATCATGTCGGCGAAACCACGCGCCACCTTGTCCTTGTGATAGGCCATGTCGGTGGCGAAATAGGTCCAGCCGCCGTCGGACTTCTTCAACGGTCGATCCACGTCGTCGCCGAACTCGGAGGCCTTGAACAGATATAGCGGCACCGGTTCCCAGTCATCGGGCTTCTTGCCCTTGGGCGGTTCCAGCACGCCCGTATAGGCCAGTCCTTTTTCTTCCAGGTACTGGGCCGCGGCGTCCACCGCCCCGGCCTGCACCAATTCCCGCTCGGAGGTGAAGGCAGCGAATTCCACGCCCAAGGCCCCCAGGTCGGCGCGGATCAGGTCCATCATCTTGTCCACGCCATAGAGGCGCAGTTCAGGCAGCCAAAGCGCTTCATCCAGGTCGGCCCACTTATCCCCGTCACGCGCGGCCAGGGCCTCGGCGGCGGGCACTAGATAGTCACCGCCATACTCCACCGTTCCCGCCGCGCGGGCCGCGTCGAAATCAGCGGGGGTCTTGCGCCCCAGGGCGATCAGGTAGCGAAAATGCAGCGACCGGGCCAGGGCATCCACCTGGGCGCCCGCGTCGTTGATGTAGTACTCGCGAGTGACATCGAAGCCCGCCTTGGCCAGCAGCGAGGCCAGCACATCACCGACCACCGCGCCGCGCCCGTGGCCCACATGCATGGGACCGGTGGGATTGGCCGAGACGTACTCCACATTGACCTTGCGTCCGCCGCCCATGCCCGACTCCCCATAGGACGGTCCGGCGACCAGCACCGCTTTCAGCAGATCCAGCCAGAAGCCATCGGCGATACGCAGATTGATGAATCCCGGCCCGGCCACGTCGGTTCCGGTGACCTCCTCCAGGGCGTCCAGCTTGGCGGCGATTTTTTCGGCCAGGTCGCGCGGCTTCATCTTGGCCTGCTTGGACAGCACCAGGGCGGCATTGGTGGAAATATCCCCATGCGACGGATCACGCGGCGGTTCCACGGAAATACGGCTGACATCCAAGCCTTCGGGCAGCTCCCCCTCGGCGGCCAGCTGGTCGAGGACGGTATTCAGTTTATCGGTGAAGGTCTTGAAGAGGTTCATGAGGTCCTTGCCTGCACGTCGAAAAGGATTTGATGTTCATCCAGCGCCGCCCGGTCGGTCTTGCCGGCGATGTAGTCCATGACCGCCAGGGCGGTTTCCGGACTGCCCGGGTCCCCGGCCACCGCCTGCCATTCATCGGGCAGACAATTGGGCTCCTCAAGCAGCAAGGTCGCCAGTTGCAGCACCACCCGACGGGCCTTGCTGGTCATGCGGTTGACCTTGTAATGCCTGTACATGTTTTCGAAAAGAAACTTCTTCAACGCCTTGTCATTGCTGGCCATGACCTCCGAGAATCCGGCCACCGGCTGGGCATGGTTGCGGATATCGTCCGGATGCTGGGCTCCCAGATCGGCGATCCGCCGCCGAGTTTCGGCCAAAAGGTCATGCACCATCAGCCCGATCAGCCTGCGCACCGCCTCGTGTACCTTGCGAGACCAGTCGATATCCGGGTGCTCTTTCTCCACCTGGGCGAATACCGGCCCGACCAACGGCACGTCGGCCAGATCGGCGATGCTGAACAGCCCGGCTCGCAGGCCGTCGTCGATATCGTGGTTGTTATAGGCCACGTCGTCGGAAAGCGCGGCGATCTGCGCCTCGGGCCCGGCATAGGTGCTCAGTTCCAGGTCGTGATGGGCATTGTAGTCGACAATGGTCCCGGGCAGCGGCTTGATGGGAGCCCCCTGCCCATCCACCAAAGGCCCATTGTGCTTAACCACCCCTTCGAGAGTCTCCCAGGTCAGGTTCAAGCCATCGAACTGGGCGTAGCGCTTCTCCAGCGCGGTGACCACCTTCAGGGACTGGGCGTTATGGTCGAAGCCGCCATAGGGAGTCATGATTTCCTGCAGGGCGTCCTCCCCCGCATGACCGAACGGCGGATGACCCAGATCATGGGCCAGGGCCAGGGCCTCGCCCATGTCCTCGTTCAACGACAGAGAGCGGCAGACCGAACGGGCGATTTGCGAGACTTCCAGGCTATGGGTCAGCCGGGTTCGGAAAAAATCGCCTTCGTGATTGACGAAAACCTGGGTTTTGTATTCCAGACGCCGGAAGGCCGCCGAATGGATAATACGGTCCCGATCGCGCTGGAAACACGAGCGCGTCTCGCTTTCCGGTTCGGGATACAGGCGGCCCCGGCTTTGCTCGGGACGGCAGGCATAGGGGGCGAGGCTGGACATGGGTGACATGGCGGGACCCTACTCGGAATGTGGAACCACCCGCAATGCCTACCTCTTGGAAATTGACAATTGGTGAAGCGACCCCAAATATGAGCAAAGAGTTATATGCATTTTGAGGACCCAGACCATGTCCGAGACTCCCCAGGTGACCATTTCCGACAATGCCGCCAAGCGCATTGCCCAACTCATCGAGATGGAAGGCGACGAAAGCCTTATGTTGCGTCTGTCTATTTCCGGCGGCGGTTGCGCCGGATTCTCCTATGGCTTCAGCCTCGACAAGGCGACCAACGACGATGACGTGCAATTCGAGCATGACGGCGTAAAGGTGATCATCGACGAGACCTCCTTGGACCTGCTCGGCGGCTCGGAGATCGATTTTGTCCAGGACATGATGGGCGCCTCGTTCCAGGTCAAGAACCCCAACGCCAGCTCCACCTGCGGCTGCGGCACCTCGTTCGGGATCTGAGCGCCTGACACCCGAGGAAAAACAGCTCGTCGTCCGGTTGGCCAAGACCATCCTGGCCGATATCCGGAAGACACCCAAACGCCACGCCTTGGCGGAGGCCGCCCGTTCGGCCCAAGCCCTTTACGAAACCAACGTGGCCGACCTCGATCCTGAGGACATCGCCTGTCGGGCGGGCTGCGGTGGCTGCTGTCACTCTCATGTGGGGATCGAACCGGCGGAGGCCTTCGCCATCCTCCAATACCTGCAAGCGAACCGCACGGAGGCGGAAACCGCCGCCCTCTTTCCCCGAGTCCGACAGGTGGCCCAACAGGTGGCGGACCTGAATCCAGGCTCCCGCTGGGCCAAGCAAATCCCCTGCGCCTTCCTGGAACCCGACGCCGGGACCTGTGGCATCTACGCCGCCCGCCCGCTGGCCTGTCGAGGCTACAACAGCCTCGACGTGGAGGCCTGCCACCTGTCCCGGCTGACCCTCGACCACGCGGTGAAAATGCCCGCCGACGGAGAACGGATGGGCCGCGCCAACACCCTGCGCCACGCCCTGGCCGACGCCACGGCACGCCTGCTCAATCTACGCCAGACGCCCGACCACCGGGAACTGCATCAAATGCTCATGGACGCGCTGGAAAGCGGCAGCGAGATGGCCTGGGGAAAGCAGATGAAACAGCGGGCCCGGGCTGGGCGCCTCTGAACTTGGGCGAGGCCCCTCCTCACCAATCCCGACACTTGTTATGCTCCTGCCGATAGGCCTCCGGCGTGTCGATGGCGCTGTTGGCGCGGTCCATGTTGTCCTCCAGGCGCCGCAGGTCTGCTTGCAGGCGGCGGCTAAGACGGTTCAGCATGGCTTGGGTGGTGGCATTGATGTCTGAGGTCCAGACTACCGGCTCGCGCATGGCCGCATCGATCACCCGGGCCTTGAAGGCCGCCAGGGAGTCGGCCAGTTCGCGGCGGTACAGGGCCACATGGGTCAGTTCATGCTCCTTGGTCACCCGATAGGCGCAGCTGCCGGGGCGGTACTTGCGGGCGATATAGACCTCGAAGTCCTTGAACCCCAGATGCAGATCGACCCGGGACAGGGAGACGCAATAGCGCCGCCCGTCGGTGGTGGTGGTGCGGGTCCGGGCCTGCAGGCGATAGTCCAGCACCCGCCGGGTCAGGCCGAGCACCCGTTCGCCGTTGCCGTAGTTGCCCGGCCCGGTCATGCGTTTGAGATCGGTGAGGGTCTTGGTGTTATAGAATCGCACCCCGCCCCGGTCGCTGGTCAGGGCCACATCCACCAGGGTATCGCCGCCCGGGCAGCGCTGTTGTGCGTTGGCGGGCTGGGCAAGGAGGATCAGGGCCAGAACGGAAAGCAGGACTCGCATGGGAGTAAGGTAAGGCCAAGCTCATCCGCTTCCAAGGGCCGCGAAGGAATTTCGCCGCCAATTTTCCGGTTTTGCGGTCCACTATTTTTCACGTAAGCTTCCAACCTCTTCATTTATCGGGAGTCTTGAATGCTTTCCGTGGTGACCGCCCATAGCGAAGATCCCGATGTGGATGGGGCTCTCGACGATCTTCTCGACGATGCCAGGCGAAACCTCGGAGATCGCCAACCCAGCGCCGCCCTGCTGCTGGCCGCCTTTGACATGGACCACCAAAAGCTGTTGTCGGGAATCAACCAAGCCTGGCCCGGTTTGACCCTGATCGGCGGTACCACCGATGGCGAGATTTCCAATGCATTGCCCTTCGCAGAGGATTCCACTGTCTTGATGCTGTTTTGCTCGGAGCTGGTGGACATCACCGCCGGTCTGGGCAGAAACCTGGGCAAAGATATGGTGACCGCCTGCCATCAGGCGCTCGACGAGGCGCGTGCCGGAACAGAGAAAGTGCCCGCTCTCTGCATTACCGTTCCCGAGTCGGTCGGTTTGGATGGGCAGACCCTGGTGGAGACCTTTACCGGCATCCTGGGCGAGCAGGATGTCCCGCTGCTGGGCGCCACCACCGCCGACCAATGGCAGTTCACCGGCAGCAAGCAGTTCTTCGGCGCGGAAGTTGTCAGCGACAGCCTTCCCATTTTGTTGTTCAGCGGCCCCCTCGCCTATTCCTATGCCGTAGCCAGTGGTTGGAAGGGGATCGGCGAACCGGGCATCGTCACCCGCTCCGAAGGACCGGTGGTGTACGAGGTGGACGGCGCACCGGCAATCGAATTCTACCGTAAGTTTTTGGGGGACCATGCCATGCCCAGTGGCAGCATACCCCTGGCTCTGCTCGACGACCAGGGACGCATCGAAGCCCTTCGTGCCCCTCCCGGCATTGTTGATGGCGAAACCGGCTCCATCACTTTCCTGGCCCATGTGCGCCAGGGTGCGCGGGTTCAGATTACCGTTGCCGATCGGGACTCCATCCTTGACGGCTGCCGAACATCCACCCAACAGGCCCACGACCGTTTCCCGAACGACAAACAGCCTCAGGCGGCACTATTCTTTTCCTGCGCCGGTCGACGCATGCTTCTCGGCACCCGGGTCCGGGAAGAAGGCGCGATCATCCGGGACGTCTTGGGGGAAGACCTCCCTCACGGCGGATTCTACGGGTATGGGGAGATCGCCCCCTATACGGCGGAGGACCAGCGGGCCCGTTTCCACAATGAGTCCTTCATCGCTTTGCTATTGGGGGAATAGGAGGTGCGGGACCAAATGAACGACAGCCTCACCGCGCTGGAAAAGGAAAACCGCATCCTGCGCAAACAACTGGCCCGCTCCGAGTCCAACCGGGCTATCGGAGAAGGGATGAAAGATCAGATGGATGTCCTCTATCAGTCGGTGATCGAGGATCTCCAGGCCACCAAGAACTCGCTCACAGATGCCTTCGATACCATTTCCGAATCCATCCACTACGCCAGTCGCATTCAGCGCTCGGTGCTGCCAACCACGGAAGTCATGGCTCGAGCTTTTGCCGATCACTTTGTGTTGTGGGAGCCGAGGGACGTGGTGGGGGGCGATATCTATTGGTGTGGCCGCTGGGGCGACGGCGTCCTGATCCTGTTGGGAGATTGCACCGGTCACGGCGTGCCGGGTGCCTTCATGACCCTGATCGCCATTGGCGCCATCGAACGGGCTAAACCCGATCTGGCGGCAGGCGATGTGTCGACCTTGATTCAGCGGGTTAATCAATATGTCCAGACCACCCTCGGGCAGGACAGTCACCGGGGAGAATCCGACGACGGATTGGAACTGGGTGCCTGTTTCGTCAATACCGCCGCGCGCACCTTGACCTACTCGGGTGCCCGTTTCGATCTGTTCGTGGTCGACAGGGACGAGGTCTTGGAAATCAAGGGCACGAAAAAAGGCATCGGCTATCGCGGTATCGATTACGCTCAGCGCTACGACCTGCATAACCTCCAGATACGCGACGACTGCCGCTACTACCTCACCTCGGACGGACTGATCGACCAGATTGGTGGGGAGCGACGGCGGTCGTTCGGCAAGAAGCGTTTCCGTGCCCTGCTACGATCCGTCGCCCAATCCCCCATGAGCGAGCAGAGCCATAGAATTCTTCAGGCTCTCGCCGACTTTCAAGGCGCCGAAAAGCGGCGGGACGATGTCTCGGTCATCGGCTTCAAGGTCTTCTGACATCGTGGCGCCCTCATCGGTCCGAGTCTATGGCGGCGCCTGGAACCCCTGCCTGGCGATCAGCGGCATCGGACATCAGGCCCGATGAGCCTGCACCTGAGCAAGAAAACCGGCTATGAAGGGATAAACCGTCGGAATTCGGAGTCTCCCATGCCCACCATCGCCACCTGGAACGTCAATTCGGTCAAGGCCCGCCTGCCCCATTTGCTCAAATGGCTGGAAGAGGCCTCTCCCGACGTTGTCTTGCTGCAAGAAATCAAATGCGTCGATGAAGGGTTCCCGACGTTGGAAGTGGGAGGCTTGGGCTATCAGATCGCGACTTCGGGCCAAAAGACCTACAACGGCGTGGCAATCCTTTCCAAGACTCCCATCGAGGTGCTGCAAACCGCCCTACCCGGTGATGCCGACGATCCCCAGGCCCGATACTTGGAAGCCCGCACCGCCGGGATACGAGTGGCGTCGATCTATTTACCCAACGGCAACGGCGGCGACGAGAAATACGCCTACAAACTGGCCTGGATGGAACGCCTTTGCGCCCATGCCCGGGGGCTGCTGGCAACCGAAGAGGCTGTCATTCTCGGCGGCGATTACAACGTCGCGCCGGAAGACGAAGACTGCCACGACCCGCAAGGCTGGGCCGACGATGCCCTGTGCCGCCCGGCCAGCCGCGCCGCCTTCCGCAAGCTGCTCTGGCTGGGCTATACCGATGCCTACAAGACCCTGAATCCGGAGCCGGGCCGCTACAGTTGGTGGGACTATCGCGGCGGCGGTTGGCAAAAGGACCTCGGCGTCCGCATCGACCACCTGCTCCTCTCCCCCCAGGCCGCCGACCGATTGGACGCCGCCGACATCGACCGCATCCCGCGCGGATGGGAAAAGCCCAGCGATCATACACCGGTGTGGTGCCGGATCACGGACCAGGTTTAGACGGAACCAACCATGGCCATCACTCGGGTTGAATTTGATCTTTTCTGGCGTTTGAGCGACCTGGGCCACTTCCCCCGCGCGCCGCGCCTGCTTGAATTGGGGGAACAGCACTGGCTGGGCGATGTCCCGGTCCCGGACCTGGTCGCCCGTTGCATGGCCGCCGCCGAGGATCGGCCGGAAACCCTGCGCAGATTTGCCGAGGACATGGCAGCGGTGAATCAATCTTTCGGCCCTCGCGCCGCCTTCGATCTGGTCAAAGCTTTCTATGGCGTGGTGCTCAACCACCGGGACTATCGCGCCATCGATTTCGTCAGCCCCAACGGCCTGCGGCATGACCTCAACCACCCCCTGCCTTTCAAGGACCTATTCGACGTGGTTACCAATATAGGAACAGCGGAGCATGTGTTCGATACCGCCCAGGTTTACCGCACAGTCCACGACCACTGTCACCCCAATGGACTGATGATCCATACCCAGCCCATGACCGGCCAAGTAAATCATGGATTCTACTCCGTCAGCCCGACCCTCTTTCTCGATCTGGCCCGGGTCAACGATTACGAGATTCTCGAATTGGCTTGCGCGGCCTTTACCCCTCGGGGCGCCTATGTCCCGTTTACCAGCCTGGATGACTACAAGGCCCTGGAAGCCGCGAACGCCTTACCGACCAAGGCGGTACTAAGCTGTGTTTTCCGCAAAAAACCTGAATGACAAGCCTTTCGAAATTCCGCAACAAGGTGCCTACGCCCAGGTGATCGCTCGCAATCAATTAGCTGACTGAATTGTACTGGTTTCAAAAAATGTTCGCTCAGGGATTAGACAATTCGCCCCAACCCCTACCCATTACGATCTCAAAACGAAATTAAATTCCCTCTTTACTCTTTGTTTTTCAACGACTTTTCCAACATGTATAGTTTTATATCGATTCTAATATTGACAGCATGTCATTACTCACCAAAATACTCTGGTATCAACAAGGACGGAGTTACGCATGAGCATTCACACCGGATATCGCATGGACCGCATGGGAACCATTTACCTCCGCTATGTGGACGGTTCCGAACGCCCCGCTACGCGCCCCGAAGTGTTGAAAGTGCTTACTGAACGGCCGGATATCACCGCGTCGCTTACCACCCAGGACTAAACCCGTTCTCCCGTTGCCGACGGGCTCTTGATTGGGCATGCTCCAAGGACTGACACGTCCGGTAAAGGATAGCACCCATGGGGCCCGACGGTTCTTCCCCTCCCATTATTGCCCCCATTATTGCCCCCATTATCGCCCATCGCGGTGCCAGCGCGCGCGCGCCGGAGAACACTTTGGCGGCCATCACGCTCGCCGCCGATCTGGGCGCCCAGGCCGTCGAATTGGATGTGACCGTCAGCGCCGATGGCATCCCGGTGATCCTGCATGATGAAACCCTGGACCGCTGCACCGACGGCAGCGGCCCCGTGGTTCTCAAGACGCTGGAAGAGCTGAAATCCCTGGATGCGGGCTCCTGGTTCGACCCGGGCTTTGCCGGACAACGCATCCCGACCCTGGACGAAGCGCTGAAGCTGATTCGCCAGCGGGATATGACCCTCAACTTGGAGCTCAAACCGACCACGGGATGGGAAGAGCCGACGGTGCAGGCCGTCGTCAAAACCCTCGAACGCCACGTTGTTTCCGGGGAATGGCTGCTGGTTTCCTCCGCGAGCCCGGACTCTTTGGACCTGTTCCGGGCCTCCTTGCCGGAGATTCCTCTGGGACTGATCACCACCGCCGTGCCCCTGCGTTGGCGGACGGTCTTGAAACGGCATCATTGCATCAGTCTGCATTGCCATCAGGCCTTTCTGCACAAACGGCTGGTTGCCGATATTCACGCAGCGGGTTATCTCGTCCATCCCTATACGGTAAATGATCCAGTGCGGGCCAAGGCTCTGTTTGCCATGGGCGTGGACGCGATCTTTACGGACCAACCGGACAGCATGTTGGCTTTGCATGGATAAATGGCAATTCTGGATTGATCGGGGCGGCACTTTCACCGATATCGTCGCCCGACGCCCCGACGGAGCGCTGCTCTCTCAAAAGCTGCTGTCGGAAAATCCGGAGCATTACCAAGATGCCGCCTTGCAGGGAATCCGCAACCTGCTTGGACTGGATTCGGACAAGGCCCTTCCAACCGAGGCCATTGACGCAGTGAAGATGGGCACCACGGTGGCCACCAATGCGCTGCTGGAACGCCGTGGAGATCGCACCGTGCTGGTCACTACGCGGGGATTCGGCGATGCCTTGCGCATTGGCACCCAGGCCCGTCCGGACCTGTTTGCCCGCCATGTGGTGCTGCCTGATCTATTGCATGAACGTGTCATAGAAGCCGACGAACGGATCGCCGCCGACGGCACCATCTTGTGCCCCTTGGATGAACCCAGCCTTCGTGCAGCCCTGCAAGCCGCCCATGACGAGGGCATCCGCGCCTTAGCCATTCTTTTCATGCATGGCTATGGCTACCCCGCTCACGAACAACGCGCGGCTGAAATCGCCCGGCAAGTGGGCTTTACCCAAATCTCGATCAGCCACCGGGTCAGCCCGTTGATGAAACTGGTGCCGCGCGGCGATACCACGGTGGTGGATGCCTATCTGTCGCCGATCCTGCGTCGCTACGTGGATCAGGTGGCGGCGCCCTTGGGCGAGGCTCGCCTGCTGTTCATGCAGTCCAGTGGCGGTCTGACCGACGCCCGCCTGTTTCAGGGCAAGGACGCCATCCTTTCCGGACCCGCCGGAGGCGTGGTGGGCATGGTACGGACGGCGGCGCAGGCCGGGTTCACCAAGCTGATCGGCTTTGACATGGGCGGCACGTCCACCGATGTCACCCACTATGATGGCCAGTTCGAGCGCAGCTTCGAGACCCAGGTAGCCGGGGTGCGCATGCGCGCGCCGATGATGCATATCCACACGGTGGCCGCCGGAGGCGGCTCCATCCTGCGCTTCGACGGCAGCCGCTTCCGGGTCGGGCCAGACTCCGCGGGGGCCGATCCCGGTCCGGCCTGCTACCGGCGCGGCGGTCCTTTGGCGGTGACCGACTGCAATGTCATGCTGGGCCGCATTCAGCCCGACCACTTCCCCAAGGTCTTCGGCCCCCAGGCCGATCAACCGCTGGACGCCGAAATCGTACGACACAAATTCGAAGCCCGGGCCGCCGATTTGCCCGACCGCCCGACCGCCGAACAAGTGGCCGAGGGATTCTTGCGTATTGCCGTTGAAAACATGGCCAATGCCATCAAGAAAATATCGGTACAACGGGGCTATGACGTCACCCGATATACCCTGCAATGCTTCGGCGGCGCCGGAGGGCAGCATGCCTGCCGGGTGGCCGATGCCTTGGGCATGACCCGGGTGTTTCTGCATCCTTTCGCGGGCGTTCTATCGGCCTATGGCATGGGACTGGCGGATGTGCGGGCGATGCGGGAAGCGCAAGTGGAAAGAGTGTTCGGACCCGACGCCGGAACATCGGTGGCCGATGCTTGCACGAAGCCCGAACAAGAGGCGCGCGCTGAGCTGTCGAAACAAGGCGTTACCGCCGACCTCATCACCGTGGCGCATACAGCTCTGCTGCGCTATGCCGGAACCGATACCGCCCTGCCCGTCCCGGCCGGGTCAACCACTGCCATGCGCGCGCATTTCGAGCAGGCTCACCGGCAACGCTTCGGCTTCATCAATGCCGATCGGGATATGGTCATCGAGGCGGTAACGGTGGAAGCCATGGCAACCACGGAAACCGCCGACGAAGTAAACCATCCCATAGGCACCGCCGCCCCGCCCGCGCCCCGCGACCAAGTGCGCCTGCATGGACAAGACCGTTGGCAAACCGTGCCGCTATATCATCGCGACGACCTGTGCCCGGGGCAGACTTTCACCGGTCCGGCGATTATTGTCGAAGCCACCGGCACGGTAGTACTGGAAAACGGTTGGCAGGCCCAGGTCAACGGCTTCGAACACCTGATCCTGGAACGCCATGAAGCCCGTCCGGTCACCGAGGCAATCGGTACCCGCGCCGATCCGGTGATGCTGGAGGTGTTCAACAACTTGTTCATGTCCATCGCCGAGCAGATGGGGGGCACCCTGGCCAATACGGCGTCGTCGGTGAATATCAAGGAACGGCTGGATTTCTCCTGCGCCCTGTTCGATGGCGAAGGCAACCTGGTAGCCAATGCGCCGCATGTGCCGGTGCATCTGGGCTCCATGGGCGAGACGGTACGCACGGTCATCCGTGACAACCATGCGACCATGAAACCCGGTGACCACTTCGCCCTCAACGCGCCCTACAATGGCGGCACTCACTTGCCCGACGTGACCGTCATCTCGCCACTGTTCGACGAATCAGGCGACCAGGTGCTGTTCTATGTGGGATCGCGAGGCCATCATGCGGACATCGGAGGGCGCACCCCCGGTTCTTCGCCGCCGGACAGCCGACATATCGACGAGGAAGGCGTGCTGATCGACAATTTCCTGTTGGTCGAGCAAGGCCGTTTCCGCGAGTCCGAGACCCGCGCCCTGCTGGCGTCGGGCCGCTATCCCTGCCGCAATCCGGATCAGAATATTCAGGATTTGACCGCCCAGGTGGCGGCCAACGAGACCGGCCTGCGCGAGCTGCGCGAAATAATCACCCATTTTGGTCTGGATGTGGTGCGCGCCTATATGGGCCATGTGCAGGACAACGCAGAGGAATCCGTGCGCCGGGTGCTTGATGTGCTGACGGACGGCTCGTTCACCTATCCATTGGATAGCGGTGCGGAGATCCGCGTGCGCATCTCGGTTGATAAAATGAACCGTCAAGCGACCATCGACTTCACCGGCACCTCGCCCCAGGACCCGGGCAACTACAATGCCCCCTTGGCGGTCTGCAAGGCGGCGGTGCTCTATGTGTTCCGCTGTCTGGTGGATGACCGCATTCCCCTCAACGAGGGCTGTCTGAAGCCGCTCGATCTGATCGTACCGGAGGGCAGCCTGATCCATCCCCGCTACCCGGCGGCGGTGATCGCCGGGAATACCGAGGTCTCTCAAGCCATCACCGATGCTTTGTTCGGAGCCCTCGGAATCTTGGCATCATCCCAGGGCACCATGAACAACTTTGTCTATGGCAACGAAACCCATCAAAACTACGAAACCATCTGCGGCGGCACTGGCGCCGGTCCCGATCATCCGGGCACCAGTGCCGTGCATAGCCACATGACCAACACCCGCATGACCGATCCGGAAGTGTTGGAATGGCGTTACCCCATCCGGATCGAGGCGTTTTCCATCCGCCGCGGCTCCGGCGGGACGGGACAATACCCCGGCGGCGATGGTGTCATCCGTCAAATGCGGGTACTCGAGCCCATGACCGCGACCATCCTGTCGTCCCATCGGGAAACCGATCCATACGGCCTGAAGGGTGGCCAGGCAGGGGCTCGGGGACGCAATCGGCTCATAAAGGCCGATGGCGCGGTCGATACTTTGAAAGGAAACGACCAAGTGGCCATGGCGGCCGGTGACCTTTTCGTCATCGAAACCCCGGGCGGCGGCGGGTATGGCTCCCCCTGAGACGGCAATTTCTTTTCCAATCGTTCCTAAACGCGCTACCATGGCCGCACGTAATATCGGCATACAACCCCCACTTCACGCATAATATGCATTCGATCTATCCACCTCTACCCCGGCATATCGCGATCCATGCATCGTCTGTGCCTGACCGTCCCGCTCTCGTTGACGGCGACGATGTCCTTTCCTATGCCGCGCTTGATCGACGCGTGCGACAAGGCGTTGCCTTTCTTTCAGCCAGGAACATCGGCCCTGGAGCGCGGGTCATGGTGGTCGCACAAAACAAGATCGATCTGATGATCGCTGTCTTGGCGGGCATGGGAACAGGCGCCGCAGTCTTACCGGTTTCCGCTGCCGAGGAAGACCTGGGCGCCGCCGAAAGCTATTTTCGTCCCCATGCCATCCTGCTGGATCGCAATAGCTTTCGCGCCGAGGCATTTGCATCCGCCAAGCATCGCTTCGACGTCAGCGCATTCGATAGCCAGGCACCAGGTACCCTGCCCGACCTGGACCCGGAATCCATCGGCTTGTTGATCCTGACCTCCGGGACCACTCAGGGTGTCCGCCGGGGTGCCCAGCTTTCCCATCGTTCCCTGTGCCGTACGGCTGCCTATATGAACCAACGCATGGGACTGGACGACACAGTACGCGATCTGGTCAGCGCCCCTTTGGAACATGGGTTCGGCTTGGGCCGTGTCCGTTGCGCCCTGCACCTTGGCGGCACGGCAGTCTTACGGTCGGGTCTGTTTTCGTCGGCTGCCGTGGCCGAGGATCTTGTCGACAAGCAATGCACCATGCTGTCAGCGGCTGTTTCCGCCATGACCATCCTGATCGAGGGCTATCTGCCCGCCCTGCGACAATCGGCCGCTAACCTGAAATGGATCGAATTGGGATCCGGCCACCTGCCCCACCACCATCGCGAAACGCTGCTTGAGACCTTCCCAACGACCCGCTGCTTCATCAGCTACGGCCTGACCGAGGCCATTCGCTGCACCATTCTCGAATTGAACGCCGAGCGGGACAAAATCGATACGGTCGGACGCCCTTCCCCCGGTATTGCCTTGCGCCTGACCGATTCCGCCGGTCAACCGATCGACGGTGGCGAAGAAGGTCAGATCCAGGTCTCGGGGCCCAACATGGCCAGCGGCTATTTTGACCAGCCGGAGGCCTGGACCACCAAAAGGGACGGCGACTGGCTGATCACCGGGGACATTGGCACCTTGGACCCGGAGGGTTACCTGACCTACGTGGGCCGCACGGACGACATGATCAATGTGGGCGGCCTCAAGGTCGCCCCGCAAGAGGTGGAAGAAGCTCTCGCCGACCTGATGCAGCCCCGGGCCTATGCCGTGGCCGCCATGGCGGATCCGGCGGAAATCGAGGGGTTTGTGCCTGCATTGTTCATTGAAACCAACGGCGCTGATCTTGATCTCAATCTCGAAGTGGTGCGCGATCACCTGCGCGACCGGCTACCCAACTTCAAGATTCCCCGCCAGCTGGTGGCCGTCGATGAATTGCCGCGCACCACCGGCACCGCCAAAATTCGCCGCGCTGCCCTGGCCGAAACCGCGCGGGCTATGCAAGAAACCGCACTGTACACCGTCGAAACCCTCATCACCGACCTGATGGAAATTCGTCCCAGATGGCCCGCGGTGGAAGGCGGAATGAATCTCTCCCGGCGACGCTTGGCGGCAAAATTGATAAAGCAGGCGCCGACCGGTTCGCCCGCGCTCGACTTGTTGATGCGGGAACGGACCACCGGTGACAACGCTCTGGCCCGGGAGGCAGTCCAATGGCGTGAGCTGTTTCCCCTGGAGCCGGAACGGACCCTGGCCATCGTTGATGATTCCGAAACGGCCCCCCTCACCGCTTCGCTCATCCTGCATACTTTGAAACACCAGTCCCGAGTGCTCTTTCTCGACCGCGGTCGTTGCTCGGTCGCCGCCGATTTGGGCGCGCTCTACCGGACCCGGGCCCGCCATATCCTTCTTGATTCAAACCGGGCCGTCCGGTGGGCCGAGGCGGACCGCCATTTGAGCGATGGTCGCCCCCACGAGGGCTTCCAACGACTGGCGATCGTGAGTCCGTCACCACCGCCTGAAATCACCGCCCGGTTCTTTGAAGCTCTTGGATTGCCCCCCTTTTTGCTGACCAAGCTCGGCGGTCAATGGCGTTTGTCTCCCCTGCCGACCTCGGACCCCTCGACCGTCGGCGAGGGGCCTTCGGTATGGGAACGATTGCGGGGCATTGCCGCATCCGTCTTCAATGTCGAGCCGGATCAGCTGTCGCGCCGCTCGACACCAGGCAACACGACGGGATGGGATTCTCTGGCTTTCGTCACGCTCTTGACGGAGACGGAAATCCAATTCGGCCTTTCGTTAAGTCACCGGGAAATCATGATTATTGAATGCCTGGGGGATCTCCAAAGGCTTCTTGAAGACCGCCTATCCCGGCCTTCGGATGGGGAGGACTGAGCCCCCATGCATTACCTTTCCTTGGAATATCTGCTGTGGATGATTGGGACCTTCAGTCTCTTTTGGCTCGCCCCAGCCCGCTGGCGTGCGCGGGTGTTGATTGTTTTAACCCTGGCATTTTTGCTCCGCACATCCCCCTTGTCGGCGGGTATTCTGACATTTTTCACCTTGGTGACAACCTATGTGGCGGGGCGGCGTGATCCCAACGGCCCCACCATTGCGGCAACAGGCCTGCTCTTCATCTCGGTTTTGGTTTATTTCAAACTGAATGCCGCCGGACAGTCTATCGAGTCCATCATCTCCGACGCCATCATTCCCCTGGGCCTGTCCTATTACACCTTCCGCTGTCTGCATTTGTTGTTCGAACGATATCGGGGCCGATTTCAAGAGACCACCCCCATGGAAATTGTCGGCTATCTGTTCTTTCTGCCGACCATTCTTGTCGGTCCCATTCACCGCTTCGACGCCTACCAGCGAGACCTGTATCGGACCCGCATGGAGCGGGACATGCTGCCCGAGGGGATCGAGCGCATCCTCTACGGCTATGTGAAAATTGGCTTTCTGGGCAACTACCTGATCAACGGATTGCTTGGCGACTATGTGGATCAGCTACCGCCCGAACAGACCGCCCTGGCGGCTTATTTGTGGATTGTCCTGGGTGGATTGAACCTGTATTTCCAGTTTTCCGGGTTCGCCGACATTGCCATCGGCTTTTCCCGGTTACTCGGTTTTCGGGTCATGGAGAACTTCAATTGGCCGTTCTTCCGCCGGAACCTCTCTGAGTATTGGCAGTGCTGGCACATCTCCCTGACCGGGTGGTGCCGGGATTACATATATACCTCGGTGGTTTCCGTGACCCGCAGTCCGGCCTTGGGCGCCATTGCCACCTTGCTTGTTCTCGGCCTGTGGCATGAATTGTCCCTGCGCTATATCTGTTGGGGCCTGTACCACGGCATCGGCCTGGTCATCTGGCAACGGTTCCAAAGCCTGAAACCCTCTTTGCCAGCGATCCACTCCCCCTGGCTAAGGGCCGCGTTGACCGGCCTTTCCATCCTCTTTACCGTTCACTATGTCTGGTTCGGCTTTGCCATCGTGCGTAAGGCCAACCTGTCGGAGGTTTTTGACATATGGAAGACAGCAACCATCGGCTTCCTGATGTGAAGCAAGGCGTTTTCGGGTTCCTAAGCCATCGGTTTCCCGACCTTTCCGCCGCCAAGATTTCCGCCCTTTCAGCTATATGGTTGTTGGCCATGCTGGGACTGGCGCTCTTCGGAATGTTCGAGCCACGCGCCGACTTTCACTATTTGGCCATGTAGGGTCTGATGATTTCGGCGCTGCTATTCAAATGGGAAGAATGCTCTCCGAGGACCAAGGAGATCCTCGTCGCGCTCGCCATTCCCGCGTTTCTATTGCTCTTGCTGTTGGCCGGTGAAGTCTTGCTTCGGGGGGCGCAATGGAAGACCTATGGCGCAATTCCGGCGATTGAAATCCGTCGCGTAGCGGAAATCTGGGAATCGATAGATGGACGTCAACGCCCTCGCCCAGGCAGCCGATGGGGAAGCTTGGTCTTTTCAGAAGATGGATTTCGCGGCCTCGCCCTCCGGAAACCGAAACCCGAAGGGGTAATTCGCCTTGGTTTTTTTGGCAGTTCGACCACCTTGAACCGGCATATAAGGAACGACGGAGACACCTGGCCGCATGTGGTGGTGGATCTGCTCCAAAAGAGCTTTCCCCGATGCCGGTTTGACTTTTTCAATGCCGGCATATCCGGTGACCGTATTTCGTTCTTCACCAGGCGCTTGCTAGAGGACGCGGCGCGATTTTCCCCCGACTTGGCGGTCCTTCTGCCTTCTGATCTGGTGTTTCGGGCCCGGGAACAGGCCCGGAAGGCGGGCTTCCCCTTCAAGGGGTATCAACCCAGTGCCTTTGCCCGCGCCTCCCTGCTTTGGCTAAAGCTGGAAAAGAATGCCACGGCCCTCTACCTGCAACGTCAGGCCACCCGCGAGAGGGGCGCATTTCAAATGGATTTCCGGTCTCTTCTTGGCGATATGGAGACCGACCTGAAGCAATTTGTCGAGACGGCCCGCTCCGTTGACGCCCTGCCGGTTTTCGTGGAACAGGCCCCCCGGGCACGGCGGGAACAGTCTGTCTCCGCACAGATGGCGATCATTCACTCCCGGCTGCTTTACCTGCCGGGTGTCCCTCGTTCGGATATTGTCGAAGGGCCCTATGTCTACAATCAGGCAATCGACCAAACTTCGAAGGCACAGGCCGTTCCCAGGATCGCTACCTTGGACCTCATACGGAGCGATCATCGCTACTATACGGACAGCATCCATATGACAAAGGAGGGAAATCGCCTGTTCGGCGAACTGGTGGCGCGCCAGATGGCCGAATCGGCGCAGGTCCGAGATTTGATTGCGCAACGCGGCGGCGGGTGCCTGGAAGGCTCGCCTTAAATGGAATAGTCCATGGCCTCGTACTTGCCGCCCTGGACTTCCAATCCGGCCTTTTTCCACGCGGCGATGCCGCCGGTGAGGTTATAGATTTCCAGCATGCCGTATTCGGTGAGCTGTTTCTGAGCCGCCGCGCCCCTTTTGCCCATGGCACAGATCACCACGACCTTGTTGTGGAAGATGGCCGGGGCCCGTTTGGGGTCGAGAAACGATAAGGGCAGCAGCACCGATCCCGGGATGTTTTCGAAATCGTATTCCGACGCCTCGCGGACGTCCAGAATCACCGCATCGCCCCGCATTTGCCAATCCAGGGCGGTGGCCGGATCTATTTCCGGCAGAGGTGATTCGGTAATGTCATCAGCCATGATGCCAGTATAGCAGAGGGTGCGGCACAGCAATGCCCCTTGTTGACCCGACCCTGTTCGGGTCCCCGTTCACCCATAATGCCGGCAACCGGATGGCAATGGCTGCCTCAATCCTTGGGCGGATAGAGCCACTCCTCGGAGGGCCTTTCAATTTGAATTGGGGCCCGTTCCAGTTCACGCTGGCGACGCAGTTCTTCATCAGCCTGCATGGCGGCAGCGATCAGATCGGTCAGGTCCTCTTCCGGTTCCCAAAGGTCCATGGGGGTTGGGATGGTCGGCATAACGGTCCGGGTCATGATCGCCTCCTAAGCTTTCACCCTTATCATAACCAATATCCGACTTCCTGGCTGTGATGACCGACACTATTCCGCCACCACATAGCGACAGCCCTCGGGCCCTACTTCCGCGGCATGGCTTTCCCCCGCCGGAACATCGAAGCGGTCTCCGGCCCGGTATGTCCTGGAACCAGTGGCGGTGGCTATGGTGATGGCACCGGCCAGCACCACATGGGCGGTCTGGCCCGGGTGGCTATGATGGGGATAACGGGCGCCGGAAGCATCTTCCCAGACGAATACTTGGCCGTAGCCTTCCGCTTGCAGTTGCCGAACGATCTCGCTTTCGGTCATGATGGCCTCATGGATTGATGGAGAGAGAGACAGGCTCATGCTGCTCGAAGGTTCCTGCCACTGCAAGGGGGTGACATTCCGCCTGCATTCGCCGCACCCCTATCCCTATAATCGTTGTTACTGCTCCATCTGCCGCAAGACCCAGGGCGGCGGCGGCTACGCGATCAACCTGTCAGGCGAGGCGGAAACCCTCGAAATCCAAGGCGAGCAAAACCTCAGCGTTTATCAGGTGATCCTTACCGATCCGGACACGGGCGAAACCCGCCCAAGCCCCATGAAGCGCCATTTCTGCAAAATCTGCGGCTCGGGTCTGTGGGCCTGGGACCCGCGCTGGCCGGAATTGGTCCACCCCTTCGCCTCGGCCATCGACACGCCGCTACCGGTGCCGCCGGAACGCACTCACTTAATGCTCGGCTCCAAGGCTGATTGGGTGCCGGTCCATGCCGGGCCGCGCGACAAGACCTTCGAAGAATATCCCGATGAGAGTATCGCGGCATGGCATCAAAGGCTGGGGGTGGAAGGTTAGGAATCCGATCCAGGGAACAACCGGCTCGCATGAAGCACCCGAACGACCACAAGCCGTTGGTCGGTCACCATATAGTAATTGGCGTGGCTGCGATGATTGTGACGCCGTATCCCGAGTCAAAAGCCTTTCGCGTTTAATATGGTCGAGCTTGGTGCCCATTTCAGGATTGGCCGCGATGAGCGCGAAACAGTCACTGCAATCCTGCCGATACGTATCCGCCTGATCCACCCCAAACCGCTCAATGGTTTACTGGGCAATCTCCCTCAGATCGGCCGCGGCCGCCCGGCTCAGGAGATAGTCAGGGACTCTTGTTCGCGCCATCTTCAGCCGCCCCAGCCCATATCTCGTCTAGACTGAGTTCGGAAACTCCGCTGGCCAGTCCTTCGTCAATGAGTTCGCGCAATTGGGCATCACTCTTGCGGGATTCCATCTCGCTCCGGACCAAGTGCTGGAAATACTCGCTCACATTGTCAAAGTGCCTTTCGGCAATGGTGTTCCGGACGTAGCCACCTAGGTCGTCAGACATGGCAATCGAAAATCTCGTCATGACACCCTACCGGTCGTATAAATAGGATAGCACACGATATTATCCTAAAATATCCGATCGCATGGTTCAACGCCCCCCCAACACCCCCTTCAAATACCGCCCCGTATAGCTTTCCGCCACGTCGGCCACATCCTCCGGCGTGCCCGCTGCGACGATCTGCCCGCCGCCGTCGCCGCCCTCGGGGCCGATGTCGAGGATCCAGTCGGCGGTCTTGATGACTTCCAGGTTGTGTTCGATGACCACCACCGTGTTGCCGGTCTCCACCAGGGCGTGGAGTACTTCGAGGAGCTTGCGCACGTCGTCGAAATGCAGGCCGGTGGTCGGTTCGTCGAGGATGTAGAGGGTCTTACCGGTGGCCCGTTTGGACAGCTCCTTGGCCAGTTTGACCCGTTGCGCCTCGCCGCCGGACAGGGTGGTGGCCTGCTGGCCCAGGTGGATATAGCCCAGGCCGACCCGTTCCAGGGTGGTCAGCTTGTCGCGGATGGAAGGCACGGCCTTGAAGAACTGCGCCCCCTCCTCCACCGTCATGTCCAGCACGTCGGCGATGGACTTGCCCCGGAAGGTCACTTCCAGGGTCTCGCGGTTGTAGCGCTTGCCGTGGCAGACGTCGCACTGCACATAGACGTCGGGCAGGAAATGCATCTCGATCTTGATCACGCCATCGCCCTGACAGGCCTCGCAGCGCCCGCCCTTGACGTTGAACGAGAAGCGCCCCGGCTTGTAGCCGCGCTCCTTGGCCTCGGGCAGGGCGGAGAACCAGTCGCGGATGGGGGTGAAGGCGCCGGTGTAGGTGGCCGGGTTGGAGCGCGGCGTGCGGCCAATGGGCGACTGATCGATATCGACAATCTTGTCGATCAGCTCGATCCCGTCGATCCGCTGATGCGGCCCGGCATGCAACCGAGCACCGTGCAGGCGACGGGCCAGGGCCTTCCACAAGGTCTCGATGACCAGTGACGACTTGCCGCCACCGGATACGCCAGTGACGCAGGTAAAGGTGCCCAGCGGGAAGGTGGCATCGACCTTTTGCAGGTTATTGGCTTCGGCGCCGATAACTTTCAACTTACGCCCGCGCTTGGCCTTGCGGCGCTTTTTGGGCACCGGGATCTGCTGCATGCCGATCAGATACTGGCCAGTGAGACTGTCGGCAACGCCCATGACCTCTTCGGGCGTGCCCTCGGCGACCACTTTGCCGCCATGCACCCCGGCGCCGGGCCCCATGTCGATCAGATGATCGGCGGAGCGGATGGCATCCTCGTCATGCTCGACGACGATCACCGTGTTGCCCAGGTCGCGCAACCGCACCAGGGTGGCCAGCAATCGGTCATTGTCCCGCTGGTGCAGGCCGATGGAGGGCTCGTCGAGCACATAGAGCACCCCGGTCAGGCCCGAGCCGATCTGCGATGCCAGGCGGATGCGCTGACTCTCGCCGCCGGATAAAGTCCCCGATGTGCGCGACAAGGTCAGATAATCCAGCCCCACATTGACCAGAAACCCCAGCCGCTCGTTGATTTCCCGCAGGATGCGCCGGGCGATCTCGCTGTGCTGGTCGGACAGGTGGTTATCGAGTTGGCTGAACCATTCCAGGGCACCGCGAATGGACAGTTGGGTCACTTCGGAAATGTCCTTTCCGTCGATCTTCACCGCCAGAGCCTCGGGCTTCAGGCGCCGCCCGCCGCAGGCATCGCAGGTGGTGATGGTCTGGTACTTGCCCAACTCGTCGCGCACCCAGGCGGAATCCGTGTCCCGCCAACGCCGCGCCATGTTGGGAATGACGCCCTCGAAAGGCCTTTCGACCGAATAGCTCTTCTTGCCCTCGGCATAGACGAAGGAGATGACCTCATCGCCCGATCCATGAAGAACCACCTTTTGCGCCGCCTTGGGCAATTGGCCGAAAGGCGTGACCATGTCGAAGCCGTAATGCACCGCCAGGCTCTCCAGCGTCTGCCGATACATCCGCGACGAGGCGTTGGCCCAGGGGGCGATGGCGCCATCGGTCAAGGACAGCCGGTCGTCCGGGACCACCAATTCCGGGTCGAAATACATCTCGGTGCCCAAGCCGTCACAGGACGGACAGGCACCAAAGGGATTGTTGAAGGAGAACAGCCGGGGCTCGATCTCCTCGATGGTGAAGCCGGAAACCGGACAGGCGAACTTGGCGGAAAAGGTCGTACTCTCACCGCTCTTGGCATCCTCGACGAAGGCCAGGCCGTCGGCCAGATCGAGCGCCGTCTCGAAGCTATCGGCCAGGCGCTTCATCAAGGCCACGGCCGCCTCGCCTTGTTCCTTGCGCAGGACAAGACGATCCACCACTACTTCGATGGAATGCTTGATCTTTTTATCCAGGTCGGGGACTTCCTCGATGTCATACATCTCCCCGTCGACCCGCACGCGGGCGAAGCCCTTGCCGCGCAACTCCTGGAATTCCTTGCGATACTCCCCCTTGCGACCGCGCACGATGGGGGCCAGCAGATAGAGCCGCGTGCCTTCTTCCATGGCCATCACCCGGTCGACCATCTGGCTCACCGTCTGGCTTTCGATGGGCAGGCCGGTGGCCGGGGAATGGGGAATACCGACCCGCGCCCAGAGCAATCGCATATAATCGTAGATCTCGGTCACCGTGCCCACCGTGGAGCGCGGGTTCTTGGACGTGGTCTTTTGCTCGATGGAGATGGCCGGGCTCAGGCCCTCGATGGAGTCCACGTCCGGCTTCTGCATCAGTTCAAGAAACTGTCGCGCGTAGGCCGACAGGGACTCCACATAGCGCCGCTGTCCCTCGGCATAGATGGTGTCGAAGGCCAACGAGGATTTTCCCGAGCCCGACAGCCCTGTAATGACGGTCAGTTGATCGCGGGGAATCTCGACGGTGACATCACGCAGATTATGTTCGCGGGCGCCGCGTACGATGAGCTTTTCCATGGCCGCTTATATGGCCCGGATGGCGGCGGAAATCGAGTCCGTTCTCTACGCCCTTTGTCTCCATTCCCGCCAGGACAACAAGCAAAAAGACGTATCCCGGCGAAAGCGGGTCGGCTAAGCTATGCCGATATTTTCCCCTTTGATCGGCAACCCGTCAGGATTGACCTATGAAACGGCCCTTTGCTCTTGTTCTCTTGGTCTTGGTTGCGGCCAGTCTTTCGGCTTCCGTATGGGCGGCGGACAAGCCGCTCAAGGTACTCATTTTCGAGCGCGCGCCCTATTACGTGCAGGAACTCGACGGCGGCTTTACCGGCAAGGTCGCGACCCCCATCGCCGAGGCCTTCGAAAAAGCCGCCCTACCGTTCAAATGGAAAATCATGGCCGCCAACCGGCATCTCAAGACCATCCAGAAGAATCGCGAGCCGGTCTGTGCCGCCGGCTGGTTCAAGAACCCCGAGCGGGAGGCCTTCGGCAAATATACCGAGGCCGTCTATCAGGATGCCCCTCAAGTGGCGCTGGTGAGGGCGGACAACGTCACCGCCCTGAAAATGAAGTCGGTGGAGGCGCTGCTGTCCAACAAAGCCCTGACCATGGGCCGCAAGCTGGGCTTTTCCTATGGTCCGTACGTGGATCCGCTGTTGAAAAAATACGATCTGGCCGCCGTGACCTCGTCCCAGGACAACGTGGGCATGATCCGCATGCTGTTGGGGCAGCGCTTCGACTATATGATTGTCTCGGCGGAAGAAGCCGAGGAACTGATCCATATGCTGGGCGTGGCGGGCAACGACATCGCCCTCTTGCAACTGGAAGACATGCCGCCGGGCGGCAAACGCTATCTGATCTGCTCCAAAGCCACGGATGACGATCACATCCGCCGTTTGAACGCAGCTCTTGCGAAAAGGCGCTGAAACCGCGGAACGGACCGATGACCTTCCGACTGAAATTTCCGCTGTTTGTCGCCTTCAGCGCCGTGATCACCGCCATCACGTTTGGGGTGATCAGCTATGTCAATCTGTCAGGATCCCTGCTCGACGAGGCGGAGGAACAACTCCAGACCCTGCGCACCATCCGCCACACGGCCCTGGTCTCCTACCTCAAGCAAACGGAGCAGACCCTGGCGGTTCTGGCGTCCAGTTCGGCGGTGAAAAACACCTTGTTCGAAACGGAGGCGGCCTGGGAGGGAATCGATCTTCCCCCGGACCGAAAAACCGAGGTCCTGCAACGCCTGTACAATGCGGTCACCCCCACCGGTGACCTAAAAACGCTCAAGACCTTGAAAATTGACGGACTGCAGAACTATGCCCGCACCCACTTCAGGCTGAACGACTGGTTCCAGTTGGTCCGCGAGCAGTTGGGATACTTCGATATCTCCCTGATGACCCTGGACGGCGATCTCATTTATTCCGCCGACAAAGGCCGGGAATTTGCCACGAACGTCATGGATGGCGCCTGGAAAGACGAGGGAATCGGCCGGGCCTTCCGCCGGGTCCTAGACGCCGTCGACGACCCGGCAGACGATCAAGACCGGGCGATCTTCATCGATTTCTCTCCCTATGGGCCCCTTGAAGGCCGCCCCGCCGCCTTCCTGGCCATGCCGGTCCTGGACAGCGGCGATCCCGTCGGCGTTATGGCCATTCAGATGCCCACCGCGCGGATCAACAAGATCCTTCAGGTAACCGACGGCATGGGGGAAACTGGCGAAACCTATCTGGTCGGTAACGATCAGCTGATGCGCAGTGATTCCCGCTTCTCGGACCCGTCAACGATTTTGAAAAGCGCGGTCAATACCCAGGCCGTTGCCCGTGCCCTCGAAGGCGAGACCGGCATCGGAATCACCATCAACTACCGTGGCTACGAGGCCCTCTCCTCTTATCAGCCGCTGGATTTCCTCGGCACCCGTTGGGCCTTGATTGCCGAAATGGACCGCAAGGAGATCGAACAATCCATCGTGGATCTGCGCCGGGACATGACGGCGATCGGTCTCGCGGTCACCCTTGCGCTGGCCTTGGGTGGCTACTTCCTGTCCTCGGTGACCATCCGCCCCTTGGCCCAAATCAGCGAGGCCTTTGCCACATTTGGCCAGACCCATCAGGCGGCGGATATTCCCCATACGGACCGCCAGGACGAAATCGGCGAGATGGCACGCACCTTCGATCAGGTCAGCCATGAGGTCGGCGCTTATATCAAGGAGCGGCAACGGGCCGAGGCGAATCTGTCCAAGGCCCATGGGATCATCAGTGGCTCCATTGACTACGCCTCGCGGATCCAGCGCTCGATTCTACCACCGGCCTCCTTTCTGGACGAAGACCTGTCGGAACATTTTGTCATTTGGGAACCACGGGATCGGGTCGGCGGTGATCTGTATTGGTACCGCCGGTTACCGGACGGCTTTTTGATCGCCCTGGCCGATTGCACCGGCCATGGCATTCCCGGTGCCTTCCTCACCATGATCGCCACGGGGGCCATGGACCGGGCCAGCCGCGAGGAACCCGATGGTGACCCGGGCCGCATGTTGTCCATCATCAACAAAAGCGTACAGAAATCGCTGCGTCAGCATCGCACGGACGGCGAATCCGATGATGGTCTGGATATGGGGATCTGCCGCATTCATCGCGGCACGAGGCGCCTCAGCTTCGCGGGGGCCAAGTTCGACCTGTTCGTGGCGTCCGCGGACACCATCGAGTCCATCAAAGGAGACCGATGCGGGATTGGTTATCGGAATATCCCTTTGGATCAGACCTTCGATACAATCGATGTGGGGTCCACCGAAGGATGCGCCTTTTACCTGAGCACCGACGGTTTGACCGATCAGATCGGCGGTGAGCGCCGCCGCATGTTTGGCAAGAAACGCTTCAAGACCTTGCTCCGATCCATTGCGGGAAACCCCATGCCGGATCAGAAGCAGGCCATTCTCGAAGCCCTGAAACACTATCAAGGGCGGGAACCTCGGCGGGATGATATCTCGATCATTGGATTCAAGGTTTAACAGGCTGCCGAAAAAGTCCGATTTCGCGAGCGTGGCGACACATGCTTCGACAAGCTCAGCATGAGGGCCTTTGAGCTTTCAACATGTTAGCCACACCCTGGCATCCTTGAGCTTACAGCCCTTGGACACCTTCTTCATAAGACAAGCCCCTGGCGTTTCATTTGACCCATTTTGATGGTCTCCGGTGAATCAAACCGCCGGGAAAGGTCCTGAAAGCGATGTGGCGCATCGGTGAGGGAGCTTGACGCCGCGGGGGATCATATGAAACGCGTAAGGCATTAGGATCCGCAGCGCTGGGCACAGATCCCTCGCGCCCGCTCGGTCAGAAGGTCCCGCAGATCATCGGATTGGTAAATCAGATCCATGAACTCCGACTCCCGTCCACTGAGAATTTCCGAACCGATCAGCTTGTGCAGGCTGCGCAGTTCCATGCCGTCGAGCACATTCAGGTCATCCACATAGCTGAGCTTGGAGCAAATGGAATTCCAAGTCCGGCAGACCGGGTCCTCGTAAATAATGTCGGCGGCGATTTCCACCCTGTCGCCGTCGCCATCGCAGAAAAAGTAGTCAATATCGCTCACCCCCCGGCCATGGGCCACATAGGCGTTGGCGAACCGCTCGGTAAACGGTACCCGGGCCAGATCTGCCTGAGCGGCCATTCGGACCCCCATGGTGCGCACATGGATGAGCAACGTGTTCATCATAAAACGGGTAAAGGGATCGGCTTTGGACAATTCACCTAAAAACAGATCTCGCGGCAAGGCAATGCATTCCGTCAATCCGATTGCCTTGGCTGTCGCCATGCGCGGTTGGCCGTCGATCAACGCCATTTCACCGAACACCTGCCCCGTGCAGATCCTATTCAGGCGAATGGCGAAAGCCTGTTGGCAGGTCTTGCGGATTTCCACCGCGCCAGACAACAAGTAATAGGCCTGAGACCCTTCCTCCCCTTCTTCAAAGATGACGTCGCCGTCGGCGAACACATACCGTTCGAGGGAGACAGCCCGGCCCTGCAATGCGGTTTCCAAGAATTTCGTAGGGTCGACATATGATTCGAGCATTTGCATACCCCTTCTATTGCCGCTTCCCCAAGCTGCCTCAGTATATGAGAATGCGTCTTATAATTAAATTAAAAATTTCGTGATTGTCGGGCGAGCATCCTATTCCGATCAATAGCGACGAGCCATCGGCCCCTGCAACCGGGTGGAACCTATTATGTCGTGGCCCAATCTCTCAATCACGTTGACGCGGCCGTTTTGAAAGCGGTTTAGGGGCGCCGTCAGGGATCGCTCTCCCTATTCCTCCGTCCCCAGGATCAGCTCGATTTCCACCCGTCGGTTGTTGGCCCGGTTGCCGGGTGTGTCATTGGCATTGAGTGGTCGGGATTCCGCAAACCCGGTGGCCGACAGGCGCCCCTGTTCCAGCCCCAATTCGAGCATTTCGTGCACCACCGACACCGCGCGGGCTGTGGATAGGTCCCAGTTGGACCGGTACTGGGCGGTGGAGATCGGCACATCATCCGTATGGCCGGAGACCTCGATGTGGCCCGGCGTGCGGGCGAGCACTTCAACGGTCTCGGCAATGGCAGGCAAGATCTCGCCCTTCAAGTCACTGCCGCCGGAGGGAAAGGCCGAGGCACTGGGGAAACGCAACAAAATCCCCTGCTCCGTCTCTTCCAATTGCACCACGTTCCGGTCGATTTCGCCCCCTAGGCTCCGCCGCAGGTCGTGCAGGGTGTCTTCCTTGCGCTGCTTCAGTTCCTCGGCCTTGCGCAGTTCCTCGTCGTCGAGGGTGGTTTCCTGAATCGTATCGCCGTCATTGAACGGCAAGATACCCGGCGCGATGGAGCGGACAATGCGCCGCCCCTGATCCGCATCGAAGGTGGCACGCACGGAATCAGCGGTGCTGGAAAACCGCTGGGGATCGAATTCGGCAAAGGTCAGCAGCAGCACGAACAGCGCGAACAGCAAGGACATCAAATCGGCAAAAGTCCACATCCAGCGCGGCGCACCCTTGCGCTTTGTCTCGACCTCTTGCTGTGGTTCCGCACGGGTGTATTCCATGCCCTACCCTTTGCGTTTGCTGTCGGTATAGGCGTTGGGAGCGCCGATCCGGCGTTGTTTTTCCGGCAGGAAGGTTTCCAGGATCTCGATCATCTCCGTTGGATTGGTGCGTTGCTGAATCTGGAACACGCATTCGATCACCAAATAGCGCAAATCCCGTTCCTCGCGGCTTTTGCTCTCCAATTTGTCGGCGATGGGCAAGGCCACCAGATTGGCGATCAAAACGCCATACAATGTGGTCAATAGGGCAATGGCCATGGCCGGGCCGATCTTGGTGGGATCATCCATGGTCGAGAGCATCTGCACCAACCCCACCAGGGTCCCGAACATACCGAAAGCCGGGGCCGCCTCGCCGATGGCCAGGAAGATCTTGGCGCCCTGCTCATGCTGAGCGATGGAATGGGCCATGTCCTGGGTCAAGATTTTACGGATATAGGGCAGATCGCGCCCGTCGGCCACCAGTTGCACGCCCTTTTTAAAAAACGGGTTGGCGATCTTGTTGTCCTCGACCGTATGCAGGCCGTCCTGACGGGCCTTTTTGACCAGGCGCAGGGATTCTTTGATATAGGCGCGTGGCTTGATTTTTTCGTTGGTGAAAGCGGCCTTGGCGCCCACCGGCAAGGCGACGAACACACCGGCCAAGGGAAACTTGACCAAGGTCGCGGCAAAAGTACCGCCGAACACGATCAGCAGGCCAGGCACGTTCACGAATATGCCAAAATTGGACCCGGTATAGATGGCCAGCCCAACCACGGCAACGCCGACCAACATACCGGTCAATGTTGCAATATCAATGCGCCCCAAACCCGCCTCTCCTTGCATGCCCAGCAATCAAGCCAAAATGGCCGACGGTCAGTAGATCAGGGTTGACCGGCGCGCGCAATGACTGGCTGAATGAAATTGCGGCGATGGTTGGATGGGAAACGTCTTCAATCAGGGCCAAAGAGCCGGGTCGTAGCGGTCCGGATCCTGATCGGCCCAGGCATCGCCGTAATACATGCCGAAGGCGGCTCCCATCACGGCGCCTCCGGCCGCGCCGTAGGTGCCGAACAACTTCTGCCCCGAATAGGCGCCCAACGCCGTTCCGGCACCAATCCCAATGATTTCCTCGGAATGCAATCGCGGAATGCCCGAGCAACCGGCCAGCAAGACCAGGATCGCCATGGCGGAAAGAACTGTTTTCATCTCAGACCTCCCGACGTCGGGGTATGAACCATTCAGAGATTCATTATACCCTATTTTGGCCTCAATATCACGCCATGGGGGTTTGCCTCCCTGGCCTGACGGTGTAGAGTGCGGCGGTTTTCAAGCCATGGGCAAAACGCGGGGGATAGTATGGCCGGTTCCGTCAATAAGGTAATTCTCGTCGGCAATCTGGGCCGCGATCCTGAGATTCGCTTCGCACAGAGCGGCAGCAAGATTGTCAATATGTCCATCGCCACCAGCGAATCATGGAAAGACAAGCAGACCGGCGAGCGCAAGGAAAAGACCGAGTGGCACCGGATCGTCATCTTCAATGAGCGCCTCGCCGATGTGGCCGAACGGTTCCTGCGCAAGGGCTCGAAAGTCTATCTGGAAGGCGCGCTGCAAACCCGCAAATGGACCGGTCAGGACGGCATCGAGAAATATACCACCGAAGTGGTTCTGGACCGCTTCCGGGGCGAACTGACCATGCTTGACGGGCGCTCCGAAGGCGGTGGCGGTGGCGACTATGGCAATCAGAACGGTGGCGGCTATGGCGGTGGCGGCCAACAAGGCGGTGGCGGCGGCCAACAAGGCGGCGGCGGTCCGGACTGGGGTCCCTCGGCGGGCAGCGGCGGCGCACCAGGCTCCGACCTGGACGACGAAATTCCGTTTTAAAGGCTATAGGGTTTGATCGCGCAACCGATCAGCGTATTCGGCAGTTGCCTCTGCGGGGCGGTGCGCTATGCCGTCACCAAGACCTTCGGAGTCTTTCAAAACTGTCATTGTTCACGCTGCCGCAAGGTCAGCGGCGCCATGTTCGCCTCAAATCTGCTGGTACCGCCCGATGGCTTCCGGTGGCTGGCCGGAGCCGATCTTGTCGGGCGCTATGAACCCGAAGAATCCAAACATTTCGCCACCGCCTTTTGCAGGGTCTGCGGTTCATCGATGCCCTGGCTGGGCAAATCCGGAAAAGCGGTGGTCGTTCCAGCGGGCACCATGGACAAGGATCCGGGCCTGCGGCCCACGCAGAATATTTTCTGCGCCTCACGCGCCGATTGGCATACCGATCCCGGCACGCTACCTCACTTCGACGAACTGCCACCCAGGCGATAGGCCTCGGCGCTTTCATGCAGCCAGGCCTTGAACAACTCGATTTTCGGATCTGAAACCGCATCCGGACGGCAGAGAACGTAATAGCCGTAGCGCCAGTCCGGCGGACAATAGCCACCAAAGGGCAAAACCAGGCGCCCTGCGGCCAGATCCTCCTCTACCAGGACCTTGCTGATCAGCGCGATTCCCTGCCCGGCCACGGCAGCGGCGATCACCAGGCTGATCAGATTGAACGTCATCCCCTCCTCGGTATTTGTCGGCGCCACCCCCGCCGCTTTCATCCATTTCGACCACCAGGGGCGTCGCTCCAGGCCCGTTTCCCGGCCATGGTGCAGCAAGGTGTGATGAACGAGATCGCCTGGTTCGTCGAGCGGTCTTTCCCCACGCAACAATGCCGGACTGCAAACCGGATAGGCAGTCTCGGCCAGAACCAGTTCCTCATGCAGACCGGCGTAGTCGCCCTGACCATAGCGAATGGCCATGTGGATATGGTCGCGGGCAAAATCCACCAATCGGTCCGAAGCGTCCAGATGCACCGTGATTTTCGGGTTTCTCTGCTGGAACTCGGCCAGTCGGGGCACCAGCCAACGGGCCCCGAAACCAGACGGCACGGCAATGGTCAAGCGCCCCTCCGCCGTGCGGCGGGACATCTTACCGAAACCCGCCGCCAAGGATTGAAATCCGTACCGGATCAGCGGCAAGGCCTGTTGAGCCTCGTCGGTCAACAGCAGCCCACGAGGCTGACGGCGAAACAGGGGCGCGCCCACCAGCAATTCAAGATTCTTAATCTGCTGACTGATCGCCGCCGGTGTTACATGCAGCTCTTCCGCCGCATTCTTGAAACTCAAATGGCGAGCGGCGGCCTCGAAGGCCCGCAAACTGTTCAAAGGCGGCAACTGATCGTCGGCCACGTCGATTTCCAAATTAGTTTTTCTAATCCATATGATCAGGAATTGTAGTTTGTGAAGCCTCAAAAATGCGAGCAAAATCGTGAAAATTGACCAATTCAGCCGGAATATGAGTGGCTAAATGAACAAATCAAACTAATTCATACATCTCTGCTAAGATCGGAGGACCCGATGACCCAAGCCATGATCTGGAAAACCGCCCGCCCCGACTATGATCAGGGTCTTGCACGTGCCCACAGGGCGCGCAAGACAGCCTTCATGCAAGCGTTCAAGTTGATCAAAGCTCGCTTGAATCTTATCAGGTCGGCGCGCGCATGCCACCTCGACCTGGTGGACCCCCGATGACCCTCTGCCCACCCCGCTCCTCCGAACAAAGCGTGCGGCGCGCCGCCTGTTGAGGTGGGCGGATGCGGTAGACCCTCATCGATTTTTGCAAGACCATTCAATAATATCCGCAATAAAATCTCACACTGTGATGATGTGTGAAAGAGGACTACCCAAATCACAAACAACCCACAAGCATCCAATAAGTATAAAATATCTGCATTCAAAACTATTTATGAATAAATACATTCTAATAATATAATTTACAACAACATAACACTCACCTATATTTTAATATATTCCGCAAGGAAACAACATAACACCATACACAAAATCACATTAAATGTAATTATTAATGTATTCGATTTATGTAATATTTAGTTTTGTATGTTATTTTATTTTGATCAATGGATTTAAATTTTTTCCTACGCATAGGGGTAGTCATTTTTTGCATAACAACCCATTTTTCCTTACATTTCATTGTAAACAATGGGAAAATAAAACCCGACTAATTTAGTATTGATTATAAAATGACAAATATCAATTGATTCAATCTATTTTTTTAGTGTACATTTATACAGTAATTTCTCGAATTATTTTGAGGAAGGGGGCCATCAGATGATGGGTGCTTCGGCGCGTCACCTTGTGGCGTGGGGGGTGGCAATTGCGCTTTTTGCAGGATTTTCCAGCGCTTTGGCGAAAGAGGCCAAGCCTCTCACCCCGGAAGAGCTGCAAAACATCCGAAGTATCCAGTCGGCGTGCCTGAAATGCCATTCGGAAACAGGGATCGCCAAGCTCGAAAAAAAAGAGTTCGAGTACGAGCAGATGCAGGGTCTCTTTGTCGATCAGACAGTCTATGAGGCATCGAGCCATGGTCTGGTCGATTGCCTGGCTTGCCATGTGACGGGATACAAAGAGTACCCTCACTTCGAACAAGGCAAATCGATTATCAATAATTGCGATGAATGCCACACCCGGGAGTTCCTCTACATTGAGGAACAATACATGGAGAGTGTTCATCACAAGCAAATGACGACGAAGATCGCGTGCGATTCCTGTCACGATCCGCATGTATTTCTCAAAGCCAGCAAATTCAAGACAGTGGGTGAAGCGGTGGCACAGGACAACGCCATGTGCGCACAGTGCCATGGCATTACCTCAAGCCTCGCCACGTTGGGGCGCGGACGCCAGGAAGACTTGGAGAAAAACCACGAATGGCTGCCCAACCTCAAGGCCCACTGGACAAAAGTCCGCTGCGTTGACTGCCACACGGCACCCTGGAAAAAACAGCTGTTGTCTCACAACATCATGGGCGCCAAAGGGGCCTTGCGGGACTGTGTCGCCTGCCACACCGTGGACTCGGCGCTGCGGTTGCGTCAGTACGCGCACCTGGTGGGGCAGGAACGGGAGAAGTTAGGATTCATCAATAGCGTCATCCTCAACGAGGCCTATGTGGTCGGCGCGACCCGCAATCGCTACCTGGACCTCGCTTTTGGCGGAATCACCCTTTTGGTTGTCGCGGGGATCGGAGTGCACACCCTGGCCCGGATCATCGCCTACCGTCGAAGGAGCCGCCGCCATGACTGATCGTACCTACATTCTGCCCTTGTGGCTGCGTTTGTGGCATTGGTCGAATGCGCTCTTGATGCTTCTGCTCATGATTTCCGGAGCGGCGCTGCACTTCACGGACTCTCCGGTTCCGATCCTGCCGTTTGAATTGGCGCGCACCGTGCACAACGTGGCCGGTATTGTGCTGGCAGTGCTCTATGCCTTGTTCCTGCTGTGGAATGCTCAGACCGGCAACTGGCGGCAGTACCTGCCGGATCTCGGAAACCTGGCCGACAACATCAACCGCCAGAACGCCTTCGTGGCCAGCGGCATCTTCAAGGGCGAACAGCCTCCCGTGCTGCCGACTCCGGAACTGAAGTACAACGCCTTGCAACAGATCACCTATCTGCTGGTGATGTACGGCGCCATGCCAATTCTGACGATCACCGGGATCGCCTTTTTCTTCCCTGAACTGGTGCCTGAAACGCTGTTCGGTTTTTACGGTTTGGTTCCCATCGCCGTCGGCCACTACGTGATTGGGTTCCTGCTTTCCATGTTCATGCTGGGGCACATTTACATGGGCACCATGGGGATCACCGCCAGTGCCGGGTTCAAAATGATGATCACCGGATGGCACGAACATCCGCCCCACCCTCTTAACAAAGATAAGTAAGACCGCCGTCCGGACGGGTTGAGCCGAACGGTCGACGAATAGCCAAAAGACCACAGAAACCACAAGAGCTTACAACAGGAAGCTTACAACAGGAGAGAGCGATGAAGTACATCACACCGATAGCCTGTGCCGCGTTAGCCATGGGCCTGATAACCGTTGCATCCGACGGACAGGCCAAGGACAAAAGCTTGACCGTCAACGCCGTCAAGGCCGCCGCCGCTCCGACTTTGGACGGTATGGCAAACGATGCGGTTTGGGCCGCCGCCCCCAAAACCGATCTCAAGTTCGTCAAGGGTGGGAACTTTGGTGGCAAGGGCGAAACCACCGGAACCATCCAAGCCGCCTATGCCGGCGACATGGTTTACTTCTTGATGCAGTACAAGGATGCGACCTTGAACTACCAACGCGCTCCGTACCAAAAACAGGCGGACGGAAGTTGGAAAAAGCTCAAAGACCCCAATGACAAAGGCGGCGACAACAACGTCTACTACGAAGATAAGGCGGCCTTTATCTGGGATATTGATGAGTCCATCTTCGGTTTTGCAAAACGGGGCTGTCAGATGAACTGCCACTCCGGTGAACCGGGCAAGCCTTATGGCAACAAGTACACCGAAGATGAATCGGAAATGGGTGACATCTGGCATGTGAAATCAGTGCGCAGCGGACCATTGGGCTATGTGGACGACCAGTATCTCGACCATATGCGCTATGACCCGAAAACAGCCAAGGGTGCCGGTCGGCACAGCGACCCCAAAACAAGCGGTGGCTACAAAAACATCGGCTTGAAGAACGGCATGCCTGAATTCATGGATAAATCCGGGAAGCCCGCCAATAAGGGTGGCACTTACTGGCTGAAAGCCGAAAACGCCGTGCCATTCGACGACAGCAAGTTTATGACCGGAGACGAAGTCGCCTCCATCAAGATCCAAAAGCCAGTCGGAGATCGTGGTGACATCATGCTGGGTCTCAACTGGAAAGATGGCGTATGGACCGTTGAAGTCGCCCGCAAGATGGTGACGGGCAGCAAGCACGACGTCCAGTTCGACGATCTATCCAAGACCTATGGCTTCGGCGTTGCCGCGTTTGACAATGCCCAGGTCCGTCACGCTTTCGAAGAAAAGCCCCTGATGCTCAAGTTCAAATAATAGCGGAAGCTGAACGCGGGGACCGAAATGGGGTCCCCGCAAACGGCCCCGAAAGCTTAGGAACTAACTTGATCGGGTTGGCATCTGGGAGAACCAGCCAACCCGATCGCTTTGGAAGCCAGGGTCGGCTCGGATTTGCCCTTCAGCGCCACCTCCAGTTCGCCTGCGCTGTGCAGCCGCCCGTTCAATAGTCGTTTGAAGTCTTCCGACACCAATATGGGGTGTCCGGCCTCTTTGGTGGCGCTTTCCAGGCGGCTGGCCACGTTGACCGGGTCACCGATGGCGGTGCGGCTCACCTGACCCGGATGGCCCATATCCCCATAGACCACCGTGCCCGCATGAATGCCCACCCCCATGGCCAGGGGCTCGCCCCGATAGCCGTTGTCGACTAGGTAGCCGTTGAAGGACTCCAAGGCTTCCAGCATGGCCAGACCAGCCCGCAAACCGTTTTCGGCGGCCTGTTCACAAGCTTCTCCCTCGACTCCGAACAGAGCCATGAGGCCGTCCCCCATGTATTTGTCGATCACCCCGTGATGGTTCAATACCGCATCGCCCATAACCCGGAAATAGCGGTTGAGGATATGCACCGTGTCATAGGGTAGCAACGGCTCGGCAAAAGAGGTAAAGCCACGCAGGTCGGAAAACAGGATCACCAGGTTCATCTCTCGCACCCCGGCCTCGTCGATGGCCAACAGGTTTTCCGCATCCAGGGTGTCGCGGATCAGGCGCTGGACAGAGACGCGCCCCTTCCCTTTCACCCGTGGGCGACACTGACAGGCCAATCGAATCTCCGGCGGAAAGGCAAGGGACTTGGCCAGTTTTCGTTCGGCGGCCGTGGGTGGTGCGAGGAGGTCCGCGCCTTCCAAGACCCGCACCCGGCAAGTGGAACAACGGGCTTCTCCGCCACAGGCATGCTGATGCGGAATGCCTGCCGCCAGGGAAAGTCGCAGCAGGGTATCGCCCTCCGATTCCAGCAAGGGAATCGCCTGACCGTCTATGTATAAATCCATTCCCGCTCCTCTCAACCCGATGGGCGCAAATTGCCCCCGAAAACCCATGGTCATGAAACCGACATGCTGTTGTTCCACGACGGGAAACCTGCTATTGTCCGGAATGGAACACAAGGGGTTGAAAGATACCCCATAGATACCTTTTTCTTCAATAACTTAAGCGACATTCGTTGACTGATCAAACACCCCCTGCCGAACCCTTCGACATCGCCCCGGTGACCATCGAAGAGGAGATGCGGCGTTCCTATCTCGATTACGCCATGAGCGTGATCGTATCCCGTGCCCTACCCGACGTGCGTGACGGTCTGAAACCGGTACACCGGCGCATTCTCTACGCCATGAAAGAGAACGGCTACGAGTACAATAAACCGTTCCGCAAGTCAGCGCGCATCGTCGGCGATGTCATGGGTAAATACCACCCGCATGGGGATCAGGCGATCTATGACGCCATGGTCCGCATGGCGCAGGATTTCTCCTTGCGCCTGCCGTTGATCGACGGACAAGGCAATTTCGGGTCCATGGATGGCGACCGCGCCGCGGCCATGCGTTACACCGAAGCCCGCATGGCCAAGGCGGCCCACGCGCTGTTGGAAGACATCGATAAGGACACGGTGGATTTCGTCCCCAACTATGACGAAACCACCGGCGAACCCTCGGTCCTGCCCGCCCAATATCCCAATTTGCTGGTCAATGGCGCGGGCGGCATCGCCGTCGGCATGGCAACCAATATCCCGCCCCATAACCTGGGCGAAGTCATTGATGCCTGTTGCGCCGTTATCGACGATCCCGACATCACCATCGATGATATCATTCGCGACCATATGCACGGCCCGGATTTCCCCACCGGAGGCCTGATTCTCGGTCAAGGCGGCATCCGCTCGGCGTTCCATACGGGGCGCGGCTCGGTGATCATGCGTGGCCGCACCCGCATCGAGGAAATCCGCAAGGACCGCGAAGCCATCATCATCAGCGAAGTGCCTTATCAGGTGAACAAGGCACGGATGATCGAGATCATCGCCGAATGCGTGCGCGACAAAAAGATCGAAGGCATCGCCGACCTGCGCGATGAATCCGACCGCGACGGCGTGCGGGTGGTGGTGGAGATCAAGCGCGATCATCAAGCCGACGTGGTGCTCAATCAGCTCTATAAATTCTCGCCCCTGCAAACCAGCTTCGGCGTCAACATGCTGGCGCTCAACGGTGGCAAGCCTGAACTGTTGAACGTTCGCCAGGTGCTGGACGCCTTCATCGCCTTCCGCGAGGAAGTCATTCGGCGGCGGACCATTTACGAACTCAACAAGGCCCGGGAAAAAGCCCACGTCTTGGCCGGTCTAGCCGTCGCCGTGGCTAATATCGACGAAATCATCGCCCTGATCCGCAAGGCGCCGGACCCCGGCACGGCGCGGCAGCAATTGATGGATCGTGCCTGGCCCGCCCTGGACGTGGCGCCGCTGATCGAGCTGATCGACGAACCCGGCCACCGGGTGGTGGATGGCACCTACAAGCTGTCGGAAACCCAGGCCAAGGCCATTTTGGATCTGCGCCTGCATCGGTTGACCGGTTTGGAGCGCGACAAGATCGGCGACGATCTGCAAAAGATCGGCGATCAGATCAAGGAATACCTGACCATCCTCGCTTCTCGCGAGAAGCTCTATGAGCTGCTGCGAGACGAACTGGTGGCCATGAAGGAACAGTTCAACACGCCCCGCCGAACCACCTTGGAAGAAGGCGAACTGGACCAGGATATCGAAGACCTGATCCAACGCGAGGACATGGTGGTGACGGTCAGCAACACCGGCTACATCAAGCGCGTGCCCCTGTCGACCTACCGGGCGCAAAAGCGCGGCGGCAAAGGCCGGTCGGGCATGAGTACCCGCGAAGAGGATTTCGTCAGCCAAGTCTACGTGGCCAACACCCATACCCCGGTGCTGTTCTTCTCATCCGAGGGCATGGTCTACAAGATGAAGGTCTATAAGCTGCCCCAGGGCACCCCTCAGTCGCGCGGCAAGGCCTTGGTCAACCTACTGCCCCTGAATGCCGGCGAGACCATCACCACCACCATGACCCTGCCCGAGGACGAGGAAACCTGGAGCGATCTGTTCGTCATGTTCGCCACCCAGTCAGGCAACGTGCGCCGTAACCGGCTATCGGACTTCACCAACGTCATGGCCAACGGCAAGATCGCCATGAAGCTGGGCATCGGCGACCATCTCGTCCGGGTACGCACCTGTACCGAACAAGACGATGTATTGTTGACCACCGCCAAGGGTAAATGCATCCGATTCCCCGTCACCGACGTGCGGGTCTTTGCCGGGCGCGATTCCACCGGCGTTCGCGGCATCCGGTTGGTCCCAGGAGACAAAGTTATCGGCATGTCGGCGCTGGTCCACAGGGACATGGACATGGAAACCCGGGATACCTATCTCTCGGCGGTTTCGGCGCGACGGCGTTTGGCCTCCTCGGATTACGCCGACCGGCCCGAGGACAAGGCCCGCGACGAAGAAAATGCCACCCGCCTGGACGAAACGACCATCGAACGTCTGAGCTCGGAAGAGGAATTCGTGCTGACCATCACCGTTGACGGCTTCGGCAAGCGCTCTTCCGCCTATGAGTACCGCACGGCTGGGCGTGGTGGCCAGGGAATCGGCGCCATCGACCTGAGCCGTCGGGACCGGCCGGAAACCACCGTAGCCGCGTCCTTCCCGGTCCTGAGCGATGACCAACTGGTAATGGTGACCGATGGCGGCCAGTTGATCCGGGTTCCGGTGCGCGACATCAGCTTTACCGGTCGCACCACCCGCGGCGTCACCCTGTTCCGGGTCGCCCAGGACGAACATATTGTTTCAGTCTCCCGCCTCCGGGACGAAGGGGACGACCTGGACGAAGATGACACGGAATTCGATGGCGATCCCATCGAACCAAGCAATGAGGAAGGCGGCCCTGCATGAGCGGTCTCGTCGGTCTGTATCCCGGTACGTTCGATCCTGTGACCAACGGCCACATGGATATCATCACCCGCGCCGGGCGGGCTCTGGACAGGCTGATCATTGCCGTGGCCGTGAATGCTGGCAAGGGACCGCTTTTTACGCTGGAAGAACGGGTGGCGCTGCTTGAGCAAGACCTGGAAGACTGCCGGGATTGCATCGGCGCCCAGGTGGAGGTGCGCCCCTTCGATACCCTGTTGATGGACTTTGCCGTTCAATGCGAGGCCAAGGTGATTATCCGGGGTCTGCGCGCGGTTTCGGATTTCGAGTATGAGTTCCAGATGGCCGGGATGAATGCCCGGCTCAATCCCGAGGTGGAGACCTTGTTCTTGATGGCTTCAGAAAGCAATCAGTTCATTTCGTCGCGATTCGTCAAGGAAATCGGACGCTTGGGCGGGGATATTTCCCACTTCGTCTCGCCCCGGGTCACCGAATCCTTGAACCAACGATTCGGCTTCACCCCCAAGGCTTAATCCGTAAACCCAACACAACGATCCATTCCGCGCCCGTCATTTTGCGTCGGCGTATGAGTCCGCTCGCAGGAAAACTGATTAACAGGTTGCTGAAAAGTGTTGTCCTACGGCCCGCCTCGCCCTTCGTCCCTCGACAAGCTCAGGATGAGGAAGCTCAGGGTGAGGCTAAGAGGCGGATTTAAAAGTATCCTTTAGATATCAAGGCAGTAGATTTTTGATCTGGCCAGGAAAGGCCGACGACACGGGGCGGCGCCCCGTTAGGAGGTCTTGACGCCGCAAGAGCGGAAATATACGCCCTCGAGATCAAAGGAATACTTTTGAATCCGACTCTAACATGTTGAAATTCAAAGGCCCTCATGCTGAGCTTGTCGAAGCATGTGTCGCCACAGGCTCGAAACCGAACTTTTTCAGCAGCCTATTAGAGCCTTTAGTTTCCCAGGCTTGGCGACGCCCGTCGGGCAAAGTAGGCCGGGTGCCCTCGCGGTTCGCCCAATTTTGTTTCTCGCGTTGGGTCGAAGCCGGGCATAGAAAAAGCGGCGGTAAACCCGCCGCTTGATCCAAAGGTCTCTGTCCGATTACGGACGGGCGATGGCGATATCCTGCAACACGGCCTTTTCCAGTTCGGATTGTTCCAAACGCACCTTGACCACGTCACCCTGGCTGACCACACCAACCAGATTCCCGTCGGCGAGAACCGGCAAATGGCGAATGCGGCGACCGGTCATGCTTTCCATGATGGCCTTACAGGAATCTCCGGGCTTACAAGTCACCAGGTTCGTGCTCATATAGCCGCTGACCCGAGCAGAATGGGCGTGGGCGCCGTCCTGGGACAGGGCGCGGACAATATCGCGCTCGGAAATAATGCCGACCAGATCGCCGGAGTCATCGCGCACGGGAACCGCACCGATGCGGTTGGAAGCCAAAAGCGTGGCGACGGTTTCCAAAGTATCTTCTTCCCGCACCGTGATCACAGCTTTGGTTTTGCTGCTCAGAATATCGCCGACGTTCATACTGTCTCCCCTTCCCGTGACTGCCATTCTCAGATGTTCATAAAAGCCATGCATGATATGGCAATTCATACCGGAATTACCAGCAGCGTTTTGTTGCATAGAAATCGTACGGATTCATATTGCTATCCGAGCCGCGCTTCGCTAGGTTTCCGCCTCCTCATATTGGGGGCGCGTAGCTCAGTTGGTAGAGCATCTGACTTTTAATCAGACGGCCACAGGTTCGAATCCTGTCGCGCTCACCATTTAAATCAACGGCTTAGAGATCAACTGTTGCTGATTTCTAAGCCGTTTTTTTATGCGGGCAAGCATGGGACAGCCCAATTATGTATTAAGCAGAAGGAGGATCCGCCGGAGTTTCGGTAGATCCAAACGCAATCAAAGGGGTGCGCCTTTGTGCAGGGTTCTATTAAACATGAACCGCGCTTGGCTGATCTTATCTTTTCAAGCCACCACATTCCGTCATGAAATTAGCGAGAATCGTTAGCCCTTGCTCCCCGCTTTTCTCGGGATGAAACTGGGTGCCGATAAGATTGTCGCTTTGCACCGCAGCAACGATTTCCCGGCCATCATAGGCGGTGGTGGCCAATATTTCGGACGCCTTTGCCGGACGGGCAGCGAAGGAATGCACAAAGTAAACATAAGGCTTCGGAGGAAGGTCCCTCAGGATGGACCCGCTCCATGGCGCGCCGCGCAATCTATTCCAACCCACATGGGGTATTTTATGGGGCAAACCATTGATTCCCGTGGCGTGGATCGGGTCAACCCGGCCGGCAATCAGGCCCAATCCCGGCATTTCTTCGAACTCACTGGATGAGTCGAACAACAACTGCATGCCAAGGCAGATGCCGAGGAGCGGTCTTCCTGACTGGGCGAACTCGACAATGGCGGCGGCCATCCCCTGACGATGAAGGGCTCTCATGGAATCACCAAAGGCGCCGACGCCGGGAACCACGAGGCGCTTTGCCGCGAGAATGTCCGCGGGCTGATCCGCACAGGACACATCCACGTCAAGGTGCTGAAAAGCCCTCATTATGCTTAGTATATTGCTCGCGCCGTAGTCAGCGATGGTCACCTCGGTCAACTAAAAGCTCTCCTAACAGGCAATCCGGCATCCAGAGCACCAGAGCGAACGTCGCCCAAAGACATCTCCCCGTAGTGAAGAACATGGGCCATGGCGACGGCATTCGGTTTGGCTTTTTCCGCGACCTCGACGAGATGCGCTAAGGCCCCCATTCCGCCGGAAGCGATAACGGGCACTGGTACCGCCTCGGAAACCTGTCGGGTGAGGTCAATATCAAAGCCGCGACGCATCCCTTCATGGTCAATTCCCGTTGCGAGAATTTCACCGGCGCCTAACTCGCAGCCCCGTATCGCCCAGGCCACGGCATCAAGCCCGGTATGTTCGCGGCCCCCGTCCCTGTAGGCCTCCCATTTGCCTTTCCCATCGGCTTTGGCATCGATTTGCAGGACCATGCATTGAGACCCAAATGTCTGCGCGACTTCGGTAATGAACTGCGGGCGGCGGGTCGCTTCGGAATTGATCGCAACCTTGTCTGCGCCAGCGCGCAGAATTTCCCGAACATCATCGATCGTCCGCAAGCCGCCACCCACCGTGATCGGGACGAAGACACGCTCTGCCGTATGCCGAACGATCTCCACCAGCGTCTCCCGGTCATAGAGGCTCGCCACGGCGTCCATGTAGAGGATTTCATCGATCCCTTGCTCATAGTAGCGACCGGCAAAAGCCTTTGGGTCGCCGACTTTGCGCACCCCCTCCAACTGAACGGGCTTGATCAGATTGGGGCCTTTCACATCGAGGCGGGCAATGAGACGCAGCGCCAGCGACATCAGGCCAGATGCCCATAGACGGTTTTACGCAGTTTCCATTGGCCGTCCGCATGGGCCCAGATATGCGGGGATCTGAAACTGTCGGCAAGAAGGTCGAAATATTGGCGATCGATGACCGGCTGCTCAAACATCTTGTGGGCACGCGGAAACTGTTTCTCAGGGATGGAGAGATAGCGAAAGATCTCATCGGCGAAGCGCTCGGGAAACTCACCATCGTATTTGCGAACCAGTGCCATAGCCTCGTCGCGCGAAATGTCCCCGGACCGGCACTCCTGGGCGGCGTCGTACGTGGCACGACCGATGCCGAATTTGATGTATGTCGTATAGTAGTGGAAGTCATCGATACGGTCGTCGATCGAATTGTATTTCGAATAGGTCCCCGGTGTCCTCTCCGGGCTGGGAACGAAATCACCATGTTCCACAGCGTAGTAATAGGCTGATTGAGGGTGCCACTTCACATAGTAGCCCAGATAATGAACTTCCGTTTTTGTCTTGCGGATCGCTTCCGGGTCACTCGGCTTGTAGGGTTCAAGTTCACAAGCTTGAATACCGTAGTCCTCGATAAGCTGCCGGACGGGCACCCCCCCGAGAACGACCTCGGATTGACGATCAGAAGTAAAGTAGGACAGATCCCGTTGGCTGAAGCTATTGTCGGATCTTGGATTTCCGTATTCCGCCTCATTTTCACCAAAGAAAACCAGTGGGATATCCATCAACACTGACATTTTGGGTGCCAAGACCTTCTGCCCGATAACGAAAGGCTGAAAGGGATGGAACAAGTTCTCCAATGCCAGGCGGGTCAGCAATCGATGAGTCCGCCCGTCAGGGGTCATCTTGAAATTATCAAATCCAGCGTGAATCCAGGCCTGAAAGTTCTGAAAACCCCAATCGGTATAGAGGTGCGGCGCCCAGGTAACCGTCAATGGGTGCATGCCGTATTTGTATTTAAGCAGATGTGCCGCATAGAAACTGTCCTTGCCTCCCGAACCAGGTACAAGGCAGTCATATCGCCCATCTGTTCTACGATAGCGATTACAAAGATCAACAAGCTCCCGCTCTCTCGATTCCCAGTCAGTTTTCTCCTTTTTCGCCACCGTATGGCAAGCATCGCAGACCATCTGGTCATCAAAGGCGACCGTAGACTTTCGTTTTTTACGTGTATGCTCAAATTCGATTTCCGACGTCGGCTTCTGATTGGAAATCACGCATGAATTACAAAAGTTTATATTGCCGGGCAGGCCGTACTTGATTTCCAGATCTCCGCTGTCCATCGCGAAAGCCGATAGATCCACGCGGGAAGGTATTGGGATCAATTCTAGGGAATCCTATGCTGGAGATCGTCAACGGAAGTGCAGGGTATCAGCATACATTGAGAAAGAAAATATGCCGTTACGCAAAGATCAAGCGTGAACAATGCTTGATCATGGCGGACTTTCGTCCGTACTTTTCACCCAAGCGAGCCCGGCTCATGCCGATCAACCGGCTTCAGAATTAAAACCCGCGGCACCGCCTGAATTGAACACAGCAATCCGCCTCTAAACTCAATTGTTACAATGGGTAAAGTAATGGCGACCCCGAGAGGATTCGAACCTCTGACCTGCGGATTAGAAGTCCGCTGCTCTATCCAGCTGAGCTACGGGGCCACTTTGATTGCCGTGAATACGGGAGGGTCAACGAACCCGGTTATAGGCGAACTTGTCCGCATAATTCTTGACAATCACCTTGCGCGGCTGCGGCGTGATGCAACGGTAGCCAAGCCCATTACGCTCGGCATAGGCAATGGCCGCATCCTGGCTGTCAAACTTGAGTTTGACCTGCGTTTGGGTATCGTTGGAGCCGATCCATCCGACCATTCGATCTGCGGAACGGGGTACCTCGGCCTCATGCTCCAACACCCATTGACGAGAGTTCGCCCGACCGGACTGCATGGCATTCTTGGCGGGCTGGTAAATCACGACATCTGTCATGGCGCTGTTCCTGGTCTCAATCCGGTTGGTGTTATCTGCGCCATATACCATGCTCCGGCGTGGGATACCAGGGCCAGACCATTTGCCATTCTTCCGCCCCTCCCTATTATGGCGCCATGTTGACCACACCTTTTTTAGGCGGGCGTATCCCCATTCCCGCCCCCCGGACTCTGGCTGCCCATGCCGCTCAATACCTGTCGCTGGGCCGAACTCTCGATCTGAAACGCATTCTCTCCCCGTTCGAAAAACAGGCATCCCTATTCGATCACCTCAAGGCCAAGGGACAGGCCCCTCGCGTGGTCCTGTCCACCGGACGATGCGGCACGCTGGCCTTGCAGACCTATCTGGAAACGTCCCATCAGCTCTATGCCCTTCATCGCAATGGCGCCTATATGAGTCGGCCCGCCTGGACCCTGTGGCATCACGAACAAAAACACGAGATGTTTTATCGCTTGGTCACGGGCCGCATCGATGCTGATTCCATCGCCCTGGATATCCAGACCCTGATGCATTTTCTAGCCCCGGACTTTCGCGTCGCCCTGACCTTGGACCGGCCCTTGACCATGGTCGCCCATGCCTGGAGCACTTGGTGGCCCACCTGGATGCTGCTGTTCGAGGAGGTTCGCTTCCTCCATTTGCAACGGGATCCGGCCAAGGTTGCCCGGTCATGGCTGTCGAAGAAATCCCAATACGACGGCCAATTGGGGCCCCGCTCCATACTAACCATGGACATGCTGCCCTATGTCCAATGCGCCATGGTTGGCGACCCGAAGCACCAGCAGGTCGCCTGGTCACTCTTCTTTCAGACACTCTTCAATGGCCTGGCGGAATCTTTCGCGGGCAAGGATCGCGTCACCACCCTTGCCTCGGAAGACCTGTTTTCCCGCAATCCATCGGCCCATGCTGCCCTGATTCGCTTCACCGGCGCCGATGATCTGAGCCGCGAATCCTATGAAGAAACCTATGCCACTCCCATCAACGACAAACAGGATCTGATCGACGGGGATCTGGATCCGGTGATGATACAACAGTGGATCGACGCCCTACCCAGCCTATTCCAGCGCTTCGCCGCCCAACCCAATTGCTAATGCTTTTTGGATCCGTTTGAACCCGGCAAACCCACGCGACCCTATCAATACCGATCTAAAAAAGGCTAAAGAACCGCCGTCGGGCAGCGGGCAACCCTTCGCCATGGAAAAGGTGGCGATCGAGAAAATAGCCGGTCAACGTCAAGCCATCCCGGACCTGTTTGGGATCCCCCGCGGCGCCCTCTTGCAATAAGAACTTAGGCAATGGCAGCAGGCGGTCCTTGTAGGGGACCCCTGCCTCCGCCGACACCGCCCGGCCCGATTTGGGCGACACATGGATTAAGTCATCAACGGCGCCCGTGGCGGCGCAGGAGGTCAGATCCAAACCGAACCCCAATTCCGCCAACAGCCCTTGTTCCCATTTCACGTAGGCCCCGGCCCAAGGCCCATCGCTCACCAAAAGGTCCAACCACAGGTCCAAGGCCCGTTGGATCGATGGATGGGGTTCCCGTTCCGGAAGGCAGGCCTCGATCAGCGCGCAGGCACTGCCCAAGGCAACCAGCCGCACCGGGTCCGACAACAAAAAGGCCGTCACCGCATTGCCGGTGGGTTCCAGGCTCCAAGTTCCCAGGTGCTCGGCCAGCCTGGCCCGCCAGCGCACCCGCACCCGGTTGCCCGGCTGCACCACCCCGCGCAGACGCTTTCCGGTCGCTCCCCGCAACAATCCTGCGCAGCGGCCATGCTCCTTGGTCAGCACCCCGACAATGGCCGAGGACTCCCCGTGACGCTTCAATGAGATGACGATTCCGTCGTCGGTCCATTCCATGGCGGTATTGTAGCGGAACCCCGGCGCAGGAACAGCGCCTCTCGCCAATGCGCACTTTTTAATCACATTCCAGTACTCAGGCTAATATTTATGCAGCATTGCGCCGATTGATTCCTGAGAAGGCTTTTTTCCGCCCTTTGAAAACTGGCACCGCATTTGCGAAGGGTTCTCTCGAATGACAGGGATTCATAGGCCCCCATGACCACCATCGAGCCACCGCCCATCGACTTTTTCGACGAGATGATTCTGCCTGACGGCAGTCCCCGCCCCGGCATGCAGCCGTTGGCCGATTGGATGATCGCCGCCCCCCGGGACATGCTGAAAGTCCGCCAGAGTGAAGCCGAGGCCCTGTTCCGCCGCATCGGCATTACCTTTGCGGTTTATGGCGAAGGCGGCGACCCGGAACGGCTGATTCCTTTCGACATCGTGCCTCGGATCCTGCTGGCCAACGAATGGGAATTCCTGTCGCGCGGGCTGGAACAGCGGGTCAAGGCGCTCAATATGTTCCTGCACGACGTCTACAACGACCGGGAGATCATCAAGGCCGGCAAGATCCCGGAACGCTTGGTGCTGCATAACAAGGCCTACTTGCCGGAAATGCGCGGTGTGGCGGTCCCGGGTGGCATCTACACCCATATCGCCGGGATCGACCTGGTGCGCACCGGCCCAGAGGAATTCTACGTCCTCGAAGACAACACCCGCACCCCGTCGGGTGTCTCCTACATGTTGCAAAATCGCGAAGTGATGATGCGGCTGTTCCCGGACCTGTTCAGCCGCCATCTGGTGGCGCCGGTGGAACGCTACCCGGACGACCTGCACGAAAGCCTGCGCTCCGTCGCCCCCATGGCCTGCGACGGTGAACCCACGGTCGTGGTGATGTCCCCCGGGCTCTACAACTCAGCCTATTACGAACACAGCTTCCTGGCCGACAAAATGGGCGTGGATCTGGTCGAAGGCCAAGACCTATTCGTCAAGGACAACCGGGTCTATATGCGCACCACCCACGGCACCCGGCGGGTCGATGTCATCTATCGCCGCATTGACGATGCCTTTCTCGATCCGCTGGCCTTCCGCCCCGACAGTGCCTTGGGGTTGCCCGGATTGATGAACGCCTATCGGGCCGGGGGCGTGACGTTGGCCAACGCCGTGGGCGGCGGCATCGCCGATGACAAGGCGATCTATATGTATGTCCCCGACATGATCCGGTTTTATCTGAGCGAGGAACCGCTGCTGAAGAACGTGCCCACCTACTGGTGCGCCCGGGACGACGACTACAAATACGTCATGGACAACCTGAACGAACTGGTGGTCAAGGAAGTGGCGGGATCCGGCGGCTACGGCATGCTGGTGGGTCCCAAGGCGACACCCGAGGAGCGCAGCGCCTATGCCGAGCGGATCAAGGCCGACCCGGCGGAGTTCATCGCTCAGCCTACCTTGGCCCTGTCCACCTGCCCGACCTTCGTCGCCGACGGCTATGCGCCGCGCCATGTGGATTTGCGGCCCTTCGTTTTGGTGGGGGCCGACAGGGTGCGATTGGTGCCCGGCGGACTGACCCGCGTGGCCATGCGTTCAGGATCCCTGGTGGTCAATTCCTCCCAGGGCGGTGGCACCAAGGATACCTGGATCTTGCAGGATCATCGGTCCCCTTTCGCGTCGGAGGCCACCGATGCTTAGTCGCACCGCAGCCAACCTTTATTGGATGGGTCGCTATATGGAGCGGGCCGAGAACCTCGCCCGCATTCTCGAAGTGGGCTACCGCATGAGCCAGATGCCCAACTGGGAAAGCGGCGGCACCCGCAATGAATGGCGCTCTTCAGCGGTTACGGCAGCCTGCGAAAAAGGGCTGATTGAAAAACACGGCGAGGCCACCTTGGAATCGGTGATCGCCTATATCATCCTCGACGAAGACAATCCCTCCTCCATCCATGCCTGTCTGAAGACCGCGCGCACCAATGCCCGCGCCGTGCGCACCGCGCTCACCAGCGAGATTTGGGAAAGCCTCAACGATGCCTGGCTTGAATTCGACGGACGTTGGCGCAAAAATCTGCGGCGCGACGACCTGCTGCCGTTCCTGGATTGGGTCAAAACTCGCTCGACCCTGTTTCGCGGGGCCATGCTCGGCACCATGCTACGTGATCAGGCGTTCTCCTTTATCAGCCTGGGGGCATTTTTGGAGCGGGCCGACAACACAGCGCGAATCCTCGATGTGAAATACCATGTTCTCCTACCCGCCGGAGACCCGGTGGGCGGCTCGGCGGACTATTACCAATGGTCAACGATCTTACGGTCTGTTTCGGCCCTGGGTTCCTTTCATTGGGTCTACCGGGATTCCATCACTCCTTGGAAAGTGGCCGAACTGCTGATTTTGCGCCAGGAAATGCCGCGTTCGCTGGTCTACTCCCTGTCTCAGGTGGTGCGCTATCTGGAGGCCATTGACGGAGAAGCGGGCCGGCATTACGACTGCCACCGGTTGGCCGGTAAGCTGCATTCCCAACTGACCTACTCCCGGATCGAAGATGTTTTTCAAAACGGCCTGCATGAGTACCTGACCGACTTCCTGGCCCGCAACAACGCCCTCGGCATGGAAATCGCCGACAACTATCATTTCTACCTATAGGGAGCGGCGGCCATGCATATCACCATCGACCACGAGACCGTCTATTCCTACGACAGCCCGGTCAGCTATTCCATCCAGAGCCTGCGCCTGACACCCCAGCCCTTTGACGGCCAGATTCTGCGCAAATGGTCGGTGGAAGCCCAGGGGGCCGGGCAGTTGCAGGCCTTTGCCGACAGCTTCGGCAACGTCACCCATACCCTGGTCATCGACCGTCCCCATGACGAAGTGCGCATCCATGTGCGGGGCCAGGTGGATACCACCGATACCCACGGAGTCGTCCGCGGCACCATGGAACCTTTCCCGCCTCTGTTTTATCTGCGCACAACCGAACAGACCAAATCGGACGGGGCAATCCGCGCTCTGGCCAAGGTCGCCGAGAGCGCTTCGGAGAATACCTTGGACTGCCTGCACCGTCTGATGGGCGCGATCCGCGACGCCATCGACTATCAGACCGGCGAAACGGAATCCTCGACCAGTGCCGTCGAGGCCCTGGCCAACGGCGCCGGGGTCTGCCAAGACCATGCGCATGTGTTTATTGCCGCCGCACGTTCCTTGGAAATCCCCGCGCGCTATGTCTCGGGCTATCTCCTGCACACTGATTCCGGCGAGGAAACCGAGGCCTCCCATGCCTGGGCCGAAGCCTTGGTGCCGAATATCGGCTGGATTGCTTTTGACGTTGCCAACCGGGTCTGTGCCACCGATCATTATGTCCGAGTCGGGGTCGGCCTGGATTACCGGGAAGCGGCCCCGGTGCGCGGTGTCCGACGGGGCGGTGGCGAAGAAGCCCTGGCCGTTACGGTTCGGGTGGCTCAATCGGGCGGTTCGAACCAATAGCCGCGCCGGTTGGGGGAAACAGGGGGACGACGCGGTGCAACGCGCGCGAACCACGGGACAAGACGAGAGACTGAAAATGACCTATTGCGTCGGGCTGTACCTGGACGAGGGATTGGTGATGCTGGCCGATACCCGTACCAACGCCGGGGTGGATAATATCTCCACCTATTCAAAGACCTATATTTGGGAAAAGAAGGGCGACCGGGTCATCGTGTTGATGACCGCCGGAAATCTGGCCATCACCCAGGCCGTGGTCAATCTGGTCGAGGAAGGCCTGCCTCCCGCCGGTGACCCCAAGGGCGAGCGGGAAACCATGTATACGGTGCCTTCCATGTTCCAGGCCGCCAGGCTGGTCGGTCGCGCCGTGCGTCAGGTCTATGACGAAGATGCCGAGGCCCTGCGTGCCCAGGACATGCCCTTTGCCGCCACCTTTCTGATCGGCGGGCAATTGGCCGGGCGGACCATGCGGCTGGCGCAGGTTTATGCGGCGGGGAACTTCATCGCCGCCACCCAAGACACCCCGTTCCTGCAAATCGGCGAGCATAAATACGGCAAACCCATTCTCGACCGGGCGCTGGCTTTCGGCGAAACCACGGTCAAGGATGGGGTCAAGCTGGCCTTGCTTTCCATGGATTCCACCGTGCGGTCCAACCTGTCGGTGGGATTCCCGCTGGACTTGGTGGTCTATCGCAAGGGTGCCTTGGAGATCGGCCTGAAAAAACGTATCGACGACAACGACCCCTATTTTCAGGAGCTCTCAACCCAGTGGTCGGAGACCCTGCGGGCCGGCTATCAGACCATGCCCTCGCCGGATTGGGCTTAACGCCGATCAGGCGTCGTAGTCCAGGCCCCACTCGCTGAATCTCTCCCGGTCGTCGCCCCATTTCTCGCGCACCTTGACGAACAGAAACAGATGAATCTTCTGCTCCAGCATCGCTTCAAGCTCTAAGCGAGAAGCAGCCCCTATAGCTTTGATTTTTTTACCACCCTTACCAAGAACAATGCCCTTTTGGCCGTCCCGTTGCACATAGATTACCTGTCGCACCTCGGCACTGCCATCGGGCTTTTCGGTCCAGGATTCCGTTTCCACCGCGGCATGGTAGGGTAATTCCTGATGCAGATTCAGGTACAGTTTCTCTCTCGTTACCTCGGCGGCCAGCAGCCGCATGGGCATGTCGGAAATCTGATCCTCGGGGAACATCCAAGGACCTTCGGGCACCCGGGCGCCGAGGAATGCGGCCAGATCCGTCACCCCGTCGCCGGTCTGAGCCGAGACCATAAAAGTATCGCTGAACAGCTCGGTTTCGTGCAGTTCCGCGGCTAAGGTCAGCAAGTCCTGCTTCTTCACCAGATCGACCTTGTTGAGGACCAGCAGAACCTGTCGTTTCGATTCCGCCAGACGCTCGATGATGCCCCGTGTGTCCTTGTCGATGCCCCGTGCCGAGTCCACCAACAGCATGGCGGAGTCCGCATCCGCCGCCCCGCCCCAGGCCGCCGCCACCATGGCCCGGTCCAGCCGCCGCTTGGGCTCGAAGATCCCCGGCGTGTCGATGAACACCAGTTGGGACGAACCTTCCAGGCGGATGCCCAGCACCCGCGTGCGGGTGGTCTGCACCTTGGGCGAGACAATAGAGACCTTGGCCCCGACCAATTGATTGAGCAAAGTCGACTTGCCCACGTTGGGCGCGCCGAGAATTGCCACGAAGCCGCATCGGGTATCGGTCATAAATCCTCCGTTTGATTCAGCAGCAGCACGGCCGCGGCCTGTTCCGCCGCCCGCTTCGATGTGCCATTGGCCCTGGCCTGTCCCAGGCCCTCGACACAGGCTTCCATGGTGAAAACCGGCGCATGTGATGGGCCGTCCCGCCCCACCTCACGGTACTGAGGCAAAGACTTGCCCCGCCCCTGTGCCCATTCCTGTAAGGCCGTCTTGGCATCCTTGGGCGGGCTGAGGTCGGCATCGATCAACGGCGCCCAGAGACGTCGTACGAAGGTCAAAGCCACCTCCATGCCACCGTCGAGATAGAGTGCCGCGATCAAGGCCTCACAGGCATCGGACAAGAGGGCTGGATTGTCCCGCCCGCCGCCATCCTCTTCGGAACGCGCCAAATTGAGATGGCGACCCAGGTTGAGCAACCGTGCCACGTCGGCCAAGGCGGGCTGGCTGACCACCGCAGCGAAGCGGCGGGCCAAAGGCCCCTCTTCCTCGTCGGGAAAGCGTTGATATAGGAGTTCGGCGACTCCCAACCCCAAGACCCGGTCTCCCAGGAACTCAAGCCGTTCGTTGGAGCCAATACCGGAAATCAGGCTGGAGTGGGTCAAGGCCCTCTCCAGAAGAGCGGAATCTGAAAAACGATGGCCAATGGCCTTTTCCAGATCCCCTCGTGGCCACTCGGCGCTCAATCGATCCCCATGAAAAAGCGGTCGTAGCGCAGATTGGCGGGCAACTTCCATAGTTCCCACCAGTCCATATCAGACGTCTTGGAAAAGAACATGACATCGGCCCGCCCCACCAAATTCTGCGCCGGAATGAAGCCCACGTCCGGGAAGCGGCTGTCGGTGGAATTGTCGCGATTGTCGCCCATGCCGAAATAGTGGCCATCGGGCACCTTGAACACCGGCGTGTTGTCCGCCGGGCCATGATCGCCCCATGCTTCCAGGATCCGATGCTCGACCCCGTTGGGCAGGGTTTCGAGATACTGCGGAATGCGTTTGACGCTGCCGTCGTTGCTTCGGTCGATGAAATCCTCGATGCGCTTGCGCTTCACCGGTTCACCGTTGATATGCAGAATGCCGCGCACCACCTGCAGGCGGTCGCCGGGTAATCCGACAATGCGCTTGATGTAATCCTGGTTGGTATCGGTGGGCTTGCGAAACACCGCCACGTCGCCGCGTACGGGATCGTCAGACAGAATACGCCCGGGAATCAGGGGCACGCCAAAGGGCAAGGAATAGCGGCTATAGCCGTAAGACAGCTTGGAGACGAACAAATGATCCCCCACCAGCAAGGTGGGAATCATGGAACCGGATGGAATGCTGAAAGGTTCATAGGCAAAAGTCCGGATCAGCACGGCGATGCCAAGGGCATAGGCGATGGTGCGCACGGTCTCGCCCCAGCCGCCCGCGTCCGCGGGGGAAGTGCCTGGCGCTTCTTCAGAGGAAAGTTCGGGAAGATCGTCAACCATGCTTGTCTGCTCTCTTTCGGTCCACCGGTCGCTCCGGCGCGGTGATCAATACAGGCATGGGGATTCCTGTCAAGCCGTGCCACCAGGAACAGCGGAAATCACCACCATTGCCTGGGCCATGGGATATTCGTCACTGAGTGACAAATCAATGCGCGGCACCATGCCTTTGGGCACCATTTCCGCCAAACGCACCGCCGCCCCCCCTGTCAGGGTCAAGGTCGGTTGACCGGACGGCAGATTGCCGGTTGCCAGATCGCGCCAGAATACCCCCCGTCGGAATCCTGTCCCCAAGGCCTTGGCGCAAGCTTCCTTGGCGGCGAAGGCCTTGGCCAACTCGGCGGCGGGGTTGGCTCTGCGCAGGCTCTTTTCCCGTTCCCGCTCGGTGAAGATCCGGTCGGTAAATCGGTCGCCAAAGCGTTCGAGGCTGCCTTCGATGCGGCGAATATCCGCCAGATCCGTGCCGATACCCAAAATCATCCGCGAGCGCGCCCGATGTCCATGCGGCGGCGCATTTCGCGCAGGCTTTCCTCGAAGCCGATGAAAATCGCCTCTCCGACCAGGAAATGGCCAATATTCAATTCGACGATGCTCTGGATGGCCGCCACGGGCTCCACGGTCTCATAAGTCAACCCGTGCCCGGCATGGCATTCCAGGCCCAGGTCCTCGGCGATGGCGGCGGCTTCGACAATGCGCGACAACAGCACCGCTCGCTCGTCCAGATCCTCCGCATCGCAATAGGCGCCCACATGTAGTTCCACCACCGGGGCACCCAGCCGGTGGGCGGCTTCCAATTGCGCCCGGTCCGGCTCAATGAAGAGCGAGACCCGGATATGGGCCTCGGATAATTGTGTGATGATTGGGGCGAGATGGTTGTGACCGCCCACGGCGTCGAGGCCACCTTCGGTGGTCCGTTCTTCGCGCTTTTCCGGCACGATACAGGCGGCATGGGGCTTGTGACGCAGCGCAATGCCAACCATCTCGTCGGTAGCGGCCATTTCCAGATTCAGCGGCAGATCCACATCGCAAACCAGACGGGTGATATCCACGTCAGAAATATGCCGACGATCTTCGCGCAAATGGGCAGTGACTCCGTCGGCTCCGGCTTGAGCCGCCAGCTCCGCCGCCCGGACCGGGTCCGGGTGACGCCCGCCACGGGCATTCCGAATAGTGGCCACATGATCGATATTCACGCCGAGACGCAGAGGTCGGCTCATTTGGGTTCTCCGCCGAGGTTCGCGTTCCTACCCCCGGGCCCGATCCACTGAATTGATGGAGGGCGCAGCACGCAGGGCCGCGATGATGTTGGTCAGATGCTTGACGTCGTGCACCTCTATATCCACCAGCATATCGAAGAAATCCATAGATCTTTTTGTGATCTTCAGATTCGAGATGTTGCCCTGGTTCTTGGCAATCAGGGTGGTCATGTTGCCCAGGCTGCCCACTTCGTTGGACAAGGTGACCTGAATCCGCCCCACATGATCGACGGTGGCGCCTTCCTGATCCCAGGAAACATCAAGCCAGCGTTCCGGTTCCTCGGAATAGGAGGCCAGATTTTCACAGTCGATGGTATGAATGGTGACACCCTTGCCGGTGGTAATGATACCGACAATGCGATCCCCGGGCAGCGGATGGCAGCAGCCCGCGTAATGCACGGCCATACCGGGAATCAACCCGTTGATGGGCACCCCCGCGGTCTTTTCCTTGTCGCCACGGGTCAGCCGTTGGCGCACCCGGGCCAGCGGCAGGGCCATTTTCAAGCGGCGCTTGAAATCCTCGCGGGTCCCGGGATAGACGGCATGGACCACATCCCGAGCAACAATGTTCCCCGCCCCCACTTCGGCGGCAAGATCTTCGACGCTTTGCACCTTGAACTTCTTCAAGACCTGTTCCAGGCCCTTTTCCGACAGATCATAGCTTTCCTCGCGGAAGGCCTTTTTAAGCATGGAATGACCAAGGCTCGCATATTGATCCCGCTGCTGAACCCGGGTCAGTCGACGGATGCGGGCCCGGGCCTTGCCCGATACGACAAAGCGCTCCCATTCCGGCGACGGGGTCTGTGCCCGCGAGGTAACGATCTCCACCTGATCGCCGTTATGCAGTTCGGTGCGCAGGGGCACCATGCGCCCGTTGACTTTGGCGCCAACGCAGGTATCCCCCACCTCCGAATGCACCGCATAGGCAAAGTCCACCGGCGTCCCGCCGTGGGGCAGGTTGATGATGTCGCCCTTCGGTGTGAAGCAGAATACCTGGTCATCGAACATTTCCAGTTTGGTATGTTCGAGAAATTCCTCCGGCCCGGCAGCATGCTCAAGGATATCCAGCAGCTCGCGCAGCCATCGATAACGGCGGCCCTCGGTATTGCCGGTTTCCTGTTTGTAGTTCCAATGAGCGGCAACGCCGTTCTCGGCCACATCATGCATGTCACGGGTGCGGATCTGTACTTCGATACGGTGCTTCAAAGGGCCGATGACCGCCGTGTGCAGGGACTTGTAACCATTGGCCTTGGGCGTGCTGATGTAATCCTTGAACCGGCCCGGCACCACCGGATACTTGCTATGGATGGTCCCCAGGGCCTGATAGCACTCGCCCATGTCATCCACCAACACCCGAAAGGCCATGATGTCCGAGAGCTGTTCGAAGCCGACACTCTTGCGCTGCATTTTGCGCCAAATGGAATAAGGCGATTTTTCGCGCCCCGACACGGTTACCTTCAACCCGTCGTCGGCACAGACCTTTTCCAGTTCGGCCAGAATGCGGGGCACCAGATCTTCGTCATGCTCACGCAGAAACTGCAGTCTTGCCAGGATGGATTCCCGGGCCTCGGGATTGAGCTCGGCAAAGGACAAGTCTTCCAGTTCGTTCTTCAGTTCCTGCATACCCAGGCGCTCGGCCAGCGGAGCATAGATCTCCATGGTTTCCAGGGCGATCCGGCGACGCTTTTCCGGTTTCTTGACATAGCCAAGGGTGCGCATGTTATGCAGCCGGTCAGCCAACTTAACCAACAGCACACGGATATCGTCGGACATGGCCAAAACCAGCTTGCGGAAGTTTTCCGCCTGAGTATTGGCCTGATCGGTACCCTGGGGCAGTTCGATACGGGTCAGCTTGGTGACGCCATCCACCAAACGGCCGATGCTCTCGCCAAAATGATCGACAATCTCCTCTTGGGAGGCCTCAGTATCTTCGATGGTGTCGTGGAGCAGCGCGGTGATAATGGAATCCGCGTCCAGCTTGTAGCCGGTGAGGATTCCCGCCACTTCCAGGGGATGGGAGAAATAAGGATCGCCAGAGGCCCGCTTCTGCGAGCCGTGGGCCTTCATGGCGAACACGTAGGCGCGGTTGAGCGCGTCTTCGTCGGCATTCTGGTCGTAGGCTTTGACCCGCTCGACCAGTTCAAATTGCCGGATCATCGTTTTATCCCGACCATGCGGGGGAGCGTAGCGGCTTGATTAGTCCTGAGCGTCACCCTCGGTCGGCTCCTCCACGGGGGTCTCGTCTTGCACCGACAAGACGTCTTCGGCGATTTCCTCCGACGCGGTCGGCGTGGTCTCGTCGGCCAGTTCCTGGGTCACGGCCAGCTGATCCATTTCTTCCTCGGCCGGTTCGTCGTTCTCCACATGGCGTTGCAGGCCCTGAACCAGGCTGGCCTCCAAGGCGCCAAGATCGACCGTCTCTTCGGCGATCTCACGCAGCGCCACCACCGGGTTCTTATCGTTATCACGATCAACGGTCAGGCTGGCGCCAGCCGAAACGTTGCGCGCCCGCTGGGCGGCCATCATGACCAGCTCAAAACGGTTGGGGACCTGGACAATACAGTCTTCGACAGTTACGCGTGCCATGGTTCGTTCGGGCTCCTAGAACGTCTGGACGTCCCATCAAAGAACGTCTGATAAAGGGGGCGCTTTCGCGGGCCGGGCACTATATACGGCGCCACCGCCGCAACGCAAGGCCCCGCGTGCCTCTTCCGTCCATTGAATATAAGGATTTCTCCGGTCTCACGCCAGAAGTTCAATGCCTGGCGCCCCGGAGAACCTCGCGGCAATCTCCGATGCCACCTCGCCAGACAGCGGATGGCGCCACGCCGGCGCCACCTCGGCCAGGGGCAGCATGACAAAGGCCCGTTCGACCATGCGCGGATGGGGCAGGATCAACGGCGCGGGTCCATCGAGCCGGTGATCATCATAGGCCAGGAGATCCAGGTCCAGGACTCGTGCCGCATTGGGCACCGTGCGCACCCGCCCGAACGAGCGCTCCGTGGCGAGCAAATGGTCCAAAAGGGCCATCGGATTCAATGAGGTTTCCAAGATCGCCACACCATTTACGTACCAAGGTTGATCCGATTTTGGGACAGGGGCCGTGCGCCGCCAGGTGGAGCAGCGCAGCACACGGACCGCCCCTCCTTCCGCCAGCCGCACGAGGGCCGCCTCGCAGGTGTCCCGCGGCGTGGCGAATCCTTGGGCAGGCAGATTGGCTCCAATACCGATCAAAATCATGCCGTCGATCCCGGAGAAAATCGCCAAAACAAGGGTTGCGTTGCGACAATGAAATACTTACCTAATAGGCAGGTAGCCATCATCCGAAGGTATATGAATCGGATGACCGACGCTTGTTTCATGTTTTTATACATTAAGGAAAAATCCAATGGCTTTTTATCCGCAAGAACGTGTTGCTCTATTCATCGATGGATCCAATCTCTATGCCGCCGCCCGGGCTCTTGGCTTCGATATCGACTATAAGCGCCTGTTGGAGCATTTCGCTTCCAAGGGTCACCTGATCCGGGCCTTCTACTACACCGCCCTGCTGGAAGACCAGGAGTATTCCCCCATTCGGCCGTTGGTCGATTGGCTGGATTACAACGGCTATACCATGGTTACCAAACCGACCAAGGAGTTCACCGATTCCGCCGGTCGCCGCAAGATCAAGGGCAACATGGACATCGAATTGGCCATCGACGTTATGGAAATGGCTGATCGCTTGGACCATATCGTTTTGTTCTCCGGGGATGGCGATTTCCGCCGTCTGGTGGAGGCGGTGCAGCGTAAAGGCGTGCGGGTAACCGTGGTCAGCACCGTCCGCTCCCAGCCCCCCATGGTCGCCGACGAACTGCGCCGCCAGGCCGATACGTTCATTGAGTTGACCGATCTTGAGCCGGTGATTGCCCGTTCCTCCCAGGGTGGCCATGCGCATCATCAAAATCGCGAAGAACGTCCGCACCCCACTCAAAACGGGGAAAGCGGTCAGGCCGCCATCCACGGACCGGGCCACGACCTGGACCGGGGCTACGACAGCCTGTTGGAGAGCGATGAAGACTCGGTCGGGCAGAAAGACCCGGACGCCTACCGCCGCACGGCCTGAACCGGTTTTCCATGGTATCCTACCAAGACCCGGCGCGGGACTGCCCGCGCTGCCCTCGTCTGGGCGCTTTTCTGGGCGAACAGCGGGACGCTCATCCCGATTGGTTCAACGCGCCGGTTCCAGCCTTCGGCGGCCTGGATGCGACTCTATTGGTAGCCGGACTGGCGCCGGGGCTGCGTGGGGCCAACCGCACCGGACGTCCCTTTACCGGCGATTGGGCCGGAGACCTGCTCTATCCCACACTCATTGCCCACGGGCTGGCCAAGGGAACGTTCGGCGCCGATCCCGACGATGGCCTGGAGATGGTCAACTGCCGCATCACCAACGCGGTGCGCTGCGTGCCGCCGGAAAACAAGCCGACGGGGCCCGAAGTGACCGCCTGCCGCCCATTCCTGATCGACGAAATGGCCGCCATGCCAAACCTGCGCGTGGTGCTCTGTCTCGGCGGCCTGTCCCATGGGGCGGTACTGAGCGCTCTGGGCGAGAAGAAATCCGCCTGGCCGTTCAAGCATGGCTCCCAGTATCGCCTTTCGAGCGGTCTCATCCTGGCCGACAGCTATCATTGCTCGCGCTACAACACCAATACGGGACGGCTGACCGAGGCCATGTTCCATCAGGTGTTTCAGGACCTCTTGCCGTTGCTGTCCTGATCGGGCTATACCCCGACCGGAACCATTGGTCAGCGGGAGGAACCCCATCATGCGTATCGTCTGCCTCGATCTGGAAGGGGTGCTTGTCCCCGAAGTCTGGATCAATTTCGCCGAACGCACCGGCATTGAGGAACTCAAGCGCACAACCCGCGACGAACCCGACTACGATGTGCTGATGCGCGGCCGATTGGAGATCCTTGATGCCCATGGCCTGAAGCTGCCGGACATCGAAGAGGTCATCGGCGCCATGGGGCCGCTGGAGGGCGCCCGGGCGTTCATCGATTCCCTACGCGAGACCTATCAGGTGGTCATCCTCTCCGATACCTTTCAGGAGTTCGCCAAGCCCTTGATGCGTCAGTTGGGCTGGCCGACCCTGTTCTGCCACAGCCTCGAAGTGGCCGATGACGGGCGCGTGGCCGACTACAAACTGCGCATGAAGGATCATAAGCGCGAGGCGGTGAAGGCCTTCAAGGCGCTGAACTTCCTCACCGTCGCCGCCGGGGATTCCTACAACGACACCACCATGCTCGGCGAAGCCCACCAGGGCATCCTGTTCCACGCCCCGGACAACGTGGTGGCCGAGTTCCCGCAATATCCGGCCAAAAATACCTATGACGACCTGCGGGCCACCATCGACGAGGCCTTCGCGGGCATGAGCTAGGGCATGGCCGAGTTGGTCAATCTGCGTCAGGCGCGCAAGCAAAAGGCCCGCGCCGCCAAGGAAAAAAAAGCGGCGGCAAACCGGGCGAAGTTCGGGCGCGGCAAGGTTGAAAAATTGAAAGACCGCGTGGCGGCTTCCAAGGCAGAAAAAGATCTGGACGGCAAAAAGCGGGAGACCTGAGGCTCCCGCTCAGACTGCTGAAAAAGTAATGTCCTACGGCCCGCCTCGCCCTTCGACAAGCTCAGGGTGAGGCTAACATGTTGAAAGTCCAAAGGCCCTCATGCTGAGCTTGTCGAAGCATGTGTCGCCACAGGCTCGAAATCGGACTTTAGGGCAGCACCGCCTGTACCGCCTGCTCCAGTTTACCGCCCAGGGGCTGGGCCCCGGTGCCGAAATAGTCCACCATCTTGCCATCCGGGCCGACCAGGAACTTGTGGAAGTTCCAACTGGGCTCGGACTTGTCACCCAACTGCGCCACCGCGTGTTTGTAGAACGGATGAGCCTTGGCGCCCTTGATGGCCGTCAGTTCGGTCATGGGGAAATCCACTGAAAAATTGGTTTCACAGAAATCCTTGATGGCCTTGTTATCACGCGGTTCCTGGCCGAAATCGTCGCTCGGCACACCGACCAGCACCAGACCTTTGTCCTTATATGTTTCCCAAAGCTTTTGCAGATCGCCCAGTTGATGGGTATTGCCGCATTCAGTGGCGGTATTGACCACCAGCAACGCCTTGCCCTTGTACTTGGCCAGCGGCAGCGGATCGCCATCGATGGAGACGAAGGTAAAGCCATGGGCATTGGCCGCCAGGGCCGGGTTGGCCATCAGACCAAACAGCAGCCCGCCAAGCATCAGCAGAGCCATGGTGATATAGGGAACCAAACGGGTCATGGAATACACTCCTTTGCTCGGGCATGCGGCCCGCGTGATGAACTGGTTATTTTATTACATAACCATTCACCAGGAGGGAATCACCTTTTTGTGAGGCTCGATATGTAGGTCGTCTCAAACCGCAATCGGCGCCTTGATATGCCCATGCGGGTCATAGCCGCTCAGTTCAAAGTCCTCATACCGAAAGCCGAAGATATCCGTCACCGCGGGATTGAGGGTCATGGTCGGTAAAGGCCGGGGGGCGCGGGTCAATTGCAGGTCAGCCTGCTCCAGGTGGTTGCTGTAGAGATGGGCATCGCCGAAGGTATGGACGAACTCCCCCGGCTTCAGGCCGGTGACCTGGGCCATCATCATGGTCAACAGGGCGTATGAGGCGATGTTGAAGGGTACGCCGAGGAAGATATCCGCCGAGCGCTGGTAGAGCTGGCAGGAGAGTTTGCCCTCGGACACATAGAACTGGAACAGGCAGTGGCAGGGCGGCAGGGCCATGCGGTCCACGTCGGCCACGTTCCAGGCGCTGACGATGATCCGCCGGGATTCCGGGTTGTCGCGGATTTGCCGCACCACGCTGGCGATCTGATCCACCGTGCCGCCGTCGGGCGTGGGCCAGGAGCGCCACTGATGACCGTAAACCGGGCCCAGCTCGCCGTTCTCGTCGGCCCAGTCGTCCCAGATTCTGACCCCGTTGTCCTTGAGATATCGGATGTTGGTGTCACCGGCCAGGAACCAGAGCAACTCGTGAATGATCGACTTCAAGTGCAGCTTTTTGGTGGTGGTACAGGGAAAGCCTTCGCTCAGATCGAAGCGCATTTGGTAGCCGAACACCCCCTGGGTGCCGGTGCCCGTGCGGTCGCCCCGATGGACGCCGGTTTCGCGGACGTGTCTGAGAAGGTCCAGATACTGTTTCATGGGAGGGCATTCTAAAGACCGATTCCGCATTGAGGCAATCGGTTTACCTCTTCCCCCTTTCCCCCCGGCGGCCAAGAGCCTATATGATGGCCGTCGGGGATATCAGGGGAGTGATCCAACGTGAGCCAGGATACAAAAGCCAAGGCACCGAAGGCAAAATTGAAATCCGCCGCGCCACTGGGCCTACCGGGCCAGGTGTTGGCGCGCTACAAAAATGACCAGGGGCTGCGCCAGGCCGCGTCGTTGAGCTACACCTCCTTGCTGTCGCTCATCCCGCTGCTGACCATCGCCTTTGCCATGTTGGCTGCCTTCCCCGGGTTCGAAGGGGTCCGGGAACAGATTCTCGCCTTTCTGCTCGATAACCTGGTGATGCAGGATCGCGACCAGATCGAAGTCTATTTCAACAATTTCCTGTCCAATGCGGGCAAGATGGGGGCCGTGGGCGTGGTCGGCTTCGCGGTCACCGCCCTGCTTTTGCTCTCGACCATCGAAGGCGCCATGAATGGCATCTTCCGAGTTTCCCGCCCGCGCCCGATCCTGGTGCGTGTTTTGATCTATTGGGCGCTGCTGACCCTGGGCCCGGTGCTGCTGGGATCATCCTTTACCCTGTCGGGCTATGTGACCACGTTGCTCAAGTTCGATGGTGCCGAAGCCTTGGCCGGTCCTCTGGGCAAGCTGGCCATCGCCGGACCGACCCTGATCACCATGCTGGCCTTCATGCTGTTTTACATGGCCATGCCCAACCGGCCGGTGAACTGGAAACACGCGCTCACCGGGGCGGTCGTGGCCAGTCTGTTGTTTGCCTTTTTGCGCTGGGCTTTCGCGCTCTATGTGATTTCCTTTCCGTCCTACAAGGCGGTCTATGGCGCCATCTCGTCGATCCCCATCTTCTTGATCTGGATGTACCTGTCCTGGGCGGTCATCCTGTTCGGGGCCACGGTAACAGCGACCCTCGCCGAACGGCGCGGACGGCATCATTTACTCAATCAGGGATTCTCGGAACATGGTCGGCGTTTGTGGCTGGCCGCCAACCTGCTCAAGCTGATGGACGAAAAAAGCCACGGCGAGGGAGGCGATATACAGAGGCGCACATTGATCGACGCCGCCGGAGCCGGGGACATGGAAGTGGACCGCATGCTCGACCTTCTGGCCGACGAGGACTACATCACCCGCACCGAGAACAACCGCTGGGTTCTGGCCCGCAACGCGGAAAGCACCACCCTTGCCGATCTGCACAAGATCCTGGATCTGCCCTTGGGCCCCCTGCCCGCCATCACCGAGCAGACCCCAGCCTGGGCCGGACGGATGATGCACCGCTTGGAGCGTTCCGAGAAGACCCAGGCTGCCTTCCTTTCCACGCCCCTGCGCGAGATCTTTCACGGTGACGATCTGCCCGCCGAGGATGAACCACAGCATTCCAACCCGGCCATCGACCTGATGGGTCCGGCGTTAAAAACATCGGATCTGCGCCCCGCGCCGACGGAAGAAGAGCCGATCGATGTGGAGCCGGAAATTCTCGAACCTCTGGCCGAGAACGACCCCGCCGATGGGTTACGGGTCGATCCGACCTTGCGACCTGATCTTCCCGAAGATAGGCGTTAACAGCCCCTTCCTTTCACGACATCTCGGGGATCGCAAAGGCTCGAATATTGATTTAAACTTCCGCCAATTCAGAAAATATCGAGCGGGGGATTCGAACATGAGCGACCAACAAAACAACGAGAAAAAGCTGGCCGGACAGGCGGCGGCGGACCTGGTGCAAGACGGCATGCTGGTCGGGCTGGGCACCGGATCGACGGTCAATTTCTTTCTGCACAGCCTCGGCAATCGGGTCAAAAAAGGCCTGAAGATCAAAGGCCTACCCACCTCGGAGCGCACGGCTGCCTTGTGCCATGAACTGGGCATCGAACTGACCGACTTCGCCTCGGTGGACAAGCTGGACATGGCCATCGACGGCGCCGATGAAATCGACGGCGACTTCCAGATGATCAAGGGTGGTGGCGGCGCGTTGCTGCGCGAGAAGATCGTCGCCTCGGCCGCCGATCATGTGGTGATCATGGTCGATGGCTCCAAGCGGGTTGAGACCCTGGGCCAGTTCCCGCTGCCGGTGGAGATCGTCAAGTTCGGTCACCAACAGGCCGAGCGCCGGGTGCAGGAACTGGGCATCCCCTATGCCATGCGCCTGGTGGACGGCGAGCCTTACGTCACCGACAACGGCAACTACATCCTCGATTGCCAGATGGACTCCATCATCGCTCCGGCGGCCATGCATGACCAGCTCAATAGCATCACCGGCGTGGTTGACAACGGCCTGTTCATCGATCTCTGCCACACGCTGGTGGTGGCCACGGGGGACAAGGTGGAGGTCCTGCCCAAGGGATGATCCAGGACCATGGCCCGGCAATGCTGCTGGTGGCGGCATTGCTGGTTTCCTTTTTAGTGGCCCTGCCGGGGTCGATGGCTCGGAGCGCGGATCGCCCGCCCCTGATCGCCGCCATCGACAGCCCCGATCGCCAGATGTACGCGGCCAGCCCGGCGCAGCTTGCCACGGTCAAGTCGCTCCTGGCCCAGGGCGTGGAAGTGAATGCCACAGATCCCGATGGACGAACGGCGCTGCACTGGGCCGCCTGGCTGCACTATCCGAAGATCGCCGCGCTTCTTTTGGCCGCCGGGGCCGAGGTGAAGGCCCGCGACCATCGCGGTTGGACCCCGCTGCATTGGGCCATGATCGGCAGCCAGCCACAGGTCCCGGCGATTCTCATCGACCATGGAGCCCCCGTGGAGGCCCAAAATGAAAAAGGCGCCACCCCCCTGCATCTGGCCGCCCAATATGGTCACACCCATCCTATGAAGCCGATTGTGCAACAAGGAGTGACGCCCGACCCGCGGGATCACTTGGGGGAAACCCCCCTGCACAAGGCGGCCCACCATGGCCAAGAAGAAGCGGCCAAATACCTGATTGACCAGGGCGCGGACCTCGAAGTCCGAAATCATCAAGGCGCCACCCCTTGGGATCTGGCCGAACAACAAGGCAAGCGCCACATGGGCGCCATCCTCTCGCCGGTTGCATGGGTCAACCCCTGCCCCAACCAGGCGTCCGAGTGCCCGATCACGCCGGACCTGTGTCGGCAGCACCCGACCATCTGCGACAGCCCGCGAACCTACCGCTCCCCACCCGGCACGCCACCCTGCAACGGTGCCGTAACCGTGGATTCAACCTGTTCGTGGTTGAACCGGGAACGGTTGATCGAGTGCCTGACCGCCTGGGATCTGTCGGCGTGTGGATAGGCGGTCGGGGAGATCGCGGTGGTGAAGTGCCGGGATTACGGTGCTCATCCCACCTCCACCCCAATCACATAGTAAAAAATGGAAAAATAGTGACAGGCCGCGCCGGCGACGACGAACAGGTGCCATACCGCATGGCCATAAGGCAGGCTTTTCCATAGATAGAAAACAACCCCGACACTAAAAGCGAGTCCGCCCGCCACCAACAGGGCGATGCCCCCCGCCTGCAACGCTCCGAATAGATCCCCACTGGCCCACAATACGGGAATCCAACCCATGGCCAGATAGAACAGGAAGGCGAAGCGCTCATAGGGCTCGCTACGCCCGGTGAGGAACGCCACCCCTTGAACCGCCATGCCAATGAAAGCCAGACCCCAGATAATGGCCAGCAGTTCCCATGCCTGCCCGGCAGGCATCAACAGGCTGAACGGCGTGTAAGTCCCGGCAATGAGCAAATAAATCCCGCAGTGATCAAGGGCGAGCAGGATCTGCTTGATTCCAGGATTGATAAGCGCGTGATGCAACGCAGAAAACAGGAACAAAAACACCATCGCGGTCCCGTACACGATGGCGGCGGGCAGGCTGCCGTCCCGCCCCCCGTCGTTTGCGTCCAGTATCAGAAAGACCAGTCCGATCACGGCTAGCACCGCGCCAAAGCAATGACTGGCAGCGTTCAAACGTTCCTCGGAACGGGGGAAAGATTCCACATACATGGGTGACCCAATCCAAAGCAGCCCCCTCATTGAGTAGGTGGGGCTGATCGGGAGACACATCAAGAGGGCCGGTATGGCGTATCGGGTCCAATCCGACCCGATACGCGCGACTTTATTGGAAACGAATCAATGCATAGGAAAAATGCTGGTTGCCGCCATTGGGTGTGCGATGGTCCTCGAACCGGCTTTCGACCAGTTCAAACCCCTGCCCCAGACGATCCGTCAGGCTTTCGGGGCTGTAACGCTGCACGGGCAGACCGCTGCATTTCTCCGGCCCGTCCAAGGCAAAAGTAGCCATAACCACCCAACCGCCTTGCGGGAGCGCCGCCTTGAGAGTGGCAATATAGGCTTCTTGCCGCGCCGGATCGGTGAGAAAGTGGAAGGCCGCCCGGTCGTGCCACAAGGCATAGACCTGATCTGGTGTCCATTGGGTGATATCGCCTTGCACCCAGGTCACCGCCTTTGCCATCGCTCCCAACCGCGACTGAGCCGACTCCAGGGCCTTGGCCGACAGATCCAGAACGGTCAGGTTTTCATAGTCCTGCTCGATCAGATCATCCACCAGGGTCGAGGGGCCGCCGCCCACGTCGATCAGGCCGTCGGGAAGACCAATACCGCTTTGTTCGATGAGCGCCAGAGATAGGATGTGGCGGGATTGGAACCAGGTGACTTCATAGCTGGCTTTTTGGCCGTAGACGTCGTCCCAGTGACGAGCGTCCCCAGGCACAATCAGAATTCGCCGTACTGGATATAGTCGGCCCAGGTGCGCTCCAGACGGCGCAGGGTCTTGAAGGCGGCCTTGACTTCGTCGGCGTCCAGGCCTTCCTCGGCCAAAGCAGCGGCGTTGCGCTCTTCCATCTGGCGGAGCTGAACCACCAGGTCCTTGGACTTCTGGGTCAGCCGCACCCGAACGGATCGGCGGTCATGCTCCACCCGTTCTTGCTCCAGATAGCCGAAATCCACCAACTTTTTGATGTTATAGGAAACGTTGGAGCCTTGGTAATAGCCCCGCTCGACCAGATCGCGGATGACGATATCTTCCTCGCCGATATTTGCCAGCAGCAGCGCCTGAACACCATTGATTTCTTTGATTCCCAAGCGATTGAGCTCGGCCCGCAATACGTCGAGAAAGCGTCGGTGCAGGCGTTCTATCAGCTTGGTTAGATCCAGGTATTGTTCTTTCAAGCTTGCCTCCTCGAGTGGTCGCCGACGGGAAATTGAACAGGCGCGAACCGTCGTGCCCCGCTGGTTGATTTCATGTATAAGAGGATTAGAGTCAAATCACAAGCTGTCCCAGCCAATATGCGCCTAATCCCATGAAAATAAGATTTCTTTTGCCTATTCTGCCCATGATGATGCTCCCCGCGGCCTGCGGCGGCCCCGTCCCGACGGCCGAGGAGCGCAAACAGGATGATCAACAGGCGAAGCTGGCACAAATCATGCGGGTCGCCAAAACCACGCGCGACGGCGGCGATTTGGGCAGCGCCGCCAATATGTACGAGCGGGCTCACCGCATGGCGCCCAATGACAAGGCAGCGCTGCTGGAACTGGGCAACACCACGCTGGCCGCCGGCGATGGCGACCGCGCCGCCGCCGCTTTTGGCCGCGCGGTCAAACTGGCGCCGGACAACCCGGTGGCCTTGATGGGACTGGGCAAGGCGCTGATCACCCAAAGAAAGCCCATCGAGGCCCTACCCCATTTCCTGGCCGCCGCCAAATTGCTTCCCAGCGATCCACGACCGCATAACGGCATGGGCGTTGCTTATGACCTGTTGGGCGAGCACGAGGAAGCCCAGACCGCCTACGTGGACGGCATGGAAAAGGCGCCGGGCAATGCCTCCTTGCGCAACAATCTGGCCCTGTCCATGGCCCTGGGCGGCGAGTTCGAGGAAGCCTTGCGCACTTTGGGCCCGGCGGCCGAAGCCCCCGGCGCGGGCGCGAAAGTACAGCTCAATCTGGCCCTGATCCATGGCTTGGCAGGAGATTTCAACAAGGCCGCCGAGGTGGCCTCGAAAGTCCTGGCCCCGGCCCAGGTGCGGCAGAACCTGTCCTATTACAAGCGGTTGCAGGATCTTCCTCCGAAAGACCGGGCAGCGGCGGTGTTGGGGATCGGGGATTCTATCGGCCAATAATTCAAACGCCGGGAGGCGACCCCTCACCTCCCGGCGTTTTCGGTTCACGCAGCCCCGACAGCGCGCGCCCCGATCTCGGAAATCTCTTGCCTTTCCACTACCCGCCCAGGCTGCTCAGGCCATCGATGGTGTTCATGATCGCCGGACCCAGCAGCACGATGAACAGGGTCGGCAGGATGAACACGATCAACGGCACGGTCAGGGTGGCGGGCAACTTGGCGGCCTTTTCCTCCGCCTTGAGCATGCGTTCGTCGCGGAACTCCGACGCCAAAACGCGCAGGCTCTGGGACAAAGGCGTGCCGTACTTTTCGGTTTGCAGCAGGGTATTGACCACGGCACGGATCTGTTCGGAGTCGGTGCGCTGTTCCAGGTTCTCCAGAGCCAAGCGCCGTTCGGGCAGGAACCCCAGTTCCAAGGCGGTCAGACTCAATTCATCGGACAGTTCCGGCGCCGCCTGGGTCAGCTCCCGGGACACCCGGGTCAGGGCCGCGTCCAGGCTTAGGCCCGCCTCGGTACATATCACCAGCAGATCCAAGCCATCGGGCAGCCCTTTGCGCAGCGCCTTGCGGCGGCGGTCGGAGGCATTGCGCACATAGACCTCGGGGGCATAGGCACCGATGACCGTCACCAACAAGGCCACGAACAATTTGGCCAGGGACGGCATGTCCCACAGTCCCAGACCATAAAGGAAGAACGCCGCCATCGCCCCGGCACCAAAGGGCAAGGCCAGCTTAAAGAACATATAGATGACCAAAGAGTCCTTGGATCGCCATCCGGCGGCGGCCAGTTTGCGGGCCGCCTTGTTGGCTTCCTGGGTGCCAAGCAGCTTCAGTTTCTCCACCACACCCCGCATCAAGCCGACGGCGTTTTCACGGCGGCTCTGGCGTTCCTTGCGGCCGCGCCGCATCATCACCCCCGCCTTCAAAGCCTCGCGCTGGGTCTTCAGAGCCTTGACCCGGGCGTTCAGCGGCGAAGCGATGCGCAGACTGTTCCAAACGGCGATCACAGCGATAAAAGCGGCGGTCGCGGCCAATAAGGTGATCAGATCTTCCGCCGGGATCGGCAATAAGGCGTTTAATTCGTTCATATCTCGAACCTCACCATTTTAGCCATCACGGCAATGCCGGAGCCCATCATACCCAGACCAACGCCGAGCATCATGATGCCGCGCGGGTCGGTGAACAGGGCACGCTCGTATTCCCAGTTCATGGCCGAGATGATGCCGAACATGATGAATGGCAGGGAGCCGAGAATCATGGCGCTGGCCTTGGCCTCCGACGACATAGCCTTGATCTTCAAGCGCATTTGGCGACGCTTGCGCAGGATATCGGAGAGATTGGCCAGGGTTTCGGCCAGATTGCCGCCGGTTTCCTTTTGCACCGACAAGCTGATGACGAAGAACTTGAACTCCGGTGTATCCAGCCGTCCGGCTGCCTCCCACAGGGACTCTTCCAAGGTCTTGCCAAACTTCATGGCATCGAACACGGCGATGAATTCGCAGCCCACCGGATCGGCCATCTCGCGGCCCACGGCGCCAATGGACTCCGTGACCGGCAGGCCGGACTTGAGGCCGCGAACGATCAGATCAATGGCATCGGGAAACAGGCTATTGAACTTGGACAAACGCTTGGCCGCCATTTTGCCGACGATCCAATGGGGAATACCCACACCCATCGCCACGGCCATCGGCAACGCCATGCCGGTGGAAAAACCGAAAACCAACCGGGCAACGGCAAACACCACGACCACCAGGATCAGGCTCACCGCCACATAGCCGCCCACGGAGATGGATTTGCCGGTACGATCCAGACGGTCACGCAAGGCCGATTGGCGCGGCAGAATCCGCTTGATCAGTTCATCAAGACCCGGGATCGTGCCTTTGGTTTCCTGACGCTTGACCGTGGCCTGGACCGCCACGCTGCTACGTGCGCCATGGGCCCGCTGGGTGACAGCTTCCAATCGGCGTTGCCGATCCCGGCCGGTGCCCTGAAAGGCAAATACCAAAATCAGCATCATAGCCAAAACACCGACAAAGATGATCAAGGTACCAATCGTCATCCCATGGCCTCCATCAAGGCCCGGTCGAGGCCGAAGTATTTGGCTTTTTGCAGAAAATGCGGACGCAGCCCGCTGGACTGATAGGTGCCAAACAACTTGCCGTCACCGTCCTCGCCCTCGTAGACGAATGTGAACAGGTCCTGGGTCGTGATGACCTCGCCTTCCATGCCCACCACCTCGGTGATCTGGGTGATGCGTCGCACCCCGTCACGCATACGCGAGACCTGCACAACCAGATGCACGGCACTGGCGATCTGCGAGCGCACGGCCTCATGGGGCAGCTTGACGCCGGTCATGGCAACCATGTTTTCAAGCCGGGTCAGCGCCTCGCGGGGGTTGTTGGCGTGGATGGTGCCCAGGGAGCCATCATGGCCGGTATTCATGGCCTGGAGCATGTCCAAGGCTTCCCCGGCGCGGATTTCGCCCAGGATGATACGATCGGGCCGCATGCGCAGGCAGTTTTTCACCAGATCCCGCTGATTGATCTCGCCACTTCCTTCCAGATTCGGCGGACGGGTTTCCAGGCGCACCACATGGGGCTGCTGCAATTGCAGTTCGGCGGCATCTTCGATGGTCACCACCCGCTCGCCATGGTCAATCAGGCGCGACAGGGCGTTGAGCAGCGTGGTCTTTCCCGACCCGGTACCGCCGGATATCAGGATATTCAACCGCGAGCGTGAGGCAATACGCAGCACCGTACCCATGGACGGCGACAGATTATTGTTCTTTTCCATCACTTCCAGGGTGATCTTCTGCTTGGCAAACTTCCGGATGGAGATGCTCGGCCCATCGATGGCCAGCGGCGGAATAATGATATTGACCCGCGACCCGTCGGCCAGACGAGCATCGCAAATGGGCGAGGATTCATCCACCCGCCGCCCGATCAGGGAAACGATGCGCGAAGCCACGTTCATCACATGGGCGTCATCGCGGAAAGTCACCTCCGAGAGCACCAATTTGCCGCCGCGCTCCACATAGACCTGTTTGGGGCCGTTAACCATGATGTCGGTAATGGCTTCATCCGCCAGCAGCGGTTCCAACGGACCCAGGCCCAGCATGTCATTGAGCAACAAAGTTACGAGATCGCGGGTCTCCATGGTATTGAGCTGGATCTTTTGTTCACCCAGGATTTCCCCGACGATTTCGCCAACCTGTGCGGCCAATTCGTCGCGCGGCAACTCAGCGGCCTTGCCCACGTCCATCTTTTCCAGCAGCAAAAGCTGGACCTTTTCCTTTACGTCGCCCACCGGATCGGGACCCGCCTCCACGGGAGCCGGATTCTTCTTGGCGGTCTCGGCCAGCACAAGGTTGATCAGCACCGTCACCGCATCGCGAATTTCGTCCTGTTCCAGCGGGTCTTCGCTGGTTTCTCCCTCCAGCACGATGGTAACCATGTTGGCCAGCTTGCCACGCGGCATGTCTCCGACGTCTTCCAAGTCGAGTCGTTGGCGCAACCGGGGTAGAACCTTCTCGATCGCCTGCTCGATGCGGGTATCGCGGGCATCGGCACTGGCGGGAGGCATCTGGAGAACGGGCGCATCGGGTTCGGGCCGCAGGGGCACCACCTTGTCTGTCTGGCCACGGCGTCCAAACATCACAGGCCTCCTTTCAGGCCCAGCAGGCGTTTCCAGGCCGGTCGCGAGTCGCCGTCGACCGTTTCATCATGCAGAATGCGAGTCGACAGATCGCGCAAGGCCGTGACCGGCTTGCCGCGATTGGCCACTTCCGGCACCGCCTTGCCCTGGTTGGCGGCTTCCAGCACACCGGCGATATCGAAGGGAATGGAGATGTCCACCGGCACCTCGGCGCCTTTTTCGAATTCGCCGCGGGTCATTTCGCCACGGCCCATCAGGCCGACCCGGTTGGCGACCACGGTCAGGCGGGCCTGGGGCGCCGATTGCACCAAGTATTCATGAATACGCAGGGTGTCGCGGATCCCGGCAATGGTCAGGTCGGCGACCAGAATCACCTCTCCGGACTCGGTCAAGGCAGAGGTATTGCTTAGGGATTCCCGGGGCAGATCGACCACCACCATATCAAAGGAGTCCCGCATCTTTTCCAGGAGTTGATCAATGGCGGTGGGATCGGGGTGAATGGCCTGTCCCATGGTCTCTTCGGTATCGAGCACGAACAGATTGTCGCTCTCGCGCACCATGGCCCGCTCGATGAATAGGCTGTCGATACGCGCCGGGTTCTCCAAGGCCTCGCGGAATCCGCGGCCGGGCTCTAAATCCAACGCCAGGGCAGTGGTGCCGAAATAGAGGTCCAGGTCCACCAGCGCCACCCGCTTGTCTTTCTCATGAGCCAGGATCCAGGCGGTATTGACGGCAACGGTGGTCGCCCCCACCCCGCCCCGGGCGCCGATGACGGTGATCAGACGGGCCTTGTCGTCATCTTCCGGCTCAGAGACATCGGGTTCCGGTTCGATCAAGGCATGCTCGACAGCATCGCGCAGGGCGTCGCCATTGACCGGCTTGAGCAGATAATCCTCCACACCCACGTCCATCAGCTGGCGGTAGAGATTCACGTCGTTGACCGTGCCCAGGGCGATGACCCGGGTTCCCGGATCGCAATGATCGGCCAGGCCCAACAGCTCATCCAGCGGGTCCGCCGATCCGGCAAGATCGAGAACTAGCAGCTTGGGAGTGGCTTGGCCGGCCAGATGGCGTAGCGCCTCGGCGGCATCGCCCAGCAAAACCGAGTCCTCGGACCAGCCATGCTCACGGGCCACGCTCAACAGGGCCTGGCGGGTCATATCATCACCCACGAAGGCGGCCCAGGGGGCCCGGTCGCTATTCATATCCAGTGTCGGGGCTGGAAGGGTCATGGGGGTTCTCCTTATTCGCCGCTGCCGCCGCCGAGGGCATCCATCAAGTCCGAGCCACCGGAGTCACCGCTCGAAGCGCTGCCATCCAACGGCTTGGTCTCGCCACGGCGGTAACGGTCGATGCCGCTGGCCAGGTACTCGCCATCGGCGGGGCCCATTTGTCGGCCAGCCACCAGATCACGCGGATCGGCGACCATCAGGCCCAGATTGGTGGCGCTGGCGCAGCCATGATTGGTCATGACTTGATTATCCAGATTGTTACCCGGGGCACCGGTCCAGTCCGGGCAGGGCGGCAAAGTCACCAGGTGGCGCCGCACATCAATGCGCACCATGTCGAATTCATCCCCATTCACCCGGCTTTCAATGATCCGCGCATCAATCCGGCGCGACCCCAGGTAGGCCGCCACCGCCTCGGCCCGGCGCCGGGACAAGTCATGGGCGGAAGTCAGGGGGATGCTGACTTCGTCGGTGGTCTCCAGGCGGATGCGAGCGAGGAAATCATCCAACGCCGCTAATTCCTCGCCGAGCAAGGTGGCGTCACGGGAGTCGAACTTCACCCTATGGGCCATGTCGATGGGAGTCACCGAGAGGGCCTTTTCCGGTTGCACGTTATCCCAATCGCCATCCTTATATTGGTCATGGAGATACTTGCCGCCGAACATGGCACCGCTCAACGCCAGGCTTTCCAGTGTTTGGCAACCACCCAGAACCAACAGGGCAAGGGCGGAAACACTCGCGGTCAGGGTCCGTTTGATGCTCATGAGTCCCTCCTCAATCCAACTGGAAGCCGACGGGGCCGATCAATGACTGGCCGCCGGTGGTGACGGTGACCGGGGCTCCGGCATCCGGGTTGCGTTTGTAGGTCCCGCCGACGATCATCCGTTCCATGTCGCTGGGGGCATGGAAGCCATCGGTGGGCACCGCCAGTTTGCGCTGCGAGACCGGCTTGACCACGTAGGGGGTGACGATAATCACCAGTTCGCTTTCCTCGCGTTGGAAGCGGTCGGACTGGAACAGCCGCCCCAACACCGGCACGTCGCCAAGGCCGGGAAACTTGGAAATGTCGTGGGTGACGTTGTTCTTCAGCAGACCGGCGACGGCGAAGCTCTGGCCACTGCCCAGTTCGACGGTGGTTTCGGCCCGCCGGGTGGTCAGCGCCGGAACGGTCAGGGTGCCGCCGGAGATGGGCACGGTCACCGCGCCGGTGGAGGACAACTGGCTGACCTCCGGGCGCACATGCATGCTGATGCGATTGCCGCCGACCAGGGTGGGGGTAAAGGCCAGAGAGACACCGAACTGCTTGAACTCGATGACAATGCGGTCATCGCCCTGGGGCACCATGATGGGGAACTCGCCGCCGGCCAGGAAACTGGCGGTCTCGCCGGACATGGCGGTCAGGTTGGGCTCGGCCAATACGGTTACCAGGCCTTCTTCTTCCAGGGCATCGAGCACGGCACTCATGCTGAACGGCCCCATGCTGCCCGACCCGGTGAGGGTATGCTGAGTGACGTTGACGTTAAACGGATTGGCGGTGGTCAGGCCCAGCGCCATGCCGCCGATGCTGCCCAACATGCTCCAGTTGATACCCAGTTGCTTGTCGATATCACGTGATACCTCGGCAACCCGGACCCGCAAATTGACCTGATTGGGCGCATCGACGCCGAGCCGGTTGATGACTTTCTCCGCGTCCCCGGCAAATCCGACGGCCAGGCGGCGCAGGTCCTCGGCGGTGGCAGCCGAACCGACGATCCCGCCAAGGACAATGCTGTCGTTGACGCTGCTCACGCTGACATTGACGTCGGGATGCAGGCGGGCGATGGCATCGCGCAGGCCGCCCAGATTATGGTTCACCCGAAGTTCCAAGTTGGCCAAAACGCGCTCGGCGGAATCCACCGCGAACAAGGTGGTCTGGCCAGGCTTGCGGGCCATGACATAGATCAAGCGCGGCGACTTGACCTGAATATCGGCAATTTCCGGATCGGCGACAAAAACGGTGGCGGCGGCGCGGCTGAGGCGAACCAGACGGCCCTTGTTGAGTTCCAGTTCTACTTTACGGTCGGTGACGGAAACCAGCTGCGCGCCATCGGCTTCGAGCCCGAATGTCGCCAGGAGCAGGATAGTCAGACAAATCTTGAAGATCGTGGTCATGGTCCCCTCCCCGTCCTAAAATGATGCCGTTTCGGCTTTGGTGCCGCGCAACACATGCACTTCGCGCCCGCCACCGCCGCCGCCCATGACGCCGAACAACTGGGCGTCCAGGGTGTAGCGTTTGCTTTCCGATCGCGATGCGTCGACAAAGTCAGTGCCGTCGGCGTTCTGATGGGCCAAGCTGCGCAGGCTCAAGGAGATTTGGCCCATCTCCAAAGCCAAGGCGATCCGTTCGGCCTGTTCGGCGGTTACTTCGACCGTGGCGGTCTTGGCCACCGAAACCGTGCCATCGGCCTGTTCCACTTTTTGGTCGATGGCCAGCACGCGGACATTGTCCATCAGCGTGCGGGTGGCGTGGCGACGCTGCATTTCGCCGTCCTTGTTCTTGCTTTGGAATTTGACCGTCAGCACCAAATCCACCCGGTCACCCGGAAACACAAAGCCGGAGATACCCGACGTCGCGTTGACCGGTACCGAGATGGCCCGCTGACCGGGGGTCAACACGGCGGCCAGAAAACCCCGTTCACCCGGATGCACCACTTGGGCATCCATGATCGGTTGGCCTTGGGAAACGGCGGTACGGGCAACGGCGCCTTCGAAGCGTGTCATATCGCTGCGGCCTTCCACCGTATAGGCTTCACTCAGGCCCTCTTCCGGCCAGGTCTGCCAGGACATATGCTCGGGCTTGACGAAGGTCCCGGCGGGGATGGCGTTTTTGGCCACCAGCACGCGGACGGCCTCGGTCATCTGTTTTTCGACGATCGGTTCGCCACCGGGCGCCATTTTCTGACTATTGGCCCAACCGCGGGCAAACAGGGCGGTGAAGGCAGCGATGCCAATGGCGACCACCAGCAAGATGACGGTGCGCAGGGTCATGACAGGCCTCCCTGAAAGAGCTGTAAAGCAACGACGCCGGAACCAACCGCAATGGCCAGGCCATACGGCAACACATCGCTCATCATCTTGTCGCGCAGGCCGGTCCAACCGGCATGGTCAAACGCCCAGGCCAATACCAGTTTGGCCCGCGACACCAGCACGATGGCCATGACGCCGCCGGCCAAAGCGGTAAAGATCAGCAAATCAAAGATATAGGCCGGACCGGCCCAGAGACTGGTGGCGACCAAGAGTTTAACGTCGCCGCCACCCAGCACCTTAAAAGCAAACAGGGCAAAACCGGCCACGAAGACGATCCCGGCCACCATCAAGGACCAGCCCCAAGGGACCGGCGCGGCGGACAACCAGGCGTGAAAGGGATAAAGGCCAATAATGGCGACCGAAATCCAGTTGGGGATCCGGTAACGGCTCACGTCCTGCCCGGCAGCCACGAGAACGAGGCTCAAGAACAAAACGATCAAAATATGGTCGGGGGTCAATGAAATCGGCATGTCGGGGTCTCGGGTCCTCGGGGTCTGAGGGGGGGCTGCCGGAAAATGGGTCTAACGAGAGAGAGGGCGGCTCCTGGTGAATAACTCTTGGGGAAAGAAGGGTCTCCTGCCGGGAGACGTTCCGAGGGATCGGGGGATCGGGTTCGGGATCACGGATCGGAACGCCTCCCGGAGGAGGTAAGACGGGAAGGGATCAGCCTCCGCCGCCCACCGCCGTCTGCAGCTCGGTGGAAACCGCGGTGAACATCTGGGTCAAGGACCCGCCCATGGCGGTCAGGGCGCCGATGGCGGCGACGGAAACGAGAGCGGCGATCAAGCCATATTCAATAGCGGTGGCGCCGGAGTCATCATTGAAGAATTGCTTAAGGGTTTTCATATCTACCTCCTAGATTGGGCCGTAACCACTTGGTTACTGTCTAAAGGATACATATCGAATATATGTTTCGCAATTTTTTTATTTACAATTACTTTGTTTGCAATATTTATTATTTATTGAATAAAAATTGATTGAAATTGTTTCCTTTATCAACCCACATATATTCATCCAATTTCACCGGGACGCCCCGCCATGATCCCCCTGCACGATGACACCCCGACCACCCGCAAGCCGGTTGTCACGGTGGGGCTGATCGTCGCCTGTGTGGGCATATTCCTCTGGCAATGGGGATTGAGTGACCGGGAAAGTCTTCATGCAGCCTTGCAGTACGGCTTCCTTCCCCGGGCCTTTTTCGACGGCCAATCTGTTTTCGCGTCGGGGCTGCCGCCTTGGCCGACCACCGCACTGACCTATCAGTTCATGCATGGGGGCTGGTGGCATCTGATCAGCAACATGCTGTACCTGTGGGTGTTCGGCAATAACATCGAGGACACCCTGGGCCACGGCAAGTACCTGTTGTTCTATCTTGTCTGTGGAGTCCTTGCTGCTGGCGCCCAGGGCCTGTCCACCCCCGATTCCATTTTACCGATGATCGGCGCCAGCGGAGCGGTCTCCGGGGTGCTGGGGGCCTATATCGTGCTTTTTCCCCGCGCCAATGTTTTGGTGCTGATCCCCTTGGTGATCTTCTTCTGGACCACCCGCATCCCGGCATTGATTGTTCTGGGGCTTTGGTTTCTTTTCCAGTTCGTCCAGGCCACCGGAGAGACGGGAGAAGGCGGCGTGGCCTTTTGGGCCCACGTGGGCGGCTTTGTCGCCGGGATGATTCTGATCTTTGTTTTCCGGGGCAAACGGCCCCCCGCCGAGCCGCCCCACCCGCCAAGGCGCCACAAGCTGATTCCAGACAGTGGGAAATAGAAACAATTTTATCTAATTATTCCATCAATATAATACAAAATAAATAATTTGAATAATCAAGCATTCATCCCGAAAATTAACAATAGATAGATGGGATGAAAAAATGAAAAACATACTCAATACATTCCTGAAAAATGAACATGGTGGCACCGCAGTCTATGCCGCCTTCTTCGGCTTGACGATCGTTGCCACGGGGGCCCTGTCCCTGGACTATGGGCGCCATACCCTGCTTCGTAACCAGATGCAAAACCGTGCCGACGCGGGCGCCTTGGCCGGCGCGGCGCAGCTGGATGGGCGCCCTGGCGCCCAGGCACGGGCGGAGGCGGTGGCCCGGGGCGCCACCCAGGCCCATTCCTCCCTGGCTTCCGACAATTCCCTGCTCGAGGTCGCAACGGTCACTTTCTACAGCGACCGGGCCGATCCGCCAACCCTCGCGGTGGATGACAGCGACAGCAAGTACATCGAAGTCATCATGGCGGACCGCACCATCGCCTATATGTTCACCGGTATTCTAGACAAATTCAGCGACTCCGGCTCCGCGCCCCCGAAAACGGAAACCGTGGATGCCCGTTCCGTGGCCATGCCGCGCCCCTACATCTGCGAGGCACCGCCGCTGATGATCTGCGACCCCAAGGAATTCAATGCCGCCGACGACTTGGCCCTGCCCGGCGCCGTGGGGCGGCAGCTGGCCCTGAAACCGCCGCCCAAATCCGGCTCCTGGGCGCCGGGAAATTATGGCCTACTGGCGCTGCCCGATGGCAGCATCGGCGCCTCCAGCCTTATGGAAGCCCTGGCGGCGGTGGAACCCGAGGACTGCTACACCTTGGACGTGGGCACCGCCCCGGGGGTCAAGACCAACAAGATCCAGGACGGCATCAACGCCCGCTTCGACCTGCCCGGCGGCCTGCCCTATCCGGCACCCAACGTCATTGCCTACCCACGTGACCCCGAAGTAGCCGATCCGGTGGCCGGACAGATGGGATCCGGAAATTGGGACCGTGAGGGCTATTGGACCGCCAAACACGGCGGTAGCCTGCCCATGGCGCTGGACGATGCCACCCGCTATCAGGTCTATCTGTATGAACTGGGTGAGACCTTTGCCCGCGACGGGCGGCAAACCATCCATCCGGTGGATGACCCGGCCACCCTGCCCGGCAGTTACACGCTGGTCGCTCCGGCCACCGCCGATATCCCTTTCGACGCGGCCCATCCGGACGACCCGACCTATGACGGCGAACCGTCACAAACCGTGGCTTCCAACGGCCCGGCGCGCCGCATCGCCAAGGTGGCGGTCCTGGAATGCCTGGCCGAGGGGGTCAAGGGCAGCCACACCTATCCCACCAATGGTAACTATGTGGAAATGTTCATTACCGAGCCCGTTCCCAACGCCCCGGCGGGCGCCATCATGGGCGAGATCATCCGCCCCATCACACCTTCCACCAGCCCGGACTTCCATGCCAATGTTACGCTTGTTGAATAACATAGTCCGCAGGGACGACGGCGTTTCGGCGGTCGAGTTCGCCCTGGTCATGCCGATGATGATCCTGATGCTGACCGGATTCGTCGAGTTGGGGCGGGCCTTCGTACAGGCACAGACCCTTGAAAAAGGCGTACGCGCCGCCGCCCTGTTCGTCGCCCGTACCGACTACCCGCCAACCTCGGCCAACCTGGACACGGCCCGAAACCTGGCGCGCAAGGGAACCGTGGTGGCCGCCGCGCCGGATCTGATGCCCGGTTGGGATTCCCCCACCGCCAGTCTCGACTTCACCTACGGCAGCTACGCCGTGTCCACGGACGTGTCGCTCCCGGTGATCCGTGTCGTGGCACGGGTGCCTTACGTTCCCATCATGCCGCTGCTGATGAGCAAGCACGGCCTGAATTTTGGTCATCTGGAGGCCAGCCATGAGCAAGTCCATGTGGGCCACTAAACTCAGAGGCACCGGACGCCGCCTGGGCCGATGCGAGCGCGGCGAGTCGCTGATCGCCTTTGGCTTCCTGCTGCCGGTGATCATCGCATTTTCATTCGGCATTCTCGAATTTTCGCTGCTCGTGTTCGACTACCACCGGGTTAACGAAGGCCTGCGTCTGGGAGCTCGCTTGGCGACAGTCGGCGACTCCGTGACCGATCTGAGCGGATTGGCGACGGGTGCCTCGGTAACCTGCGAGTCGAGCGGCGGGGCCGTTTCCTGTAGCGCCGGGACCGCCGACGCGAACCGGTTCAATGCCATCCTGTCGGAAGTCCGCCGGATCCAGCCTTATGTGCAATCGGACCATCTAAAGATCACCTATAGCGACGTGGGTCTCGGGCACGCCGACGAACCCGGTGGCCTAATTCCCTTGGTGACATTGCGCATCGAAGGTCTGTCGCGGGACTTCATCATCCTCGACGGGGTCCCCGGCATCCCGGCCACCTACACCTATCCCCCCTTCACCACCAGTCTGGTGGCCAATGGACAGGGACCCGCATAAGGAGTCCTGGCAATGATTCACCGCTTGGTAAAATGCCTCCGTGAGCTTCTGCCCGACCGCAGGGCCAGCGCAGCCACGTTCCTGGCCTTCGCAATCATCCCCTTGATCGGCGTCATCGGCATGGCCACGGATTCCTCGCGGGCCTTTTTGGTCAAATCGCGATTGTCCTCGGCCTTGGATGCCGCTGCCCTGGCTGGCGGACGCAGCTTCTTCAAGGTCACCCGCGACGCCGAGATCAATATGTTCTTCGAGGCCAATTTCCCCAATGGCTATATGGACGCCACGGTCACCGGCCCGGTCATTGCCATCGATCCAGAGGCCCAGAAACTGACCCTGAGCGCCGCCGCCTCGGTTCCCACATCGTTCATGCGGTTGCTGGGCTTTGAGACCCTGAACGTGGAAGGTTTTTCCGAGGTAACCCGGCAGATGCAGGCTTTGGACGTGGTCATGGCCATCGACATGTCGGGCTCCATGGGCTCGAAAACCAACGGCGTCAAACGCATCACCGCCGCCCGCAATGCCGCTAACGATCTGATCGACATCCTCTTTGGCAACAGCTCCACCAAGGACCTTCTGAACATCGGCCTAGTGCCCTGGAACGGCAAAGTCAACGTGATGCTGGATGGCCAATTGTACAATTCCGGTGCAACGACCACCGAAGCGGTGGCCAGCTTCACAAATCCGGAGACCGGAGTCTCCCAATCGCAGATTTTCAAGGCCAACAACAGCCCCGTCCCCTTGCTCGAAGCGCCGCCGCCCAATTGGAAAGGCTGCGTCTTCAATCGCTATCTCCACGATGGCATCGACGACAATGACGCCGATGTGTTCGACCCGCCGGTCCCGCTCATGAATGGCGAGTGGGAAGCCTGGCAGCCCATCGGCCCCGAGGGCGAACCGGTTTCGGGGGGAGTCTGCGCCATGTCACCGGGCAGTTCCGAATGCACCCGCTGCCTGAGCCATGGGATCACCCCTTTGCAACAGGACAAAGCCACCATCCAGGCCGCCGTCAATGCCCTGCAAAACCCCACCGGCGTGACCAATATTCCGGCTGGCCTTGGTTGGGGATGGCGCGTGCTCACCCCAGACACCCCTTTCACCCAGGCAGAGGCTGATCCGGACTACAATCTGCAGCGGGCCATCGTGCTGCTGACCGACGGCGCCAACGTGGGCGGCTATGGCGACGGCTACAAGGCCGCCTTTGGAACCGGTGCGGGCGCACGCACCGAGATGAATGAGCGTCTGCTGGAATTGGCCAACAACATCAAGGCCAGTGGCGTGATCATCTATGTGGTGCAGTTTGCTTATCAGGACTCAGATTTGCAGACACTGCTGCAGCAAGTGGCCAGCGGCCCCATCTCTCCCTACTACTACTATGCTCCCGACGCCGATGCTTTGACCGCCGTGTTCCACGAAGTGGCCAACGATCTATCGGAACTGCGACTGTCCAAGTGAGCTTAGGAACGGCGCGGCTTTTGGCTTTCCGCCAAAGTGGGCCAAACCGCCTTGGTGATCTTTTTCGGGCGTTGCGGCTGTTCTTCCATGGGCGGTGGGGAAACGTCGGGTTTCGCTTCCGGCAAGGCCCCCGGCAGCCAGGCATTGACCGCCACCGGCTTGCCGGTCTGATCCCGCATCACGCGCGAGCGCATGACCTTCTGCACCGAGGGCTTGGTGACCGAAGTGCCGAAATCCTCGCGCATGGCGGCGAGCGAGATAATGCCCCGGGCCCCTTTCTCGCGGGCCTGTAGGTAGCCCTTGGTATCGCGGCAAATCTCGTTGAGGCGCTCTGGGGAATAATGCCCGAAACGGCGCCAGATGCTGTCGAGAAACACTTCCACCGGTTCCTCGAATCGCCCGATCACGTCCACGGTCGGGCGCCCGGCGCTAAAAGCGGCATAAATATTGGGTTCGATGGGTCCCATTTCGTCGGCGACAAACTGTCCCGGCATCAATTGCCGCCCGGCATAGGCCACGGCATAATAGGCTTGCGCCAGGAACATCAGACGGTGAAGCTTCTGCGGTTGCAGGTATTCCTTGGAGTCCAACGCCGCGTCGAGAAACCAGAAAGCCACTTCGAACGCGGTTTCCGCGATCGGTGGCGACAGACTGATCTTGGATTCGGTCATGGGTATGTCCTCGGATGATTGCCTTTCCCGACGGCGGATTATAGCCTTCAGAAGGTTAACGGAACATCACATGGGAGCGCAGGGTGTCCCAATCAATGGACGGCGGCTGGCGGCGGACCGCATTGGGCTATTTCGCCTTGCTCTTCCTCGTGGTGGCGGCGGCCTGGATTCTGACCCAGGGCGAGTCCTTCCTGCGCGAGCGGATCACCGGCACACTCAAGGACTTAGGCTTCACTCAGGCCCGATACAAAGACCTTCAGCTAGACTGGAACGGCGTGATCATCACCGGCCTGCACCTTGCCCCAGACCTCAGTCTGGAAAAGGCCCGGCTGGAGGTGGATTGGCGCGGACTGACGGAAAAACGCCTGGGGACCCTGCGTCTGGACGGGCTCCGAGTGACCGTCCTTCGCAAGGATGGTGCCGTGACCCTGGCCGGGCTGCCGCCGTTTGAAGACTCTGCCGATTCAGATTCTCCGCCCCTGGCGTGGCGCCTTGAGCGGTTGGAGGTTTTCAATGGCCACCTCACCGCCGATCTGGAGGAAGGTCACCTCGGCAGCCACTTCGAAGCCATGGCGATCCGACAACCGGACGACCACTATGACATCACCCTATCGGCGGAGGGACAGGCCAGGCCCGCTGAAATGGCTTCAATCCCGTTCGAGGCCTGGCTGAACGGTCCCCTGTCTTTGGTTGATGGCCCGGGCGATCTATCGGCGCGCGTGACCCTCACCCAGCCGCCGGTTCCTCATCTGGAAGTGGGAAAGATCACCCTTCAAGCCACCACGGATTCGGACGAACTCGCGGTCAAAATCGACGCCGAAACCGCCAACGGCCCCATCCAGGCGGAAATCCACGCTCCCCTCCCACTCAAGTCCCATGCTCCCCGGGCCAAGGCGATCCTGGCGTTCAAGCTGGAGAACCTGAAGGTCGCCGAGATCGGTGATGACCTGGACCTTCAAGGTACTCTCAATGTCGATTTGCTGCGTGACAAGATTCGCATCGAACCGGGCGCCCCCGTGGAATTGTCCCTTGCAGGCCTCCCCCTGCCTCCCGACAGTGGCTTTTCTCCGCCCCTCCCTCTGCGCCTTCGCCTGTTGCCCGGCGAGGCGTCGAAACTGGTGATCGATTGGGAAGACCTCCGTGCCAAGGGTGATTTACAGCTCTCCCTGCCCCGCCAGACCTTTGTCATGGGAGAGCGTTCGCTCGGCCTTTCCTTGCCCGAGATCATCGTCAGCGGCACCTTCTGGGAGAATAACGCCCCCGGCTCCATCTGGATTGACATCACCGATGGCCACCTGGTTTCACCCACCGACCAGGTCGAAGTGCGGACCCTGAACGCCCTTGTTGCATGGAATTCATCTGAGCCCCCGACGCTGTACCCGTTCACGGCAGTTCTGGACTCCACCGCGGAACCCGCGCCGTTCACGCCCTTGAACGTGGTGGGCCGTGCGGACCCGAAGGCTTTCTCCTTCGATCTGATGGGCATGGATTCGGATCTGCGCATCTCCATCGACGGAACCCGTAAGGACAACCGGGGAGAGGCCCGTATCACTCTCGACCCTTTGACGTTCGCCCCGGACGGCCTGCAACCGGCGGCTCTTTCTCCGGCCCATGGCAACCTGGTGCAGGACGTTTCCGGACAGGTCAAGGCGGGCGGAACGATTGCCTGGTCTCCAGACGGTCTGGCCCCGCACCTCACCCTCACCGCTCGGGATCTGTCACTCACCATGGACCCGGCCCATATCGAAGGTATCCAGGGCGAAATCACGCTCACCGGCCTGGCCCCCCTGACCACCCCACCGGATCAGAGCATCACCGCCGCGCGCGCCAACATCGATGGCACGCCGCTCCGGGACATGGCCCTGCTGTTCCAAGCCACCTCTGACGGCTCCCTCGTCGTAGACCAATTGGTGGCCGGTGTTGCCGATGGCTATACCCTCATCCATAGCCTTACGATAGTCCCTGAACCATTTGCGATGAATGGAGAAGTATCAGTCATCGATGTGGAGGCCCCGACTCTCATTGGGCTCTTCGAGATCCCTGATGTAACCATGGACGGCAGCCTCGGCGGCGATCTGCCGTTCCGCTTTGATGGCGACGGGCTGCATGTTTTCCATGGCTTCCTGGGCAATCAATATCCCGGCCGGCTGCGCTATCGACCGGCCGTGCCGCCGGCCGCATTGCAAGGGGGCGGCGAAGGCGCTAGCCTGATGCTCGAAGCGCTGAAGGATTTCCGCTACAAGACCCTCGGCCTGGGCCTGAACCGGAGCGACGACGGTGCCTGGACGGCAAATTTAAGTCTTGAAGGGGCGAACCCAAACCTCATGGATGGTCACCCATTCCAGTTCAACATCAACGTCAGTGGCGCCCTGGAAGCGATTTTGAGGCGTGGATTGACCACCTATCAACTGCCCGAGACCATCGGCAGATCCATCGGCAAGCATGCCGCCCCGAAGACCAGCGAGGAGCCCTGATTGTGACCATCCGTCGAATCCTCCCCTTACTCGCGGCCCTTGTCGGGTCGATCCTGGCCACGGCCTGCTCGCCAACGGTCAAGGTGGAAACACCCCGCGAGCCCATAACCATCAACCTCAACGTCAAGATCGAGCACGAGGTCCGGATCAAAGTCGAAAAGGACGTGGACCAGCTGCTAACCGAAAATCCGGAGTTGTTCGAATGATGAAAACCTTCCCCTTGCGCCGCCTCGCGGCCTTCTTTGCCGCCATGATGATTCTCTTCGCCACCGCCTTGCCCGCCCAGGCCGGCGCCCTGGGCGACGCCAAGGCCGCCGGTCAGCTAGGCGAGCGCCCGGACGGCTATGTGGGTCTGGTGACCTCCGCCCCGGCAGGCATTGTCTCGTTGATGAAATCGGTCAATAGCGCCCGCCGAGCCCACTATCAAAGCGTTGCGGCAAAGAACGGCACCACTCTCGACGCTGTGCAGGCCATCATGGGTCAGAAGCTAATCGGCCAGCTCTCCGCGGGCCAGTACTATATGGACGGTGGCGGGAACTGGGTGCGGCGGTAGGGCAACCTACCGTCACTCAGCCTTCAAATCGCTCCGGGTGACCGGAAGCGCGGATCAGGCACTCAGGGAAAGAAGCTGGCGACTCATTTCATCGCTGGTTTGCAGCACATCGACACTGGCGCTATAGGCCGTGCGGGCCTGAATGAGTCGGCTGAATTGCTGGCCCAGGTCCACGCCCTCGGACTGTTGGGTGAAATCTTCCCCGGCATCCACCACGGCCTGGATCGGCAATTCGGCGGCGAAGACGCCGACGATACCGCCGGAACTGGTCCCGGTCGGGCGTCGGTCCGGCTGCTGCTGGTCCTTCTGTGTTTCGAATTCCTGCGGGCGACGGAACCCCGACGTGGTCGCGTTGGCAATGGAATGAGCCACCTCCTCCACGCCTTTGGAAGCGGCGGCGATTCCGTTCATTGAAGCGATAAAGGTGTTCTCGATCCACATGGTCATGGAATCATTCTACCGCATTTCAGCGTCGATTTCAGCCCCTACTCCACCTGACTCACGTCGCGCACCGCTCCCCTGGCCGCCGAAGTGGTCAGGGCGGCATAAGCGCGCAGGGCTGGCGAGACCTGCCGGTCACGGTTTTTCGGTCGGAACTTGCCCAAGGCAGCGCGGCGCGCAGCGAGGGTCTGCTCGTCCACCGCAAGGGTAATCGAGCGGGCCGGAATATCGATCTCGATGATATCACCGGCCTCCACCAGACCGATGGTGCCGCCTTCCGCCGCTTCCGGTGACACATGGCCGATTGACAGACCGGCGGTGCCGCCGGAAAAGCGGCCGTCGGTGATCAGGGCGCAGTCCTTGCCCAGTCCCATGGACTTGATATAGGTGGTCGGATAGAGCATTTCCTGCATGCCCGGGCCGCCCTTGGGTCCTTCGTAGCGGACGATGACCACGTCCCCGGCGTTCACGTCGCCACCGAGAATTTTGGAGACAGCCTCTTCCTGGCTCTCGCAGATCACCGCCGGGCCGGAAAACTTGAAGATGCTTTCATCGACGCCCGCCGTTTTCACCACACAACCGTCCTCGGCCAGATTGCCGTAGAGTACCGCCAACCCGCCTTCCTTGGTGTAGGCATTGTCCATGTCGCGGATACAGCCTGCCGACCGGTCCAGATCCAGGTCATCGAAATGACGGTCCTGGCTGAAGGCGGTCTGGCTCGGCACGCCCCCCGGCGCGGCGCAATAGAAAGTCTTGACCGAGTTGCTGGGACTGCGGACCACGTCCCAGGCATCAATAGCCTCGCCGATGGTCGGGGCATGGACCGTGGGTACGTCGCGATGGATCAGGCCACCGCGATCCAATTCGCCCATGATACCGATGATGCCGCCGGCTCGATGCACATCCTCCATATGGAAGTCCGGAGTCGAGGGCGAGACCTTGCACAGATGCGGGACCTTGCGGGACAGCCGGTCCATGTCCTTCATGGTGAAGTCGATCTCGCCTTCCTGGGCGACGGCCAGCAGATGCAGCACCGTATTCGTCGAGCCGCCCATGGCGATGTCCACGCACATGGCATTTTCGAAGGAATCGAACCCGGCCACGTTGCGCGGCAGGACACTCTCGTCATTTTGCTCGTAATAGCGTTTGGCCAGGCCGACGATTCGCTCTCCGGCCTCCTTGAACAGATTTTCACGATAAGCATGGGTGGCCAACATGGAGCCGTTGCCGGGCAGCGCCAGACCGATGGCCTCGGCCAGGCAGTTCATGGAATTGGCGGTAAACATGCCGGAACAGGAGCCGCAGGTGGGACAGGCGGAACGCTCGTAGCCCTCGGCCTCTTCGTCGGTGGTGTCGGGCTTCACCGCATGCATCATGGCGTCGATCAGGTCCACCGCCTGTTCCGTGCCGTCCTCGGCCACGTATTTGCCCGCCTCCATGGGCCCGCCGGACACGAAGATGGTCGGAATGTTGAGCCGCATGGCGGCCATCAGCATGCCCGGGGTGATCTTGTCGCAGTTGGAGATGCAGACCAGGGCATCGGCGCAATGGGCATTGACCATATATTCCACCGCGTCGGCGATCAGCTCGCGGCTGGGCAGGGAATAGAGCATGCCGCCATGGCCCATGGCGATGCCGTCATCCACGGCGATGGTATTGAACTCCTTGGCCACGCCGCCCGCCTGTTCGATTTCCCTGGCCACCAACTGCCCCAGGTCCTTCAGGTGCACATGCCCGGGCACGAACTGGGTGAAAGAATTGGCCACGGCGATGATCGGCTTGCCGAAGTCGTCGTCCTGCATGCCGGTGGCGCGCCACAAGGAGCGGGCACCGGCCATGTTGCGGCCATGGGTGGAGGTACGGGAGCGATAGTCGGGCATGGTCCAATCCTCGTCTGAAATGCGTGTCCCTGTTGTAACGACCCAAAGGCGACAGGGAAAGCCTTGACCTAAGAGGTGGGAAGTCCGACCCTCCTTTTCATGGATGATATGGAGATTCTCATCGGCGCCGGGGAGATTGCCCGCCGCATTGACGAAATGGCTGGCGAGATCGCCGACCGTTGGCCCAAGGACGAAGACGTGCTGGCGGTGGTATTGATGAAGGGCGCGTTTGTTTTTGCCGCCGATCTGGTGCGCGCCCTGCACACCCAGGGCCTGAGCGTGCGCATGGACTTCCTCAGCATTGGCAGCTACGGCACCGGCACAGAGAGCGGCAAATGCGTTACGTTGCGTTGCCCCCTGATCGAAAAGATGCAGGGCAAGACCGTGCTGGTCATCGACGAAATCCTCGACTCGGGACGCTCACTGACCTTCGCCGTCGATCATCTGGCCACCGAGGCCGGGGCCAAGACTGTCTTTAGCTGTGTCTTGCTGGACAAGCCGGAGCGCCGGGTCGTGGAAATCTCGGGGGATTTCGTCGGCTTCGAGATTCCAGACAAGTTCATCGTCGGCTATGGCGCCGATCACGCGGAACGATATCGGGAACTGCCCTATATCGCCGTGCTGGATCCGGGGTGAAGTGGGCTGACGAATCTAAAAAATGCACTGTCAGCGTAATCGGAGGCGGCAAATGCCTAGATCGTTTTACTCTGACCCCTTTGATCCGAGCAGTTCACCAAAACCAGTTGATGCCATAATCAGTTTGAGAGTTTCTTCATTGTAAATTTCTTTCACCTCATCCCATATTTCCATCATTTCGGATTGCGGTGACGGATTACGGTGCGATTACGGTAATGGCATGGGCGCCCCCTATCGGCTTCGTGATGAGCCATACTGGAGGTTGTCGAAACTATCCAATAGCGGGAGCGTCCAATGAGGAACCACCGCCTTCCCATCGCTAAAGGGGTGAGAATTACTCATATATCACCTCTAAAGTCGCATGAAGATTAGGTTAAAAGCCCCTCCGCGAGAACTATAGTGATAACAGCAATCATGCTAGTACCTTGATAGTGCGATGAATGATACTTATGAGATTTTTTTCTTGTCAAAACACACGATTAAGTAAGATCATATTCAGGGTGTGGGGCTGTCGCTGTCAAGCGTTGGGTGGAAATGTAAGTGAGGTCGCAATGAACAAAGGTAAATGGACAAATTATACTATAGTAATAACTACTATTATTCTATTATATTTGTTTCTTCATGTGATGGGAACTTACATTGTGTATTTGACAGCATTTTCTATTGAATCGCCTACAATAAGGTTGTTTCCAATTTTACGTGATGTATTTATAGATCATAATTCAGTGTTGGTGTTTATTATATTATCAAATATAACTATTTTGGTTTTATTAAGTTTATTGTATTTTTTACATAAAGAAAGAATTTGTAATTATTATGTTAATATTTATTTAAAGATCTCTGTGTGTAGATTCATATTTGATGGTAATAGAGTTTTAAAAGAGGAGGTTTTTGATATTTTAGATATGAAGGAAATGGTGATAAAATCGTCACGTACTCTGTTTATTATCTTAATTGTTATATCATATATACATTATTCAAATGTTATGAAATTTATTTTTGATGTTATTGCAGAGCCAAAGGGAGTAATTACTATTATATATATTAATGAAACCATGTTCGTTAATTTTATTTATGTCATATTGTTAACGATGTTTGTGTCAAATATGGGTTTTTTATTCTCCATGGATCGCAAGAAATATGACGAATATATTAATAGTAATGCCGGATATATGTTTGTTAGTGACATTCTTGATATCAGGAAATGACTGGGAGTGAGGCATGGGAACGCATGATAAGGAAGGTATTGTTCTTGGCGGTGGGGGGGGGGCTGGATTCAAATTTCAAGTGCAACACCGATTGATTTGGCGAATGCCTCGATTGGCGTGAGGAAACCGAGGCATTTTCGGGGCGTTGTGTTGTAGGTCCATGTGATGTCCTCGATGTCTTGATCGGAGAATTTATTGAGGCGAATGTGCCTGGGCAGGCTGCGGCGCAGGACGCCGTTGGCGTTCTCGATGGAGCCGCGCTGCCAGGGGGAATGGGGATCGCAAAAGAAGGCGCGCACAGGCAGGCTCTTGTGGTCGTAGAACTCGCCGCCGTTGTCCAGGGTGACGGTTTTCCGGGCCCGTTTGGGCGCACGGTTGAGCAGCCTGGCCAGCGCCTCGGCGGTGGTGCGGGCGGTTTTGTCTGGAAGGGTCGCGGTGAGCAGCAGCCGAGACCGCCGCTCGATACAGGTGAGCAAACAGGCCCGTTGCTTGCGGAAGTGCACCAAGTCGGCCTCCCAATGGCCCGGCTCGGCGCGCAGATGGGCCTTGGTCGGACGCATATGGATCGGCATCCGGTCGGGGATCGGCGGATCGCGCCGCCCTTTTCGGGCCCGTCGTCCGCGACGGGATTTGGCCTGCGGCAACAGGCGGTGGAGCTTCCGCCGCCGCCCGTGGGGCCCGTAGATCCAGGCATAGATTGTCTCGGCGCTGATGGTATGCTCTGATCCTTCGAGCTTGAGCCTTCCGGCGATCTGCTCCGGGCTCTGTTCCATAGCAAGTGCATCCAGGATGTGGGTTTTCAGAGGGCTCAAGCGCTCGATTTTCGGCAGGCGGCGTTTGCGCGCCCAGGCCATGCGCTCGGCCATGGCCGGCTTGTATCCGGCCCGGGGCAGCGCGTTGCGCTTCAATTCCCGGCCAATGGTCGAGGCCGAGCGGCCCATCAGCCGCCCAATGGCCCGTTGAGATTTACCGTCTGCATGCAGACGGTAAATCTCGCATCGTTCGTCCAAGCTGACGTGTGCATATTTCTGTCCCATAGCGTTCCCAGCATACCTGGGTGGTGCACTTGGGGTCTGAATCTAGGGGGGAGTGGCGGAATATCCCTAAATTACTCTAAAATTGGCAATTCCACGATCACTGCGAGTGGGTTACGGTGACACTCCACTAATTAAGGGTTACGGTGACACTCCACTAATTAAGGTCGTCTCCCACGCCCTCAATTACGATAGCAGTCCATCTTTTATCCCCTGCCCCGTTCAAAGACGCGGGGCGATGTAGTCCGGCCAGATGCCGCTTTGCTCGAATAGGGCCACGGGATCCTGCCCGGCGGTGAAACCGGTTTGCACCATCAAAGCCTTCATCCCCGCCGCCCGGGCTCCCAGCACATCCGTATGGGGGCTGTCACCGACGGCCAGAAATCTGCTTCTGGGGATATGTGGAAACAGCGCCGCCGCCCGGTCGTATACCCCGGGAAAGGGTTTGCCAAGAAAGGTGATGTCCGCGTCCGGACAGGCCTGGTACAGGAAATAGCCCGGTTCACCGGAGACGGCCCCTCCTTCATAGGGGCAAGCCACATCGGGATTGCAAACGACCAGGGGGCGTGGATTGACCCGCATGGTTTGCGCCAGATTGCGCTGCAACCCGGCGGTCCAAGTATCCGTATCAAGCAGCAAAATGCCTTCGACCCTATCCCAGAGGTTTGGCGATTCTCCCAATTGGGTCGGCTGAGTCATCAGATGCGCGAAGGGATTTCCCCAACTTCCCGCCACACCCCAATGAAGGGGACGTTCCTTCAACAGGTCCGGCAATAGGTCCACCCCGGCAACAATCTCCGAGGGAGACACAAGAAAGCCCCGCGATCCGTTGCGTTCGGCGATGGCCTGCTTGTCCCCCGAGGCATCATTGGTCAGCAACAAGAGTTCCAGATTCCGGCATCTCAACTGGTGAAACGCCGCGCGGGCCCAAGGAAAACCGGGGCCGCCTTGATGCAGCACCCCATAGGCATCCAGCAATACCACCTGGGCGCTGCTCCGCTCCACCGCCTCCAACACCCCGGAGACGGGCTCGGGAGTCACGGGGTCGGGGAAATCAGGATACCAAGCGCGGGCAGCCAGATAGGTTTGCCAGGCGGTGGGAAATTCAATGGCGATCATGCCCCGTTATAGACGAGCAGGTGGCCAAATTGGAAGAGCATGGAGAGTGAAGAATAAGGGTCAGTAGACCAGGCTGAGGGTATTGCCCCGATCGGTCAACGTACCGGTCACCACCTGCTGGGTGGTGTCATAGCTGCCAACACCGCGACGCAGGTAGGAACCGAATGGCGCGGTCTCGGTGCGTTGGGCACTATGTTGGCCAGTGGAATGGTCTTCTTGCGCATCAATCAGGGCCGAGAAGGTCTCCGGCGTGCGGGAGACGAAAGCCCCCTGCGGCTCCGGCAGGCGCTTGCGGCGCTGTTGGGCCTGTTCCTGCTTGGTGTATTCCTGGAATTGCAGATTCTCCGTGCCCGATCCGACGGCGGGACGGCCACTGATCCGTTCAACGGCCCCTTGCGGCGAGCTGCTGATATGAGCCGGACTCGCACCAGGTCGCCCGCCGTTCACGGCGTTCGGCTGCATGCTCTGAAGTCGCGGCACATGGGCCATCGTGTTGAACCTACTACATTATTTCCACTCACACCAAACAAGCCCGCCATGGACTCCGGCGCGAGAATAGACTTCCACAGAATGATTATACCTGATTCAATGGGTTTTGGGAAGATCGTTCCAACTAAAAGTCTTTCGCGTTTAATATGACCCATTGTGATGGTCTCCGGTGAGTCGAACCGCCAGGATAGGTCCCGAAAGCGATGCGGCGCATCGGTGAGGGAGCTTGACGCCGCGGGCGGCCACCGGAGGCCACCCTGCGGGCCGATCCTTTTGCCTAGATCACGTCGTGTTTGATCGAATTCGATCAAACATGAAAAACGTGATCGATTCCAATAAGGTAGCGCGTGTCTAACGGGTCCGATTGGACCCGACACGCGCTAAGGGGAGCGTCGCGGCCCTTGCCCGTAGCCCCGCTACGCTCTGCGCGCCACTCCTGCCCCTAAGGCAAAATGATTCGGTCACAATGGGTCATATTAAACGCGAAAGACTTTGTTGATCGAAAGTGGACTCACTTAGTAGCGCTGTATCGCACCTACTGTCCTCGACCTTCGCCCCGTTTCAGATCACCCAGGAAACTCAATACCACTTCCGCCGCCCCATGATCATAAAGATCATTGTGGGCCGCGCCGGGAAATTCCTTCCAGGTCTTCGGATGTAGCGCGGCTTGGTGAACGGCCTGGCCGTGCGTCACGCCCACCGTCCGATCAAGCGACCCGTGGACAATGAGCAAAGGGCTGCCAATTCGTGGTACCCGCTGCAAATTGTCATAGCGATCCCGGACAAGCCACTTGGCCGGGACGTAGAAATAGCGGTCCTGGGCGGCATCCCCCATGGACGTATAGGGCGCTTCCAGGATCACCGCGGCAACGGGTTGGCCTGCTTCAGCTTTCTCAACCGCCATTTTTGTCGCCACGCCGGTCCCGAGGGACTCCCCGTACAACACCAGGTCGGATACGCCTTGTTGATTTAAGAAGGTCAACGCCGCGCGGCCATCGGCATAGAGCCCGGCCTCGCTGGGATCGCCGGGATTGCCGCCATACCCCCGATACCCCACCAGCAACACACCGTATCCGGCATCCAAAAGGGGGCGCACCTTTTCCGCCCGCCCGGCAATACTGCCGGCATTGCCGTGGAAGTAAACCAGGGTCGGTCTCCCCGCCTCCGCCTTGGCATACCACGACAGAAGCCGGAGCCCATCTTCGGTGGTGAAGGATTCAGGCCCAAATTGAGGCAGACCGAGATCCACCGGAGCCACGCTCAGGGCAGCAGGGTGATACATCAGCGAGCGCTGGGCGAAGTACAGGGCACCGACCATCACCAGATAGGCGGAGACCGCCAGTCCAAGAAAAGAGACCGCGCCTCCCCCCGTGCTCATCGCGCCGGGGCTTGGTAGTGCATCTCATAGATGGCACTCGGCGTCGCGGGAGCACCCTGGGCATCGATGCGCGGGTTTGTCCCTTGTGGCCTGGCGGGAGATTGAACGATCGGCTCGGGCTCCACGGAGAGGCCGCAGGAAAAATGCGCCCCGGCGATCAGCATCGCCGGACATTTGTCATACACATGAGTGACGAAAACCGCTTTGCCGCCCTCTGTCGCACAGGCTTGTTGAGCCAGTCCCCGGATCTCGGCGGGCGTCGTGGAATCTTCGTTGTAGCAAACGACCACCCCATCGCGCACATCCAATGGCTTGTTAAAGGTTGGATTGTCCCGGTCAAATTCCGCCTTTTTATAGACATAGGGCGGCGGCGGCGTGCAACTGGTCAGCGCCAATAGCGCCACGCCAGCGGCAACCCAAAAGACGACGGCTCCCAAGAGCCAAAGAAGTTCGTTGCTTTTCATGACGCCTTGTTTAATGGCTCTTTTTGAGACAGGCAATATGTCTGTGGCCATCAAGCACCGATCCAACGTTCGAATAGATCATGGTCGATCTCGAACTGATCCAGCGCCTTGCCAACGCTTTGACGGACAATATCGTCAATGGTCTGCGGTCGATGGTAGAAAGCCGGAATGGGCGGCAGGATGGTGGCTCCCAACCCTGCCACGCGGGCCATCATCTCCAGGTGCCCTTGATGCAATGGGGTTTCGCGGACCATCAGCACCAGCCGCCGTTTTTCCTTCAGACACACATCGGCGGCCCTCACCAACAAAGTATCCGTATAGGAATGGGCGATCCCTGACAGGGTCTTGATGGAACAAGGAGCGACAATCATGCCCCGGGTGCGGAAAGAACCGCTGGCCACCGGAGCCGCCATGTTGGACGCGTCATGCACATGATCGGCCAGGGCGGTGACATCGTCGGGACGCACATCGGTTTCAATCTCAATGGTCCGCAGCGCTGCCTGGCTGACAATGAGATGCACCGGGACCTCGGTCGCGGCCAGCGTACGCAGCAGTTCCAGGCCATAGACCGCGCCGGAAGCCCCGGATATCCCCAAAATAATGGGCAAACTCATGGCAACGTTCCTCCTATGCCCGAAGCATGGGCTTCTGCCAGGCATCCCGCAAGAGTCGAAACGGCGGGCCAGGCCCGCCGTTGTCGGTCGCGCGCAGGTCGCGTTCAAATGAACCCGGCAATCCTGCGTGACCCTATTGATACCAATAACGTTTTCCGTGCTGGATCACGTTCGATCAAAAGCGACGAAATTTGGGCGCTCAGACGCGCAGGGCTTCGTACTTGGCCTGCAACTGTTCCTGGGTCTCTTCGTTGGCCGGGTCGGGGAAAATACAATCCGCCGGACACACCAGTTCGCACTGGGGCTCGTCCTCGGCGCCGACACATTCGGTACAGCGGGCCGGATCGATTTCATAAATCACGTCGCCTTCGGTAATTGCCTCGTTGGGGCACACGGGAACACAGGCGTCACAGTTGGTGCAGTCTTCGTTGATGAGCAGGGCCATGTTCTACAGACTCCTATCGGTAGGTCCCATATCGCGTTTTCGACTTTTCCCGAGACCAGCGAACCGCGCGATTCGTCCGCCGTCCTCCCAGGGTCCGAGGATTTTCCTCACCCCTATAGCGGCCCTGGACCGGTGTCAAGAACACTGGTCACACAAACGACCGCCGTCCGGCCCACCAGACAAGTTGTTACAGTATATCCACAGCGGGATCTCAGATGCAAGAGCCCGATTCACCGGTTGCTATCTAATCGAGCCTTCCCAGTTTATAGTGACGGACGGGAGAATAAGATGGAATTTAGATTCGATCAGATAACCTTTGAGATCTTTCGCGAGGGCGAAGAGATCCCGGTAATCTACACCCCTGAGATATTGACCGACTTTCGGCAAACCAAGCTGACAAGAGTTGAGGCGATGCTGGACGAAACCTGTGCCCGCGCCTTCGATGCCTTGGAGATTCCGCCAGGGGCCGATGCGCGCCTGGGGATCGTCGGCCCCACCATTCAAAACGCCCTAAAGGAAGATAACGAGCAGATTGTCAGCCAATGCGTCCTATGGCTGGCTGTGCGCCACCCGGAAATCTGGGGCCTGGAAATTGAGCAGGGCGAATTGACCTATCTTGCCACGTCCGAAGACTCTCCCATGCGAGTCAACTGAGCGGCAATTCCATTTCAACTAGGGTCGCCCAATAGCTGGCGCCCGTTACCAAAATATCATCATTGAAGTCATAGCCCGGATTGTGCAGCATGCAGCCGTCTCGGCCGGGACCATTGCCCAAACGAATATAGCACCCCGGACGCTCGGCCAGCATGAAGGCGAAATCCTCGCTGCCCATGCTCGGCGGCATATCCAACACCACCTTTTCAGCGCCAACGACCCGAGCGGCGGCGGCGGCGGCGATGTCAGTCTGCGGCCCATGGTTGACCGTGGCCGGATAGCGCCGGTCGTAACACCACTCCAACGAGGCCCCGGCTCCGGAACAAATTCCGTCGGCCATGCGGTGCAGGGCCTGTTCCAGGTGATCCCGCACCTGCGGTCGAAAGGACCGCACGGTCCCCCGCAACATGGCACGCTCAGGAATAACGTTCCAGGTATCTCCGGCATGGAACTGGGTCACGCTGACCACCGCTGCGTCCTGGGGATCCACGGTACGCGATACAATACTTTGCCAGGCACAGACGATCCGGGCGCCAATGCTCACCGGATCGATGCTCAGATGCGGCATGGCTCCGTGGGCCCCCTTGCCCACCACCACGGCTTCGAATACATCGAACGAAGCCATCACCGGACCAGTGCGCACACCGAAAGTGTTTGCCTCGGCCCCGGGCCAATTGTGCATCCCATAGATGGAATCCATGGGAAAGCGCTCGAACAGGCCCTCTTCGACCATACGACCGCCGCCACCTTCGTTTTCCTCGGCGGGTTGAAAAATGAACCGCACGGTCCCCTTGAAGCGCTTCGTTTCTGAAAGATACCGCGCCGCTCCCAGCAACATCGCCACATGGCCGTCGTGGCCGCAGGCATGCATTTTTCCGGCATTGACCGATTGATAGTCGAGCCCGGTGGCTTCATGCACATGCAGCGCATCCAGGTCGGCGCGCAGGCCGATGGAGGGGCCGTCGCCGGTTACGAGCGTGCCCACCACCCCGGTTTCCGCCAATCCCCGGTCCACCACAATATTCCAAGATTGCAGGAGATCCGCGACTTTGTCCGCGGTCCGGAACTCTTCATAGGCTGTTTCCGGATGGGCATGAATATCTTGCCGCCAGGCCACCATGTCCGCTTCAATCGCTGATATTTCCTTGATGCATCCCATGCCTCTCTCCCGCTTGCCCCCCCATGGTAGACCGCTCCGTTGCCCCTGGCAAAGCACCACCCCCGGAAACAAGGCGGAAAAAGCATTTTATTTTCCTCTCGAAATTACCTTCGGAATCCTGTTTACTGTATGAGTTCAATGGAGAAATTTACGCTTACGGCATGGATTATTAGTGTTCTGAGAGAAAGCTGATTGATGGCTGTGACCCCAGTCACAGCAAAAGAGGCGCGTTATAGGCATAGTGGTGATGAAGGGTTGCGCCCTTGGTTTGTTTGGCGCCTGTGCTTGTCCAAGGGCCTTGAGAGAATTCTGAGCAATGTTTTCGCGGGCCTCATAGCCCACAAAGGAGTAAAAAGGAACGATGGAACGGGTGGAGCAGATCAAAGCACCACAGAACGAGGGCCCCGAGAGCCCGGCCGTTGCCATGGATTCGGCTTCCTCCCCAGACACGCAGATTGCCCAGACCGCGCCCCTCGCGGATGGCCAACCCATTGGTCGCATTGATGAACTGCAAGGCGACGTCATCGTGGTCCGCGCCGATGGAACCCGTCTCACCCTCAGCGAAGGCGATCCCGTTTTCCAAGGCGACATATTGCAAACGGGCGACGATGCCGCCGTGGGCGTGACCCTGGCCGATAGCTCCGTCTTCTCGTTGGGCGCCAGTGGCAAGATGGTTCTGGACGAAATGGTTTATGACCCGGGCGCAGAGGAAGGCAGCGCGAGCTTCTCCCTGCTCACCGGTGCCGCCACCTTCGTTTCCGGGCAAATCGCCAAACTGGGCCAGGACGCCATGATGGTTAAGACCCCGGTCGCCACTATCGGCATCCGCGGCACCAAAGTCTATCTGGAGACCGATGGCGAAAGCATCCAGGTGGTCAATCTGCCGGAAACCACCCTCAAGGGCGATACGGTGGGTGAAATCGTTCTGATGACTCCGGATGGAGAAACCATCGGCACGGTCAATACCAGCGGTGCCGGTTGGCAATGGACCCCTTCCGAGGGGGCACCGGAGGGCATTCAGCTGACCATGGAGCAGATCCAGGCCCTGGTCGTGGAAGTTTCGGAAAACCTGCCTCGCACACTCGAAGAGCAGGTGCTCGACAAGGTCGAGGAACTGCGCACCGCGCGGGAAGCCGCCCAGCAAGCCCGCGAGGAGGCCGATGCGGCACGTGAGCAGGCGCAACAGGATGCCTCCGAAGAAGCTCAACTACTTGCCGATGCCGCTGCACGGGAAGCGGAGAATCTGGAAGCGGAAGCAGAAATTCTGGCCGCTGCCTTGCGGGAAGCTCTGGATGATATCGAGGCCCTGCTCGGGTACCGGGTGGACTTCCTCTCGGACGAGGAATGGCTTTTCGGGGAGAACGATTCCGACGACAATTTCGAGGATCTCCTCGCTCTCGACGACGGCAATGGGGACGATGCCAACCTGGAAGACTTCGATACGGCCGCCGGTGGTATTCCCCCTGTGCTCTCCGGTGGAGGAACGACCTCCACCGACCCATTTGGTGACTCCCTCCTGGGGGTCAATACCGACCCCTCGGATCCCGATGGCAATCCGACCACCAATGTGTCCAACCCAGCCCCGATTGAAACAGGCAATTCGGGCGGAACGGCGACCGGCGATTCCGATACTGGCGGCAATGATGATGAACGCACCGATTCCGACGACAGCGGAACGGGCAATACCGAACCAACCGGCCCCGTGACTCTCGCTGGCTGGGTCATCGACGGATACCTTGACGGCGCCCGGGTATTCGTTGACTTGGACCGGGATACGGAATGGGACGAGGGAATCGAAGACTCGACCATTACCGATGAGTTGGGCGGTTTTACTCTTATTACCGATCAAACCGGCGTTCTGACCGCCAGCGGCGGCTTCAACACGGAAACCCAACAGGCGTTTGTCGGCACCATGACCGCCCCCCAGGGCTCAACCATCATTACGCCGCTATCCACGCTGATCCAAAGCTATATTGATCTGACAGACCCTCCCGTGGATGCGGACACGGCCGAATCCTTCATCGCCGATGCCCTCAATCTTGATGGCCGCGACCTGCTTGATGTCGATCCGTTCGATGGCGTGGCCAGCGGGGACACCACCTTGCTCGCCTCCGCGGCCATGCTGGTCAACACGGCGATTCAACTACAGGCCGCCTCCCCCACGGAACTGACCCTCGATGGCGCCTTTGACGCCCTCGCCGAATTGTTGGCTTCGTTGCCGCAAAGTGATGATCAAAGCGGGTCTCCGCTGACGGATCCGGCAAGCATGAGTTCTTTGCTGGAAATCGCCGGAATTGATGATTCCGAAGGGGGCGACCTTGCCTCCTTGCTGGCGGCTGCGAACGGTATCGTGGACGACCTTTCCGGGGACGACTTCCTGCAGCAACTTGCCGACACCAATCGGTATTTACAGGGCGAATTGGCCTCGCAGATCGCAGATTCCGACGACTTCTCGGAATTTGAAGGACGTGGAGACGACCTGGCCAGTGATATCGAAGAACATGCCGCCTCCCAGCCCCAGACTCTAACTGGCGGCGATGGCGGCGACGTTCTCGTCGGCGGCGCCGGCAATGATCTGATAATCGGCGGGTCGGGGCAAGACCGCATGGAAGGGGCCGCCGGGAACGACCTGTTCATTATCAGCGGCACCGATACGGGCTTTGATCGTGTGTACGGCGGATCCGGATTCGATACCATTTCTGGCAGCGATGGCGATGATGATATCGGCTTGGTGGCCCTGTCGGGCGTGGAAGTCATTGACGGCGGCGGCGGAAACAATGTGATCCGAGGCAATGATGGCGTCAGCCCCCTCGATTTCAGCCGGACCACCTTGTTGAATATTGATTCCATTGATGGTGGCGTGGGCAACGATGTCATTACCGGCAGCGCCGGTGACGACGTGATTGTTGGTGGCGTGGGCACGGACCGGTTGAATGGTTTTGGTGGCGACGATCAATTCCTAATATCAGGCGACGATGGCACTTTTGACAGCATTGCCGGTGGAAATGGTCACGACACCATTCTTGGCGGCGACGGCGACGACGTCATTGGCTTGAGCTCTGTTTCGGGAGTGGAAGTCATCGATGGCGGCAGCGGGATCAATGTGATCCGAGGCAATGACGGTGCCAACCGCCTGGATTTCAGTGAAACCACGTTGGTGAACATTGCCTCTATCGAAGGTGGCGCGGGCAATGATGTTCTGACCGGCAGCGCCGATGGCGACGTGATCGTTGGCGGTGCGGGCACCGACCGTTTGCTGGGTGGTGATGGCGACGACCAATTCCTGGTATCGGGCGCCGATGGCAGCTTTGACAGCATTGCCGGCGGAGATGGCAATGACACTATTCTTGGCGGCGACGGCGACGACGTCATTGGCTTGAGCTCCCTTTCGGGTGTGGAAGTCATTGATGGCGGCAGCGGCACCAATGTGATCCGGGGCAATGACGGCGCGAACCGCCTGGATTTCAGCGAAACCACGTTGGAAAACATCGATTCCATCGAAGGCGGCTTGGGTAACGATGTGGTGACGGGCAGTGCCGGTGATGACACCATAATCGGTGGCGCGGGCAACGATCGCCTCAATGGTGGCGAAGGCAATGACGTTTATGGTTATTTGCTTGAATCCATTGGTTCGGATGGGGTCGACCGACTGACGGGATTCGGCGACAGTGATGGCGATGATGCCATCAGCCTGATCATGGGCCTTGATCAATCCATTGAATCCCTGGGCCTGCAAGTGGAAGAAGGTCACCTGCTTGATCTGTATTCGGACTTGGGTGAATCATTCCTGGGCAACTTCTATTTTGCCGAGGAAGCGATCAACTTCGACCAGGCTTTCTCGTCCATGGTGGTTGGTCACTGGGAAGAATTGGGCGTATCCGAAGAGGCGCGCCCGGGCTTTGACGAGGACCAAAGCGTCTTCGTATTCTTCCACACCAATGCCAGCGATTCCGTCGGGGAACTCTGGGTTGCCCAATCCAATGGCGATGACAGCAGCTCCTATTCTCAGCTCGCGACCATCAACTCCGGGGATGGCAGCGCGGTTGAACTTCAGGCTTCGGACTTCCTGGTCAGCTGACACCCCACCCGCCACGGGGTTTCTTTCTCCGTCAATATTGCTTACAGTTTCGCCAACTTGTTTTGGCGCTTCCGCCTATTGTTTCACAGGAGATTTGACGACTCATGGACTTGAAGGAATATATCCGAGGCGTGCCCGACTTCCCCAAGCCGGGTATTTTATTTTACGATATCTCCACGCTCCTTGCGCACCCCGATGCCTGGCAGGTCGCCATGGGGCGCATGGCCAAGATCGTCTCGTTCTGGCAGCCTGATATCTTGGCGGGCATCGAATCCCGCGGTTTTTTGACCGCTGCCCCGCTGGCTCTGAAGCTCGGTTGCGGATTCGTGATGCTGCGCAAAAAAGGCAAGCTGCCCGGATCCACCACCTCTTATTCCTATGACCTGGAATATGGGTCCGACACCATCGAGGTCGTGGATGATCTCATCGCCCCAAATCAGCGGGTGGTGATTGTCGATGATCTGATGGCCACGGGCGGGACCATGGAGGCCTCGGTGGAACTGATCAATCGGGTCGGCGGCAAGCCTGTCGGAGCCGCCTGCATGATCGAGCTGAACGGCTTGAAAGGCCGCGACAAGCTCAACATTCCCTTCGAAGCTTTGATGTCCTACGACGACTGACTGCCCGACCTGTTCAACACGAACAGGCTGCTGATTAAAACCGATTTCGAGCGCGTGGCGACACATGCTTCAACAAGCTCAGCATGAGGGCTTATATATTTTCAACGTGTTAGCCTCTCCCTGAGCTAAGGCGGGCGGTAGGACAACACTTTTTCAGATGGCGGTAATCGAGCAGTCAGGGATTGCCTAGACAGTCAGCTGGTCTCCACACTCGGTCTTGATCAAGTATCCGGGTCAATTCCTGGACATGGAACAGAGGAGACCAGCTATGGAGTATTTTGTTGGAATGGACGTATCGATGGCAAGCATTTCGATCTGTGAGATTGATGCAAAGGGAACCGTCATTCGCGAAGGCAAGGTGTCAAGCACACCCGAGGCGGTCGCCACTTGGCTCGAGGAAAGCGGGCGTGGCTTTGCGCGAATTGGGTTGGAAGCTGGCCCTCTGGCGCCTTGGCTGTACGCAGGACTGTCCAGTCGGGGCCTCCCTGTGATTTGTATCGAGACCCGGCAAATGAAGGCCTTTGCCAGCGCCAGCCCAGTCAAGACGGACCGTCGCGACGCCCGCTTGATCAGCCAGGCGATGCGGACCGGTTTGTACCGCGCGACCCACGTCAAGACCGCGCGCAGTCAGGAGCTCCGGATGGTGCTGACCCATCGGGAGACCCTGGTTCATCAGGTCCGTCAGTTGTCCAATACGGTACGAGGAACATTGAAAGCTTTCGGCCTCAAGGTCGGTATGGCGCGCGGACGCCTTTTCGCGGCGCGGGTTCGGGAATTGACGGCTGATAACCCGCACCTCAGCGCAGCCGCCGAGCCGCTCTTGCTTGCGCGCCAAGCCTTGCTCGAACAACTCGACAAGCTCGACCGGCAGGTTCATGCCGCTGCGCGCGATGATAGCGTTTGCCGGCGCCTGATGACCGTTCCCGGCGTCGGCCCAGTTACCGCCCTCGCTTTCAGGACAGGACTCGACGTGCCGGAACGGTTTCAAAAGTCGGTCATGGTCGGCGCCCACTTCGGGCTTGTCCCACGCAGATACGCCTCGGGAGAGCAGGACCGAAGCGGCCCCATCAGCAAGTGCGGAGATGCCATGGTTCGTTGGCTTTTGTTCGAGGCCGCCAATGCACTTCTCACTCGAACCCGCCGTTGGTCCTGGCTCAAACACTGGGGGCTCGCGGTCGCCAAAAGGCGCGGGATGAAACGCGCCAAGGTAGCCGTTGCCCGGCGTCTCGCCGTAATCATGCATCGCATGTGGATCGACGGCACGGACTTCCAGTACCGCAAGGAGGAGACCGCCATCTAAACACAACGAAAACCGAGATCGCCTGAAGGGCGGCCAGGACGCGTGGCGACGCGCGGGGCTCGGATGACAGCGCGCAGGCTGCAGTGGCGTAAGACCACGCTTTTCAGATTGCTGCACCCGATCCCCCTTGATCCCCATCATGCGGCGACGACGTCGACCGCGGACAGAAGCAAAGGGCGCCACATAACCCAGGTTCAAACCGACGGCTTGGAAATCAGCTTGACTCAAATGACTCGATTACAGAAGCAGCCTGTTAATGAACGACGGGCGCTTTCCTGACAAGAAGCGCCCGTTGTCGGTGAGATGGATCGGTTGGCTATGACCCTATTTACCGCTTTTTTCGTTGCTTTCCAAAGGCGTAACAACGCCCCGTTCGGCTAAGGTGCGCATCATTCGCTCCTGCATGGCAAAGCTTTGCGCAAATGCCTTTGGGGATAAGACCAGTTGTTGCTTGAAGGCCGGGGCGGGGCGTCCATCACTATCGCGTTCCGAGGGCGAATAGCAGAAAAAATCGATGCGGATCATACCGCCAACAAAGTAGACATCTTCAATTCCGTCAAAGAAAACCTGATCGTCCATTTTTAGTCCTACTCCCCCTATGCCGGGCTTGCTCGGTTGACGTTTTGCGCGGGCCGGGCGCCATCGAACCCGTTCATCCTGCGCGCCCCCAATAATACCGATCCCATTTCTCGCGTTGGATCGTATCCGATTAAACGCAACGTGATCTAGCGCCGACCGATCGGACCTGCCAATCGACCCACGCCATATCCAGTTATAGGCAACTTGAACTGAAATACCGAGCCTTCACCCGGCACGGATTCCATCCAGATTTGCCCACCATGGCGCTCAATAATCCTTTTACACATGGCCAACCCAATACCGCTTCCGGGATACGTGTCCTTGGTATGTAGCCGCTTGAAGATAACAAAAATCTGCTCGAAATACTGCGGATCAATTCCGATCCCGTTGTCCTGTATTCGGAAGGTCGCCTCTTCCTTCGTAGTTTCACAGCTAATCTTGACCTCGGGGCGACGCTCGGGCGCGCGGAACTTGATGGCATTGCCGATCAAGTGTTGCAGCACCTCCTGGATCTGGAACTCATCACACCATACATGTGGCATCTCCCCGATCTCAACCGTCGCATCGGTTTCTCGAATATAGGTTTCCATATTGGCCAGGGCTGCATCGACAATGCGTGTTGCATCCGCTTCACCGAACGGATGAACACGGGCCTGAGTCCGAGAGTAGGCGAGCAGGTCTTCCACCTGCTGGCTCATCCGCTTGCCGCTTTCAGTGAGGAAATCAAGGAATTCCCGAGCCTGATCATCAAGGTCCTGGCCCAATCGCCGCCCCAGCAACTCCGAGTAACTGGCAACCAAACGCGCTGATTCCTTTAGATCATGAGAAGCAAAATTGGCAAATCGCTCCAACTCGGTATTGGATTTCGTCAATTGATCAATGGTCTTTTGCAGACTTTCCTCCACCGCCTTTCTCTCGGCGATGGCTTCATGCAGCTTGGCATTGGCCGACGAGGTTTCAGCGGTGCGCATGGCCACCAGATCGGCCAGACGATCCTTGTTGCGTATCAGGTCTTCGGTGGCTTCCATGCGTTCCGTGATATCGACGAATACCAGCATTGAGCTTTTAAAACGTCCGGTCACATCCAGTAGAAACAGCACAGAAATCTCGAACTGGCGGATCCCGTTCCGGGTCCGCAATACCCGTTCGTAGGCCCCCTCCTCCTCCATTTCTCGAATGAACTGCAACAGATCCTCGGACAGATAGGGCATATCCCCTTCGCCATAGTAGACGGCCCCCGGCACGGCGGGCCCGACGAAAAGCTCGTGAGCCGACCGGTTCATATTGGCGATGCCACCCGTATCACCGATCAATAGCACCGGCAGGGAAAGGCTTTCGAAGATAGTCGTAAAATAGTTTTTCTCATGCAGCAGACGCTGGCTCTCGGTCCGCATCTCTTCCGACACGTCTTCCGCATCCGGCATCGTCCATTCACCGACGATGCCCAATTCAAGATTGTCGAAAAACAAGTTGAAGAAGTTGACGGCGGCTCCCTCGTCCAAGGGCTCAAGCGCTGCTTTTTCCTCGATCATTTCCAGGTAGCTTCTTCGGCAGATTTTAACGAGGCCGAGAAATGGACGCAACTCACCGCCACGCAGTCGGTGTGCGCGCGCCTGCGCCATGCCAAACGCCGCGGGCCGGTTTAAATGGAGGTCATCCTTGGCTGATAAGACGACAAGCGGCTCATCGCTCGACAGAACATCCAACATGGGATCGGCAATTCGACAGGACCAATCCTCATTGCCAACGCGCAGGCTCGCCAGTAGATCCGCGAAATCCAAATCACGCGCGTGGGCCATGACCTTATCGGCCACCCATTCTCTGTGCTCGGCGACGAGATCGCGAATTTTCTCCATGGGACGGGACTCAGCGTTCCTCTTCAATCAGGGCGGTGCATCGGAGCACGGTCATTTTTATAGCACAGTCCGTCATCACGCCACCACGACACATTGCGCCGGACCAAGGCCAATATGATCCAGTCACCGATTAGGGATGCCATTCTTGGCCTAGATAGTTTAAATCGGGGTCCATCGTAGCCGTTACATCAAGGAATTGATCCGTGTCCATTGTCTACCGCCTGTCTTTTGTCCTTGCCGTATTGTTTCTGATCCACCCGGCCAACGGGGCGGAAGCGCTGAAAACCGTAGATATCACCCTGGGCAGCGGCACGACCGCCGAGCGGGGCAGTGATGTGACCGTGCATTACACCGGCTGGCTGCTTGATGGGACCAAGTTCGATTCCAGCCTCGATCGCGACAAACCTTTTACCTTCACCATCGGTGAGGGCAATGTCATTCCCGGCTGGGAGCTGGGCGTGCGCGGCATGAAAGTGGGTGGCAAGCGGGAGCTGATCATCCCGCCCTATCTGGGTTATGGCAAGCGCGGCGCGGGCGGGGTCATCCCCGGCAACGCGACCTTGAAGTTCGAAGTTGAACTGCTGGATGTCAAACTGCCCAAGTATACCAACCTGGACAATGCGGCGCTGATGGGCCTACTGACCAAGGGAACAAAGATAGTTGATATCCGTCGTCCCGAGGAATGGAAGAAAACCGGCGTTGTCGCGGGCAGCACCTTGCTGACGTTCTTCAACAGCAAGGGCAAGGTCAATCCGAATTTCATGGATAAATTCAGTGCGTTGGCGGGCCCAAAGGATGACATCATCCTGATCTGCCGCACCGGCAGCCGGACCCAGGCAATTTCCAAGTTCCTCAGCGAGCGGATGGGCTACGAAAAGATCAACAATGTCACCGACGGCATCACCCGCTGGATCAAAGAAGGCCTGCCGGTGACCAAGGCGACCATGCCCGAGGATTGCTGGCTCTGCAAAGGCTGAGGCTCGTGGATTGACGCCTCCCTCGGATTGACTCATAGTTTTCCCATGATGGGCACCCAGAGACCTCTTGTGCGGATCGCTTTTCTTTTGGTTATGGCTCTTGGCCTAACCGGAGCAGGCGGCGATGCGATGGGGCAAGAAAAGGCTCCCTCCTCTTCCCCGGCCGCCAAAACGGGGGGCAGTATCCATTCCGATAACAGCCTGGCCCAACAACTCCATGCGGGACGCTTGCCCAAAGGGGCACCGGTGGAGGAGTACAAAGACTTCATTCTGGTCGGCTCCTGGTTCAAAAAAGCCAAGAACAAGTCCTTTTTCCGCACGGTCAAAAAGGGCATCGACATGCTCGAACGGTTGCCGCCGGCGATGGTTGATCGCGCGCACCTGATCAAGCATATCGTCTACCTACCCCCCTCTCCCGAACGGGGAAAAGTCGGGCATTTGGCCAATATCGTCGGGGTTTTTACCCACGAGAACGATGAAACTCCCGGATATTTGGCAATCTATAAGGACATGCGATTCAGCGCGCCTTATCTGATTGCAGCCAGCATCGTCGGCAACAGCCACCATGCAGCAGACCACGAAGAGATCCGTTATCTCACCCGGCGCCTGAAGGGCGGGAACGACGACGAGACCGACCACCAAGCCCGCCTGGCACGCATCAAGGCAAAGGTCGATCAATCCGACAAAAAGGCTTTTCTGGCGCAGAAATGCGTGATCATGCGGGAATCCTTGGAGATCTACCGGATCTTCAAGATCGACCCCAAGCACGCCAAGACCTTGTTGCGGGAATTGCGCAACCGCAACTGCCCATCCTGAATCTTAGAGGCGGATTTAAAAGTATCCTTTAGATATCAAGGCAGTAGATTTTGATCTGGCCAGGAAAGGCCGACGACACGGGGCGGCGCCCTGTTAGGAGGTCTTGACGCCGCCAGAGCGGAAATATTCGCCCTTGAGCTCAAAGGAATACTTTTGAATCAGACGACTCTTACAAGGCGGCATCCTCTTCGACCGTATTGAGCACCTGTTGCGCTTGCATGACTTCTTGTTGACGCCTCCACATGCGGAAATAGGCGCCTTTTGCCCGCAACAAATCGCCATGGGTGCCGCGTTCTATGATTCGTCCGGCCTTGAGCACGATGATCTCGTCGGCGTGGATGACCGTCGACAGCCGGTGGGCAATGATCAAGGTGGTGCGGTCCCGGGCCACCTCTTCCAGGTTGGCCTGAATGGTCTTTTCGGTCTGAGTGTCCAGCGATGAGGTCGCTTCGTCGAACAACAAGATCGCCGGATCCTTGAGCAAGGCACGGGCAATGGCCACCCGCTGTTTCTCGCCCCCAGACAGCTTCAAGCCCCGTTCGCCGACCCGGGTTTCATACCCATCGGGCAGGCCCGCGACAAAATCATGGATATGCGCCATGCGAGCGGCCTTCTCAACGTCTTCTTGGCTGGCTTCCGGGCGACCATAGGCGATGTTGTAATAGACAGTATCATTGAACAGCACGGTGTCTTGCGGCACAACGCCAATGGCGGCGCGCACGGAGGCCTGAGTGGCCTTCCGCAGATCCTGTCCGTCAATGGTGATGCGTCCTTCGGTCACGTCGTAAAACCGAAACAGCAACCGAGATAGAGTCGATTTTCCCGCCCCACTCTGCCCCACTACCGCCACGGTCCCCCCGGCGGGAATGGTGAAGCTGACGTCTTCCAGCACCTGGCGGCGTCCATCATAGGAGAAACCCACGGATTCGAAGGCGACACTTCCACGACCCACCGGCAAAGGCGAAGCATCGGGTGTGTCGGAAATATCCGGCTGTGACTCCAACAACCCGAACATGGCTTCGAGATCGGCCAACGAACGCTTGATCTCGCGATAGACGAAGCCAAGAAAGTTCAGCGGCAGGAAAAGCTGAATCAGGTAGGTGTTGACCAAAACGAAGTCGCCGACGGTCATGCTGCCATCCACAACTCCCGAGGCCGCCATTACCATGATCACCGTCACGCCGGCGGACACAAAGGCCCCCTGCCCGATATTGAGCAACGACAACGAAGAACGGCTTTGCACCGCGGCCTCTTCGTAAGCCATCAGGCTGCGATCAAAGCGTTGTGCTTCATGCTCTTCATTATTGAAATATTTGACAGTTTCATAATTGATCAGGGAATCGATTGCCTTTGTGGTGGCTTCCTGATCGGTCTCGTTCATGCGGCGGCGGAACTTGATCCGCCATTCGGTAACCACCAGGGTCCAGACAACGAATCCCCCCACCGTCACCAAAGTGGCCAGCGCAAACCAGGCGTTGTAGAGGGTCCAGAGCACCGCCACCACCAGGGCAATCTCCAGCAATGTCGGACCGACGGAAAACAACATGAAGCGCATCAGGAATTCGATACCCTTGGTGCCCCGTTCGATGGCCCGGGACAAGCCGCCGGTCTGCCGATCCAAATGAAATGCCAAAGACAATTGGTGTAAATGCCGGAAGGTTTTCAGCGCCACCACGCGGATGGCCCGCTGGGTCACGCGCACGAACACCGCATGCTGCAACTCGACAAAGACCAAGGCCAGCAGCCGAGTGGCGCCATAGGCCAGCAACAAGGTCAGGGGAATGGCCAACAGGGCCTCCCCTTCCAATGACAAGGCATCTACTGCATCTTTATAAAATAGCGGCACCACCACATTGGTCCCTTTGCCCGCGGCCAACAGCAACAGGGCAATCACCACCCTTGCCTTCAGCCCAAAGGAATCCTTGGGCCAGAGATATGGCAAAGTGGTACGCAGGGTCCGCAGATCTTGACCGGCGGATTGGGGCGCATGGATGGAGGCGCGGCTTTTCACAATGATAGACGTTTTGTTAAAGGGCTGATGCCAATATAGTCTTTCCGCAGCCGATTGACAGCACCCGGGAGCCTTGGGCCATGCATATTCGGAGACCGACCCTTGCCGTTGGAACTCTTGTTGCCACGAGCCTGACCGCTGTTGCCTGTGGACCGATCAACCTGCCCATTCCCATTACCATCTATGGGCAGGAAAGCCTGACCCTTGAACACAGCTACGCGGCCCCACCGAAACAGGTGGCAATTTGCATGATGCAGGAATTGAATACCGTCTGGCCCGTTGCCGATCACAAGCCGGAAATTGTCGAGCGGGACAAGCACTATCGGATCACCACGACCTACAAGTCGCTTCTGCGCGGTGTTCTTAAGCCCGATGCGATCATTGACATCACCGACGATGCGGGCAATCGGGGCACAAGAGCCTCCGTCATCACCGCTAATCAACGGGCCGGAGCCCATCGAAGTCTTGAAATCGTGGTCAAGGCATCCAACCGCTGCCAATTGAGATTTGGCGGCGAGGCACCGCCCCTTGACGCCCCCGGGTCGGCCCAATGGCCCGGCTATTCCTTCCCTGATCAATAGCGCCTGTCGGGTCCAATCGGACCCGCTGGACAGGCGCTATCCAATTGAGATAATTCACGTTATTCTGACGTTATCGTCTCCGATCAAACCCGGCGTGATCTGGCCTGCTTCCTGCCCCTATCCCCTTACGACCGCTGGTTTATACATTTGAGGTAAGGGAAAAAAATTGCGATCCCTCTTCATGTACCTATAATCCCCGGTTTAGGGAAAGAGGCTAAGAGGCGGATTCAAAAGTATCCCCTAGATATCAAGGCAGTAGATTTTTGATCTGGCCAGGAAAGGCCGACGACACGGGGCGGCGCCCCGTTAGGAGGTCTTGACGCCGCCAGAGCGGAAACATACGCCTTTGAGATCAAAGGAATACTTTTGAATTCGACTCTAAGGTCTGGAGTGGCCTTGGCACATGGGGATAATGGCATGGAATCCAGTTTGTTCCGGTACATACTCCGGTACAGCAAGCGGGAGCAGATCATTCTGCTGCTGATCATTGCCGTGGCATTCCCATTCCTCTACTTCTCCCTCGACCTGCCCAAAACGATCATCAACGAAGCCATTGGCGGCGACGAATTCCCGCAGGTCTATGCCTGGATGGAATGGGAGCAAATCCCCTTTCTATTGCTGCTATGCGGCACCTTCCTTACCTTGGTGTTTATCAACGGCGGCTTCAAATACTTCATCAATGTCTATCGCGGAATTCTGGCCGAGCGCATGTTGCGGCGCATGCGGTTCCAGTTGATCGAACGCACTTTGCGCTTCCCTCAACACCATTTTCGCAATCTGTCCCAGGGCGAAATCGTCGCCATGGTGACAACGGAAACCGAGCCGTTGGGCGGCTTTTTCGGCGAAGCCCTGTCCCTGCCCGCTTTCCAGGGCGGTACCCTGATCACCATCCTGGCCTTCATTATGATCCAGGACCCGTTCATGGGCCTCGCCGCCATCGCCCTTTACCCGGTACAGGGCTATATCATCCCGAAGCTCCAGCGGAAAGTGAACCTGCTGGGCAAAGAACGGGTCAAGACCGTTCGCAAACTTTCCGAACGACTCAGCGAGACCGTGGCCGGCATTCAAGACGTCCATGCCCATGCCACCTATCACTATGAACTGGCTGATTTCAGCGACCGGCTCGGACAGATTTTCGACATCCGTTACCGCTTGTACAAAAAGAAGTTTTTCATCAAGTTTCTCAATAACTTCCTGGCTCAGGTCACGCCATTTTTCTTCTTTTCCATCGGCGGCTACCTCGTCATCAAGGGCGATCTTTCCTTTGGCGCGCTGGTGGCCGTGCTCGCCGCCTACAAGGATTTGTCGTCCCCTTGGAAGGAGCTTCTGACCTACTATCAGCGCAAGGAAGACTCGCGGATCAAGTATGAGCAGTTGGTCGAGCAGTTCGCCCCGCCGGGTATGCTCAACGAAACTCTGATCGACCTGGACAACAGGGAAGCCTACCAGCCGCTCACTGGCCGGATGCAGGGTGCCAACCTGGTGTTGGAGGACGACGGCGGGGACCGCTTGGTCAACGGCGCGACCCTGGCTTTCGATACGGAAGCCCACGTGACGCTGAAAGGCGATCCGGGTAACGGGCGATCCGACCTGGCAAAGCTGCTGGCCAGCCAGATTACCCCGACCAGCGGCCAGGTATCGGTATCGGGCAAAAAACTCGATCAATTGCCTCGCGCTCACCTCACCCGAGAAATTACTTATGTGGACCAGGAGTCCAGCCTGCGTAGCGGCACGATCATGGACAATCTGCTCTATGGCCTGAAACAGCGCCCGGTGAAAGAGAGCGATCAGGTGGAAGAGCGCGACGAATGGCTTGTGGAATCCGAAGCCGCTGGAAACTCACCCTATATAATCCATGATGATTGGCTGGACATGGGCGTTTCCCGTCCCAACGACGACGACATCATGGACAGAGTCCGTGAAGCCTTGTGGATTACCGAATTGGAAGCCGATGTTTTCGATATCGGCCTGCGCATGCACATCGACATTGAACAGCATCCAAAAATTGCCGAGCAGATCGTCCACGCCAGGGCCCGGGTCCGGGAATTGCTGGTGGAACGCAAACTGATCGATATTGTCGAGATCTTCGATCCCAGTAGTTATGTGACCAGCGCGACGGTGGCCGAAAACATTCTTTGGGGCACCCCGGTGGATGACACTTTCTCGGTGGAAAACCTCAGCCGCAACAGCTATCTCCTGTACACCTTGGAAAAAACTGATCTTTTAGCCGAGTTCATTACCCGAGGCCGGTCCATTGCCGGTGTGATGATCGAATTGTTTGCGGATTTGCCGCCGGGTCATGAGTTTTTTGAACGCTTTGCCTTTTTCAATCATGAAGATATCCCGGAGTATCAACGGATCATCAATCGCGTCGCCGGCCAGGGCGTGGAATCCCTGGTCGAAGCAGACGTCACTCGGCTGGTCGATCTGACGTTCCAGGTGGTCATCGCGCGTCATAACCTGTTCGAACTGGACGACTCCTTCCGTGAAAAGGTGCTTGACGCCCGGGTCCAGTTTGCCCGCCACATGCCGGAAGATCTGCAAGACAAGATCGAGTTTTTTGACGGGGACCGCTATAACGCCGCCAGCTCCATTCAAGACAACATCCTGTTCGGTAAGGTCATGGTCGACAAAGCCGAGGCGGCAATCCGAGCCGGACAATTGCTCACCGAAGTGATCGATAAGCTCGAACTGCGTTCTCAAATTCTGGAAATGGGCCTGCAATTCGATGTGGGGATCGGCGGCAAGCGGTTGAACGTCGCCCAGCGGCACAAGGCCGCCCTGGCACGCAGCCTGATCAAGCGCCCGCGCCTGTTGATCGCCAACAAGGCCCTGGGAGGTCTGGACCCAACGACTCAGGCCAATATCGCCCGCAATCTCCGCGCCACTTACGAAGATACCGGCCTGCTTTGGATTGATGATGCGGGCGAGGATCAAGGAGACGATCGTCGAAGGCCCTTTGCCCAAACTTTTGTCGTCGATCGAGGGACCGTAAGAGAGTTGGCCGCCAACGAGGACCAACGCCCCCCAAGCCCCCCCAGCGAGACACAGGAATCCGGCAAGGGTCTTGCCGGACAGGCCGAGGTCCTGGCTCGCCTGCCGTTCTTCGCGGCCATGGACCGGTCCACCTTGAAGCTCATTGCCTTTACCAGTGAACAGCTGACCTATGAACCAGGGGAACTGCTGATTCGGCAAGGGGATTTCGGCACCAATGCCTATGTGACTCTCGAAGGCGCCGTCGATATCACCGTCAACGCCCCCGACGGCGAGATGAAGGTAGCCGAACTGGGCAGTGGCGAAATGATCGGTGAGCTGGCGCTTCTGTGCGAGATCCCCCGGACCGCCAACGTCAAGGCAACCACCAAGGTCACCGCCCTCAGCATATCCAAGGATACCTTTACCAAGTTGGTGTTGCAGAATTCCGCCATGGCTGCGGAACTGTCAAAGGTCGTTGCAAGCCGCCTGGTTTCCACCTTGCGGGCGCAAAGCCAAAAAGCCAGCGCGGACTCTGACAAGTATCCCTCGGTGTATCAGGATCTCGGCCTCCCCAATGCCCTCCTGTTCGAAGACCGCAAACAGCGCTTGGAAGCGCAACAAATGCGCAAGTCGCCCAAATCCAGCGTGCTCACCCTTCATTGGGAAGGACCGGAAGTCTTTGGTGGTGACAGCGATGAACAGAATCAAGCCGCCATCAATCTCATAGCCGAGCGGGTCAAGCCGTTGCTGCGGGATGCGGATACGCTGGCCAAAATCAGTGACCGGGCATTGGGCGTGCTCGCCTATGGCACCTATGACGAAGAAGGGCTTGAGATCCTCAAGGAACGGATCACCGGTGTTTTGGAAACACCGCTCCATAGCCATCCGGTGGCCCTGACACCCATGGACAGCATCCGTCTCGAGTCACAGCCGATCCATGACGGCAAAGACGACGATTCTTCCAAGTAAGCCTGTTATTTCATCAGGATTTCCGGAAACATCCAGTCACCGCCGCCCGGTCGCCATCACCAAAACTAGATAAAATTTTATCTAAATTTGCTGATAATTTGCTGGTAAATTGCTGGTAAATTGCTGGTAAATTCCGGCGAATTTGTTGACAAATCTCAATAAAATAAAAATTTTAGGACTTTCCTCTAAAAACCCATACATTTAATAAAACTGACACGGGCTATAAAAAACTGACTTTCCGCTCCGCACGTCCCCACCCCGCACACAGGCGGAACGTTGCTGCCCGGCGCAAATAAAACCTGGATATCCCCTGTTCGCTCGACTGCCCCTGTAGCGAACGGGGGTTTTTATTTCGAATTGTTAACGTATCAGGCGGTAATCTCATCAACCCGAAGGCCGTCAATCGGTCGTCAAGACCATGAGGCCACCTTCAGATTCAGGGCCCTCGCGCGTGACGGTTTGATCGAACCCGATCAAAGCCGACGTAATCTAACAGGCTGCTTCTGTAATCGAGTCATTTGAGTCAAGCTGATTTCCAAGCCGTCGGTTTGAACCTGGGGTATGTGGCGCCCTTTGCTTCTGTCCGCGGTCGACGTCGTCGCCGCATGATGGGGATCAAGGGGGATCGGGTGCAGCAATCTGAAAAGCGTGGTCTTACGCCACTGCAGCCTGCGCGCTGTCATCCGAGCCCCGCGCGTCGCCACGCGTCCTGGCCGCCCTTCAGGCGATCTCGGTTTTCGTTGTGTTTAGATGGCGGTCTCCTCCTTGCGGTACTGGAAGTCCGTGCCGTCGATCCACATGCGATGCATGATTACGGCGAGACGCCGGGCAACGGCGACCTTGGCGCGTTTCATCCCGCGCCTTTTGGCGACCGCGAGCCCCCAGTGTTTGAGCCAGGACCAACGGCGGGTTCGAGTGAGAAGTGCATTGGCGGCCTCGAACAAAAGCCAACGAACCATGGCATCTCCGCACTTGCTGATGGGGCCGCTTCGGTCCTGCTCTCCCGAGGCGTATCTGCGTGGGACAAGCCCGAAGTGGGCGCCGACCATGACCGACTTTTGAAACCGTTCCGGCACGTCGAGTCCTGTCCTGAAAGCGAGGGCGGTAACCGGGCCGACGCCGGGAACGGTCATCAGGCGCCGGCAAACGCTATCATCGCGCGCAGCGGCATGAACCTGCCGGTCGAGCTTGTCGAGTTGTTCGAGCAAGGCTTGGCGCGCAAGCAAGAGCGGCTCGGCGGCTGCGCTGAGGTGCGGGTTATCAGCCGTCAATTCCCGAACCCGCGCCGCGAAAAGGCGTCCGCGCGCCATACCGACCTTGAGGCCGAAAGCTTTCAATGTTCCTCGTACCGTATTGGACAACTGACGGACCTGATGAACCAGGGTCTCCCGATGGGTCAGCACCATCCGGAGCTCCTGACTGCGCGCGGTCTTGACGTGGGTCGCGCGGTACAAACCGGTCCGCATCGCCTGGCTGATCAAGCGGGCGTCGCGACGGTCCGTCTTGACTGGGCTGGCGCTGGCAAAGGCCTTCATTTGCCGGGTCTCGATACAAATCACAGGGAGGCCCCGACTGGACAGTCCTGCGTACAGCCAAGGCGCCAGAGGGCCAGCTTCCAACCCAATTCGCGCAAAGCCACGCCCGCTTTCCTCGAGCCAAGTGGCGACCGCCTCGGGTGTGCTTGACACCTTGCCTTCGCGAATGACGGTTCCCTTTGCATCAATCTCACAGATCGAAATGCTTGCCATCGATACGTCCATTCCAACAAAATACTCCATAGCTGGTCTCCTCTGTTCCATGTCCAGGAATTGACCCGGATACTTGATCAAGACCGAGTGTGGAGACCAGCTGACTGTCTAGGCAATCCCTGACTGCTCGATTACCGCCATCTGAAAAAGCCCGATTTCGAGCGTATGGCGACACATGCTTCGACAAGCTCAGCATGAGGGCCTTTGAATAGCCTCACCCTGAGCTTCCTCATCCCGAGCTTGTCGAGGGACGAAGGGCGAGGCGGGCCGTCGGACAGCACTTTTTCAGCAGCCTGCGAAAGGCTTCAAGGGAGCGGACGATCCAATTGCAAGGATTGTCCCCGGAACAGGGCCACCATGACCCCCTCCTGATTCAAGACCCTCACATCGCAGATCCCGTTGCGCCCGCGCAGGGATACCTCTGTCGCCTCGGCATATAGGGTATCGCCAATGGTGGCCGGACCGACGAAAGAGATGGAGACGCCGGTGGCCAGAGCCGTCCGTCCATGGGAATTGCAGGCATGGGCAAAGGCCACATCGGCCAGGGTAAAGGTCACCCCGCCATGCCCCACAAGGGCGGCATTGGCCATGTCTTCGCGTAATTCCATACGGCAACGAGCGAATCCGGGGCGGATTTCCTCCAACTCAATCCCCAGGTGCGCCGCCATGCGGTCCCCGTCGGTGATCGTCCGTCCCACCTGTTCCGCAATCGCTTGGGGGTCGGTGGGGGGCCCGCTCATTTCCGACTAGCCCCTTCGGCCATCATTTTGATCAGGGGCGTCCACTCTGCCACATAGCTCTGCACCCGCGCTCCGGGCATCTCGAAAATACTCACCCCTTGGGCAGCGGCATTGACATAAAGCTGTGTATCGCGCAATCGCGCCGCGACAGGGAACTCCTGGGCCTTCAAAAACCCTTCCAGATGCTCCACAGACCGCGACCGCAAGCGCACCCGATTGGCCACGAAAGCCACCGTCCGCTTGTTTTTGCGCACGGCCTTGACCTTGTCCAGATGCTTGAGAAAGCGGATAATTCCATCTTCGTCGAAGGCCGAAGCCAAGGTCGGAATAACCACCAAGTCGGCTTGTTGGACCAAATCCTTGACCGTCTGGCCACGCATGGCCGCCCCGGCATCCACCACCAAACGATCAATCCCTTTGGGGATCTTGGCTTCACCCTTGCTCATATTGATGCCGATGATCGTGGGCAGGTTGTCCGGTCGGCGCTTCAGCCAAGCCAGAGAGCTTTTCTGCCGATCCAGGTCCGCCAGCGCCGTCTTGCGTCCGCAGCGGGCAAAATGGGCCGCGATATGGGTGGCCAGTGTGGATTTCCCCACGCCTCCCTTGGTATTGGCGACCGCGACAACGAACATGACGACTCCCTCCCATAACCCTTGGGCCCAGAGTATAGCGGTGGAGTGATGCGCTTGTCAGGTAGACAAAAAAAACGGAGGGCCACCGGAGCTCGAAAGCTCACAGCGGCCCATCCTCCCCCCCAAAAAGGGACCCCGAAAGGGGCGTGTCTTTAGCTCATCAAAGACCGGCGATCCTGCACCATGCGGCGCAAAATCGGCTCAATGATCAATTCCATGGCCAGGCCCATCTTGCCGCCAGGGACAACGATGGAATTGCGCCGGGACATGAACGAGTCATGGATCATCTGCAGCAGGAACGGGAAATCGACGCGGAATTTGGACGGATCCTTGAAGCGGATCACCACAAGGCTTTCGTCAGGCGTCGGGATGTCGCGGGCGATGATCGGGTCGGAGGTATCGACGATCGGCACGCGCTGGAAGTTAATGTCCGTCTGGGCAAATTGCGGCACAATATAGTGCACATAGTCGTGCATGCGGCGCATGATGGTGTCCATCACCACTTCTTCGGAATAGCCCCGTGCCTTGGTATCGCGGTGGATCTTCTGAATCCATTCCAGATTGATCACCGGCACCACGCCGATTTTCAAGTCGGCGTGATCGACCATGTTCACATTGTCATTCTTCACGCAGCCGTGCAGACCTTCGTAAAACATCAGGTCCGTGCCCTGCGGGATGTCTTCCCATGGAGTGAACTGACCGGCCCCCAGGCCTTCGTACGGAATGGCTTCTTCGTCGTTGTGCAGATACAAACGCCGTTTGCCACCACCGGTTTTGCCGTAGGTCTCGAACGTATTGGCCAGTTCCTCGAACAGATTGGCCTCGGCGCCAAAGTGCGAGAAATTGGTATTGCCTTCTGCCTCGGCCTTTTTCATGGCCTCCTTCATCGCCATGCGATCATAGCGGTGATAGCTGTCGCCCTCGATCACGGCGGGCGTGATGCTGAGGCGGTGGAAAATATGCTCGAAGGCTTCCTTGACGGTGCTGGTACCGGCGCCGGAAGACCCGGTCACGGCAATAATCGGGTGCTTGGTGGACATTGGCGTCCTCCTTTATCTTTAAACGTTTCCCCTGGTCGGATCCGGGTCGGTGCTCTTGGTTCACCGTACCCACGCCCCTGCCAGACCTGATTCCTCTACCCTTGTGGCGGCGGCCGATCCTTTGAACCGTCGTGCCTAGTCGCCAAGTGACCGGGACATTGCCTCATATACCCATTGGGCAAAACACCCCCGCGGGTTGGGGTGCCCTCTATTGCGGGTGGGAGACCCCCCACCCGAAAGGGCTGAAAAGGCCCGATCTCCGATCACGAAGCCGAAGTGTGCCCAAGGTTTTCCCATAGAGCAATGCTAATTCCACATTGCCGATCCGGTTAATTTCCCATCGGGTAGGACCGGGTAGGCAACGATTTAATTAGTTCTTTCTAATATCAGGAGAAATAGCCTTTAAGGCGATCCAGCATCACCCTGTCCGTCAGGTCCAGACTGAGCGGTGTAACCGACACCGCGCCCCGATAGATCGCTTCCAGGTCCGTTCCTTGGGCGAATCGGTCTTCGTCTCGCTGGGCACCGATCCAAAAATACTTCTCGCCCCGGGGATCCGTGCCCTGTTGGATGGCATCGCCGATTTTGCGCCGTCCCTCGGTGGTAATTTCGGTGTCCAGAGCTTCTGCCGCCGTGCGGTCGGGAAAATTAATGTTCAGCAGACAGTTCCGGGGCCAATGCAATTGCATCACTTGCTGGATCACGCCGGGCGCCAGCGTCTTGACTGTTTCCCACTGGGGCAGGCCCCGATCTTCGGTGTGCAGGCTCAGCGCGATGGAGGGAATGCCCAACAAGGTGCCTTCCATGGCCGCCGCGATGGTGCCGGAATAGGTTACGTCTTCGCCCATGTTGGCGCCCCGGTTAACCCCCGACAGCACCAGATCCGGACGCTGGCTCTTCATCAGATGCTTGACCGCCAGCATGACGCAGTCTGTGGGCGTCCCATCCACCGCATAGCGGCGGGTAGAGACCTCTCGAATGCGCAATGGTCGCCGCAGGGTCAAGGAATGCCCGGCGCCGCTCTGTTCCTGTTCCGGCGCCACCACCCAGACCTCCCGGGCGACGGTCGCCGCCACCCATTCCAAGACCTGCATGCCCGGGGCGTCGATGCCATCGTCGTTGGTAACCAACACCCGGGCGGCCTTGAGATCAAGGGGAGCGTCAAACATCGACCGAAATCACATCCTGGCCACCCATATAGGGGCGCAAGGCCTCGGGAATCTCAATGGACCCATCGGCCCGTTGGTAATTCTCCAAGATAGCCACCAGAGTCCGGCCCACCGCCAGGCCCGAGCCATTGAGGGTATGGACGAACCGGGTCTTCTTCTCGCCCTCGGGACGGAATCGCGCCTTCATGCGCCGGGCCTGAAAATCCCCGCAGTTGGAGACCGAGGAAATCTCCCGATAGGTATTTTGGGCTGGCAGCCAGACCTCGATATCGTGGGTCTTGCGAGCCGAGAATCCCATGTCGCCAGTACAAAGCACCACCCGGCGATAGGCCAGATCCAGCCGCTCGAGCACCGTCTCGGCGCAACGGGTCATGCGTTCCAGTTCCTCGTCGGACTGCTCAGGATGGGTGATACAGACCATCTCCACCTTGGAGAATTGATGCTGACGGATCATCCCCCGGGTATCCTTGCCCGCCGCCCCCGCTTCGGAGCGGAAGCACCAGGTCATAGCCGTGTAGCGGCGCGGTAAGTAGCTTTCCTCAAGGATATGTCCGGCAACGATATTAGTCAGGGGCACTTCGGCAGTGGGGATCAGCCAACGACCGTCGGTCGTCTTGAATAGGTCCTCGGAAAATTTCGGCAGTTGCCCGGTCCCATAAAGGGCCTCGTCACGCACCAATGCTGGCGGGTTTACCTCGGTGAAACCAAACCCTTGCGTATGCTGGTCGAGCATGAAGGAAATCAGGGCCCGTTCCATACGTGCCAATTGGCCGCTGAGAATGACGAAGCGGGCGCCGGAGATCTTTGCCGCCGTCTCGAAATCCATCATCCCCAGGCCTTCACCCAGAGCCACGTGATCCTTGACCTCGAAATCGAAATCGGGTGGGGTCCCCCAGGTGGAAACCTCCAAATTGTCCGCTTCGTCAGCCCCTTCGGGCACATCTTCGGCGGGCAGGTTGGGAATGGTCGAGAGCGCCGTTTCCAAGGCCTCTTCCGCGGTCTTGGCATCGGCTTCCAGAGCGGCCTGGGCCTCCTTGGATTCCGCCACCTTGGCCATCACCTCGGAGGCATCGCCGCCCTCGCGCTTGATCTGGCCGATCTGTTTCGACAAGGCATTGCGCTCGGATTGCACCTGTTGGGCGCGCGCCAGGGCATCGCGCCGGGTCTCGTCCAAGGCCAGCATCGCCGCCGATTGGGGGGCCGCACCGCGTTTGGCCAAGCCGCCGTCGAAGGCTTCCGGATTGTCACGGATCCACTTGATATCGAACATGATCGGTGTGCCCCCTCGGGCCGGTAATGAATCTATGGGGCGAACTTATAGCAACAGGCCCGGGATTCGTCACCCTTGCGGCTGCACCTCGTGCATGGCCCCGATGAATTTATCGCGCCAATCGGCCAAAGTATTGGCTTGCAGCACGCCCATCAAGGCGTCCCAGCGTTCCACACGCTCTTCCAACGGCATTTCCAAACCTCTGGCAATGGCGTCGGCCACGGCGTCCAGGTCCATGGGATTGACGATCAAAGCCGCATCCATTTCGTGGGCGGCCCCGGCAAAGCTGGACAACACCAAGACCCCGGGATCCTTGGGGTTTTGGCAGGCAACATACTCCTTGGCCACCAAATTCATGCCGTCGCGCAAGGGAGTCACCAGACCGATGGCGCTGGCCCGATAAAAGGCGGCCAACTGAGTGCGCGCCAGGCTGCGGCAGATATAATTCACCGGCACCCAGTCAAACTGGGCATAGCGGCCGTTGATGTTTCCGGCCAAGGTCTCGATCTCGTTGCGGATCAGTTTGTATTCCGGCACTTCCGACCGCGAGGCCGGGGTGACCTGCAGGAAGTTCACCTTGCCCTGATAACCGGGATAGCGTTCCAACAGCCGCTCATAGGAGCGCAGCCGCTCGGGAATGCCCTTTGAATAGTCCAAACGATCCACGCCCACCAACCAGGAACTGCCTTCCTTGGTCTTGAGACGTTTATAGTGGGCGGAGCGCACGGCGCGGCGGCCATAGCCCTGAAACTCCTCGGGATCGAGACTGATGGGAAAGGCCTGGGCCTTGAACAATCGTCCTTGGGCGATGACCATGTTGTCGTCGAGAATTTCCCCGTCCAACTCGTGCACCACGTAATCCTGGAACGCACGCAGATCATTTTCCGTCTGAAAACCGACCACGTCATAGGCACACAAAGCCTTGACGATCTCCCGGTGGGTGGGCAAGCCGCGAATCACCTCCAATGCCGGGAAGGGTGTGTGAAGGAAGAACCCCAGGGAATTCTTGTGTCCGGATTCGCGCAGATTCTCGCCAAGGGGGATCAGGTGATAATCGTGAATCCACACCAGATCGTCATCGCGGAGATGCGGCTGCAACTGCTCCAGGAACATCCGGTTGACCTTGATATATCCCTTGAAGTCCACCCGCTCGAACGCCGTCAGGTCGAGCCGGTAATGAAACAGCGGCCAAAGCACACGATTGGCGAAGCCCGAGTAATACTGGCGGTAGCTCTGCCGGTCCAAGTCGACCGTGGCATAGGTAACGTTGCCCACCTCTTGGGTTTTAACGTTGGGGGCGGACTGCTGGGTGATCTTGCCGCTCCATCCGAACCAAATTCCTCCGTGCTCCCGCAAGGCCGACTGCAAGGCCACGGCCAACCCCCCGGCTTGGGCCTTTTTGTCCCCCGGGTCGGCGACACGATTGGAAACGATGACGAGACGACTCACGATCTATCCTTCCTGCTGTTGAACGCTACCATATTTATTGTTTTCTCACGAGTCCCCGCCTCGATCCGCTTGGGCCGCGAGCAGCCGATGCAGATCCGAAACCGAGGGAACATGGGTTTGGGCCTCGGTGGGCCGATCCGCAGGGCCAACGCGGATAGAGGTCCCGCCCAGGGCATTGACGGCGGCAAATCCGTCTTCATCGGTCACATCGTCACCAATGAATACGGGCCTGCGTCCGGCAAAAGCGGGCAAGGCCATGAAACGGGTCACCGCTTGTCCCTTGTCGGCACCATCGGGTTTGACCTCAAATACCATTTTGCCTGCCAGGATATGATAGCCCGCGCCCAGCTCCGCCATGACCGCTTCGGCCAGATCCCGCGCCGCGGCTTCCGTCTCGGGCGCCCGGCGATAGTGGATGGCCAGGGAATGGGTCTTGTCCTCGAACAAGGTGCCCGGATGAGCCTCCACGAACGCCTTCATAGCCTGAACCGCCTGGTCCATTTGGGGGGGCACCGGTGGGGTCATGATCTTGCCAAGGGCGGTCTCGCGGCTCTCCAGCCCGTGCAGACCGGCGGCAGGCAATTTGGCCGGCTTGAGAAGATCATCGATCTGGGCAATGGATCGTCCCGACACCACCACGAGGGCGCCGTCCACCGCTTCGGACAGGCGCTCGAGAATGTCCGGGAGATCCGGCGAAACCACGACGGAATCAGGTGTCGGAGCAATCTCCACCAATGTGCCATCCACATCGAGGAAAAAGGCCAACGCCTGATGGGAGCTCCCATCAGAACCCCAGAGGGTAAAAAGCGGGTCGGCGTCCCCCTCGCCGTCGTCGGCTTGTCCAGCCATGCCGTCCATACGTCCGTTTGTTCACGAATCCGCTACGACCGACCTTACCCCATCCCGTCCAGGATTGCACGGACCCCGCGCGCCACCAGCCACAAAGAACTGCCCCCGGCAATGATCAAAACCACCGCCCGGGTATGGCCGGCATCCAACCGCCTGGCGATGGGACCGGCCAGCCAATAGCCCGCCAGCCAGCCCGGGATCAGCAGGAGCGCAGCAGCAAACTCGGGCAGTCCCAGACGCCCCCGCTCTCCCAAGATGACCAGGATAATCAGGCTTCCGACAAAAAACAGTCCGGCCAAAGTAGCGCGCATCTCCGGCCCGCTGCACCGTTGGTAAAGCAAGGCCAGGATCGGCCCGCCGATGGCCGCCGTAGTACCCATGAAGGCGGAGACAACTCCGGCGATGACCATGGAACGCCCGGTCACCCTTGGAGACCATCCGCAAACACTGATTCCAACCGCCGCCAGGACCATCAATCCAAAGATCAATTGAGTCTCCGGCCCCTCCATATAACTCAGCAACGGCCAAGCTGCCCCGGCCCCGACCACCATGCCGATGATGATCGGCCATAAGGAACCGAAGGCCACCTCATGGCGTCCGCGATAGACCATCAATGAGTTCAGCGACAGGGCCGACAGAATCAACGGCCCGGGCACCAGCATGGGATCGACCAAGGCCAGCAGCGGCACCATGACCAGCCCTCCGCCCAGACCCGTGGCGGCCTGCAAGGCAGCCCCCAGGATCACCACCGCCCATCCGGCGGCCAGACTTGTGGTGTCCATCATCAAGGGGATTTCCATCACCCTCTCCTTTATTTCATACGGTTTGTGGGATTTGCCTGTCCGGGGCCCCGAGACGCCCGGCACGAAGACGGACGCAGTCAGGCTCGCGACCCCGACATAAGTCGCACCACAAAGACGGAATAAAAGAAGAGCAAAGAAAACATGGTCTGATCATTTCTGAAAAACACGGACAACGACAAAAGGCCCACCCCGGTTGGAGGCAGGATCACACGAGTCGATAATAGAGTCCGGCAGTTCTGATCATCATGTTTTGGTTGTCGCCCGAAATCGGGGGATGGTCAAGAGTCTTTCAACCGGGATGAAACCACCACCTCCGAATGCAGGGTCCGGTGCACCGGGCATTTGTCGGCAATTTGCAGCATCCGTTGCCGTTGGGTCTCGGTCAAATCGCCCTCGATCTCGATCTCCCGTTCGATGACGTCGATTTTGCCGCTCTCGGTCTCACACTGGGAACAGTCGTCGGCATGGATTTTTTCATGGCGCAGGGTCACCGCCACCCTTTCCAACGGAATCTTCTTCAGGTCGGCGTACATGCGCAGGGTCATGGAGGTGCAGGCCCCCAGCCCGGCCAACAGATAGTCGTAGGGCGATGGCCCGGTATCCCGACCGCCATGCTTGACCGGTTCATCGGCGCGCAGGGCGAATTGGCCGCCCACCGAGACCAGGTTGGCATAGTTGCCCTCGCCGCTTTCGGCCACCACCACGGCTTCCTCCGCCGCTTTCAGCTCCGGCGCCTTCTCCGCTCCGGTACAGCCCGGCAGGCCGATATAGCGCGAGGCCCAGGCGGCGATCACGTCGGCCACATAGGCCGCGTCCTCGCGCCGGGTTAGCAGGTGGTCGGCATCGTCCAGGGAGACGAAACTCTTGGGATGCATCGCGGCCACAAAGATCTTGGTCGCATTGTCCACCGCCACCGTCTCGTCACGGGGCGCGTGAAACACCAGCAAGGCCTTGTGCAGGCCATGCACGGCATCTCTCAGATTGGCCTCGGCGATATCGTCGAGGAATTCCTTGCGGATGGTGAAAGGCCGTCCGCCCAGATCCACCTCGGCCTGGCCGGTGCGCTCGATTTCCTCGATCTCGCAGGTAAAGTGATGGGTCACATGGGCCGGATCGGCGGGCGCGCCAATGGTCGCCACGGCCAGAGCCTCGGGGACCTTCCCCGCTCCGGCCAGCACCGCCGCGCCGCCCAGGCTATGCCCGATCAGCAGTTTCGGCGCCTGATGCTCGGCCCGCAAATAGTCGGCGGCGGCCACCAGATCGGCCACATTGGAGGAAAAAGTGGTGTTCTCGAATTCGCCGTCGCTGGAACCCAGCCCGGTGAAATCGAACCGCAGCACGGCGATCCCATGGGCGGTCAGGCTCTGCGACACCCGCGAGGCCGCGAACACGTCCTTTGAACAGGTAAAGCAATGGGCGAACAGGGCATAGGCCCGGGGCGCTCCCTCAGGCAGATCCAGCCTGGCCGCCAGGTCATCGCCAAAGGCGCCGGGAAAGGTGATCTTTTCGCTGCGGGCGGCGGTCATGGGGGCGGCTCCTTTTGCTGACGATCCTTGCTCATAGGTGGATGGGCGAGTGGTGTTTGTCAAAGGGCGGTTGGTCAGCCTATTGAGAAAGACTTCCACTTTCCCTGGTGCACCATCCCACCTTCCCCCTTGATCCCCCCGCCCCTAACGGGCACAACATCCCCATGGACTGGACCGACAAGGACTCCATGAGCTACAGCGATTCCGGGCTGCTGGTGCAGCGCGAGGAAGACGGCTGGGCGGTCTATGGCGCCGGACAGTCGGTGCCGACGGTGATCGGGCTGGCCGGTCGTGACGAAGCCAAGCTGGCCGCCGAGGTGCATTGCTCCGGCGGTGCCTGTTGCGCGGGGGATCCGGGATGAGCGACGAGCAAGACGACAGCCCGACATTTCACGCCGACGACGTGGAGATGAAAGCCACCGAAATCGCCCACAAGGGCTATTTCCGCCTCGACCGCCATTGGCTGCGCCACAAACGCTACGACGGCGGCTGGACCGAACCCTTTCAGCGGGAAGTTTTCGAGCGCGGCCATGCGGTGGCGGTGCTGCCCTATGACCCCGTGCGCGACCAGGTGGTGCTGATCGACCAGTTCCGCATCGGTGCCTATACGGCTTTTCAGCAGTTGGATTGGTTCGGGGATAATCCCTCCCCCTGGCTGGCCGAAATCGTCGCCGGGATCGTCGAGCCGGGCGAAACGCCCGAGCAGGTCGCCACCCGTGAGATCGTCGAGGAAATCGGTATCGAGGCCCGGGAAATCCGCAAGATCCGCACCTATCTGGCAACGCCGGGCGGCTCGTCGGAAAGCTTGATCATCTATGCGGCGCGGGTGGATGCAGCGGGCGCTGGCGGTGTCCACGGCCTGTCCCATGAACATGAGGATATCCGCGCCTATGCGGTCCCGGCCACCGAGGCCATCGCCATGATCGACAACGGGCGGATGATCAATGCCACGGCCATCATCGCCCTGGAATGGCTGCGCAACAACCGCGAGGCCCTGCGCGCCGACTGGCTTTGATGAAATTATCCCTTGTTTCCCGCCCCGAAGGTTGATTCCCGGGGGGACGGGCGCGTAGTCTAGAGGGCTTCAATTTCCTAGGATTCGCAACAAGGACCGGCTCGGCAATGGACGTTCGCGACGGCTTCGTCGGCAGCATCGGCAATACCCCCCTCATCCGCCTTAAAAAGGCTTCCGAAATCACCGGCTGCGAGATCCTCGCCAAGGCCGAATTTCTCAATCCCGGCGGCTCGGTCAAGGACCGCGCGGCGCTTGCCATCGTGCGCGATGCCGAAACCCGGGGCGCGCTCAAGCCCGGCGGCACCATCGTCGAAGGCACGGCGGGCAATACCGGGATCGGCCTGACCCTGGTGGGCAACGCCCTGGGCTATCGCACGGTTATCGTCATGCCGGAAACCCAGTCCCAAGAGAAAAAGGACATGCTGTTGCTGTCCGGCGCGGATTTGCGGCTGGTTCCGGCGGTGCCCTATCGCGACCCGGGCAACTACGTGCATGTGTCGCAACGACTGGCCGAGGAACTGGGCGGCGTCTGGGCCAACCAGTTCGACAACGTGGCCAACCGCCAAGGCCATCGGGACACTACCGGTGCCGAGATCTGGGAGCAAACCGATGGCCGTATCGATGCCTTCACCTGTGCCGTGGGCACCGGCGGCACCCTGGCCGGGGTCGGCGATGCTTTGAAGGCCCGCAACAAAGATGTGCGCATCGTGCTCAGCGACCCCATGGGATCGGCCCTGTTCCACCACTACAAGAACGGCGAGCTGAAAGCCGAAGGCGGCTCCATCACCGAAGGAATCGGTCAGGGCCGGGTCACCGCCAACCTGGAAGACGCCCCCATCGACGACGCCCAGCAAGTCAGCGACCCGGAAGCGCTGGAAGTCATCTTTGATCTGATGAAGCTCGAAGGCCTCTGCGTCGGCGGCTCCTCGGGCATCAACGTCATGGGCGCCATCAAGCTGGCCAAAGACCTGGGACCGGGACATACCATCGCCACCGTCCTTTGCGATAGCGGCACGCGCTATCAAAGCAAGCTGTTCAATCCCGAATTCCTGCGCTCCAAGGATCTGCCGGTCCCGGCCTGGATGGTCTGATCGCCGTCGAGACAGAATAATAAAAGGTGTGTTCAAGAATGACTTATGCCAACCCCGATGCCCTGGTCGAGACCGACTGGCTGGCGGATCATCTGGATGATCCGTCGATCCGGGTCATCGATGCCACCCACTTCGCCCCGGCGGTGGACCGGGATGCGGAGTTCGAGCACGAGATGCGCCATATCCCCGGTGCCGTCTGGTTCGACATCGACAACATCTGCGCCGAATGCTCACCCCTGCCCCATATGGTCCCACCGGCGGAACGATTCGAGGCTCTGTGCGGTCGCCTGGGTCTGCGCAACGATCAGCGGTTCATCATCTATGACGCCCTGGGCGGCTGCTGCGCCTCGGCCCGGGTCTGGTGGATGTTCCGCATCTTCGGCCATGACAATGCGGCGGTGCTCAATGGCGGCCTGCTCAAGTGGATCCGCGAAAAGCGCCCCATGGAAGACGGCTGGAACAAGCCCGATGCCACCGCCTTCGGCGCCCACTTCAACGATTCACAGGTCCGGGTCTGGCGTCAGGTGAAAGACAATATCGAGAGCAAGGTCGAACAATTGGTGGATGCCCGCTCCCATGACCGATTCCACGGATTGGTGGACGAAGTCTACCTGTGTAAGCGCCATGGCCATATCCCAGGCAGCGTCAATCTGCCCTTCACCAACATCATGGAGAATTACAAGCAGGACTATGTGATGAAGTCCCCTGACGGCATCCGCGCGGCTTTTGCCGAGGCGGGAGTGGATATGGACGCCCCGATCATCACCACCTGCGGCACCGGCGTGACCGCCGCCGTCCCCCTGTTGGCCATGCACCTGATCGGTCACGACAACGTGGCCATGTACGACGGATCTTGGAATGAATGGGGTAATCGCCCCGATCTGCCCATCGAGATTTAAAATAATCAAGAGCACGAGAGGAGAACGAGACATGGATGACCAAGAAATCGAACGGATCAAAGCCCGCCTGACCGCCCTGGAACGCATCCTGCGCGTGGATGCCATCCAGCATGCGGGCGACGCGGTGGATCAATGGTGGCATGTGGTCCACGATGGTGACGGCGCGGCCTCTCCGGCACAGATCGAAGCCGCGGGCATGCAGGCCGCCAAGGAAGTGCTGGCCACCAAGAACCGCAAGCGCCGGGCCAAGCGCCCCATCTCCACCGAAGGCCACAAGGTACCCAGGGTCAAGTAACCAACCGACCTCACCTAAACACATGCTTCGACAAGCTCAGCATGAGGGGTGTACGGTTTAGCGATTGAGCCTCAACCTGGAACCCTCATCCTGAGGTGCCCAAGGTCAAGTAACCAACTGGCCTCACCTAAACACATGCTTCGACAAGCCCAGCATGAGGGGTGTACGGTTTAGCGATTGAGCCTCAACCTGGAACCCTCATCCTGAGCTTGTCGAAGGACGAGGGCGAGGCGGGCTCGCCAACTGGAAACAGCCGCGATGAAAAAAGACACCCGCCTGACCACCGTCGGCCGCAAGCCGGAGGACAACCACGGCATCGTCAATCCGCCGGTCTATCATGCCTCCACGGTGACATTCCCCAGCGTCGCGGCGCTGGAGGAAAGCCAGCGGCACTTCCTGGAATCCATCCACTACGGGCGCTTCGGCACCCCCACCACCCGCGCCTTCGAAGAAGCGGTGGCGGACCTGGAGGGCGGCAGCCGCTGCATCTCCCTGCCCTCGGGACTGGCCGCCATCACCGCCACCTTGCTAGCGCTGGTCAAACAAGGCGACCATATTCTGGTCACCGACAGCGTCTATTTCCCGACCCGTAAATTCTGCGATCGCCTGCTGGCGGGACTGGGTATCAAAACCACCTATTACGACCCGCGCATCGGCTCCGGAATCGCCGAACTCATGCGCCCGGAAACCCGGCTTATTTTCACCGAAAGCCCCGGGTCGCTCAGCTTTGAGATCCAAGACCTGCCCGCCATCGCCGCGGCCGCCCACGCGGGCGACGCGCTGGTGGTGCTGGACAACACCTGGAGCGCCGGATTCTACATGCAGGCCTTCGAGCTGGGGGTAGATATCTCCATCCAGGCCGCCACCAAGTTCATCGTCGGTCATTCTGATGCCATGCTGGGCACGGTGACGGTCAACGATGAAGCGCTCTATTTCCGGCTCAAGGAGCAGATTGTCATGACCGGCAACTGTGCCGGACCGGATGACTGCTATCTGGGCCTGCGCGGCCTGCGCAGCCTGTCGCCGCGCCTGGCCCGGCACCAGGAAAGCGGCCTGGCCCTGGCCCAATGGCTGGAGACCCGTCCGGAGGTCGCGGCGGTCCTGCACCCGGCCTTGCCCTCGTTCCCCGATCACGAATTGTGGAAACGGGATTTCACCGGCTCCGTCGGCCTGTTCGGGGTGGTGTTCCAAGACCATGTCAGCATCATCGCCCGCAATGCCTTCCTGGATGCCTTGGAGCATTTCGCCCTGGGCTATTCCTGGGGTGGCTACGAGAGCCTCGCCATTCCCGCCAACCCGGCATCCATCCGCACGGCCAGTGACTGGCCATACAAGGGGCCCTGCGTGCGGCTGCATGTGGGGCTGGATGATGTCGCGGACTTGCGGGAAGACCTGGAAAAGGGATTGGCGGCGCTAAATGCCGCCAGCACATAGAAAAAGGGCGGAACCGAAGCCCCGCCCTCTTCCGAATACTTCAACCTGACATCACCCCAGTGCCTGGGCGATCTCCTCGGTCATCTTCTTGGCGTCGCCGAACAGCATCATGGTGCCGTCATCATAGAACAGCGGGTTGTCCACCCCGGCATAACCGGCGGACAGGGACCGCTTGACGAACAATACCGTCCCAGCCTTGTCCACGTCGAGAATCGGCATGCCCGCGATGGGACTTTGCGGATCAGTCTTGGCGGTCGGGTTGGTGACGTCGTTGGCGCCGATGACATAGGCCACGTCGGCGGTGGAGAACTCGTGATTGATCTCTTCGAGCTCGAACACCTCGTCGTAAGGAATGTTGGCCTCGGCCAGCAGCACATTCATGTGACCCGGCATACGCCCGGCCACCGGATGGATGGCATAGGCCACTTCCACGCCTTCCTTCTTCAACAGGTCGGCCATTTCGCGCACCGCGTGCTGAGCCTGCGCCACCGCCATGCCGTAACCGGGAACGATGATGACCTTGGAGGCATTGGCCATGATGAAGGCTGCGTCGTCCGCGGAACCAGACTTGGCGGTCTTGCTGGGATCCCGGCCGGCGGCACCACCACCCGCGCTATCCCCGCCGAAGCCACCGAGCAGCACGTTGAAGATCGAGCGGTTCATGCCCTTACACATGATGTAGGACAGGATGGCACCGGACGAGCCCACCAGGGCGCCGGTCACGATCAGCGCCATGTTGGACAGGGTAAAGCCGATACCGCAGGCCGCCCAACCGGAGTAGGAGTTGAGCATGGAGACCACGACGGGCATGTCAGCCCCGCCGATGGGCACGATGATCAGGAAACCGAGGATGAAGGCCAACAGGGCCAGCAACCAGAAGGCTTCGTAGGCCTCCTCCGAAGAGAACCAGATCACCAACACCACCATGACCACGGCCAGCAAGGCGTTGAGCGCATGCTGACCCTTGAACACGATCGGGTTGCCGCTCATCAGGCCTTGCAGCTTGGCGAAGGCGATCAGCGAGCCCGAGAAGGTGATGGCGCCAATGGCGGTGCCCAAGGACATCTCCACCAACGATCCGGCATGAATCTGACCGGCAATACCGATGCCATAGGCTTCCGGGTTATACAGCGCGGCGGCAGCCACCAGCACGGCGGCCAAACCGACCAGGCTGTGGAAGGCAGCGACCAGTTGCGGCAGAGCCGTCATCTGAATGCGCAGGGCGATGACCGTACCGGCTGAGCCACCGATCAGCATGCCGACAATAATCATCCAATAGCTGATGATTCCCGGCTGGATCAACGTGGTCACCACGGCGATAATCATGCCAATGATGCCAAACAGGTTCCCCTTGCGCGCCGTTTCGGGCGAGCTCAACCCGCGCAACGCCAGGATGAACAGGACGGACGAGGCCAGATAGGCGAAGCCCGTGATATTTTCCATTCCACTCATGGGTCCGTCCCTCTCCTACTTCCGTTCTTTTTTCTTGAACATGGAAAGCATGCGCTGGGTGACAATGAATCCGCCGAAGATATTGACGGAAGCCAGCATCACCGCAAGAAAGCCCATGATCTTGGAAAAGCCGAAGCCGTCCGGCCCGGCGGCCAGCAGCGCGCCGACAATGATCACCGATGAAATGGCGTTGGTGACGCCCATCAGCGGTGAATGCAAGGCTGGAGTCACACTCCAGACCACATAGTAGCCGACAAAAACAGCCAGCACGAAAACCGCGAACAGGTACAGGAACGGGATCCCTTGGCTGGCGGCTCCGGTGACCGCATCCGTAACGGCCGGATCGGCAGTGGTCAGAGCACTGGCGGCGGTTTCATTGGCCAACCGGAGTGCTTCCGTAGCCATTTCCTTGGCCTGCTCAGCCATTTGCATGGCTTGTTCGGCGAGTTTGGTGGCGTCCATGTTACTTACCCTCCCCGGTCAGCCTCGGGTGCACAACAGCCCCGTCCTTGCAAATCAAGGTACCCTTGACCGTTTCGTCTTCCCAATCGAACGCGAGAGCCTTGCTCTCTTTGTCCACATGGGGGCTCAAGAAGTTGAACAGGTTCTTGGCGAACAACGAACTGGCGTTTTCAGCCAAACGTGACGGCACGTTATCATGGCCGACGATTTTGACCCCGTGCTTGGTGACCACCTTGCCCAGTTGCGCCAGCTTGCAGTTGCCGCCCGCTTCCACCGCCAGATCAACGATGACCGAACCGGTCTTCATGGATTTGACCATGTCCTCGGTGACCAACTCCGGCGCCGGACGGCCCGGGATCAGGGCGGTGGTGATGACCATGTCCTGTTTCTTGAGGTGCTCGGCCACCACTTCTTTCTGCTTGGCGTAGTATTCCGGCGGCATTTCCTTGGCATAGCCGCCTTCGGTCTGCGCATCCTTTTCCATCTCCGGGTCGACAACCAGGAACTTACCGCCCAGGCTTTCCACCTGTTCCTTGGTGGCCGGACGCACGTCGGTCGCGGTGACCACGGCACCGAGGCGCTTGGCGGTGGCAATGGCCTGCAAACCGGCAACACCGACGCCCATGATAAACACCTTGGCCGGGGCAATGGTGCCCGCCGAGGTCATCATCATCGGAAAGGCGCGACCAAACTCCTGTGCTCCATCCAGCACCGCCTTGTAGCCGGACAGATTGGACTGAGAGGACAAGATATCCATGCTCTGAGCCCGGCTGATGCGCGGCATCAACTCCATGGCGAAGGCGGTCAGTCCCGCATCCGCATAGGCTTTCATGGTATCGGCCTCGGTCAAGGCATCCAGTTTGGCGACGAGGACGGTTCCTTTTTCATAGGCCGCCAGTTCATCATCCTTACCGCCAACGATGGGCGCCTGAATCTTGAGCACCATGTTGGCGCCCTTCAGCAAGGTCTCGGCCTTCGCGGCGATGGAGGCCCCAGCCTCCTTGAAATTATCATCGGAGAAAGAGGCACCGAGACCGGCTCCTTTTTCAACGGCAACATCGAAACCCAGACCGACCAATTTCTTGACCGTTTCCGGGGAGGCGGCCACACGCTTTTCGCCAGCGGCCCGTTCCTTGGGAATTGCAATTTTCATGTCAGGCTTTCTCCGCTTCCTCGAACGGAATTGAGGGAGTCTTCTAATTGGAATCGGTTATGCCCGTTTCCAGCCCCCTAGGCAAGTGTGCACTGCACAATTTTGATTTTTTTCATTCACTTTTCTTTTTAGATCATCCGGTCAATTGTGTCTTCGGCAGAGCCCCGACCGGTCCCAGGTGATCCAGCGGCGGCGCTTTCAACACCGGTCCGGAAATCAGACCGTACCCGGCATTGAGAGCCTGTGCCAATCCCTTGCTGTCGGAAACCTGCCAAAGATATCTGGTCGCCCCCCCCTTGGGTGCCAGACGCAAGGGGTCATGCCATTCGTGGCCCAAGTCCGTGGTTGCCGGGTCGGCAATCGCGGGTACGGGCACGCCCACGGGCAGACGCACCATCACCCGTCCGGCCTGTTTGCGCAGTTCAGGCAGCATCTCGGAGATCCTTTCCATATCCGAGGGCTCGGCCATCACCTCAATGGCCAAGTGGAACTCCCGATGCACGATGGTCACCGAAGCCAAGGCGGCGCGGATTGCCTTCAAACCACTGCCATGCAATGAAGAACCGTAGACCGGTACCACCAGACGGCATTCCTTTTTCGCCGCATCCGGCAGGTGGATCAGGGCCGCCTGGATCAGCGCCGCATCCAGACGGCCGCGCTGCTCTTGGGTCATCTTGCGGATTTCCACATCTTCCAACGGACGACCGTCCAGATCCAATCGCCCCCGAGTCCGGTAGCCAACAATCCGTTCCGTTTTCGCCTCCCACATGGGCAGGAACCGGCAGTCCACATGTAATGGAACCGGCGGTGGCTTGGGTTTTTTCTGTTGCGGCTGAACGAAAGCCTTTCTGACTTTGGCGACGGCCTGGCGAACCACCTGGAATCTCAGTTCCCCCTTGGCATCGAGGGCGTCCTTCATGTCCACGTCGGCGGCCAGGATCAGGGGTTCTTGATCCGGTCGAAAGTGGGATCCGAGCAACTTGTATCCCACATCATTGGCGATTTCCCGCGCCCGCAGCAGGGCGTGGGTGTCATCCCGCCCCGGCAGGCCCAGAACAAAAAGGTCTTCGTCTTCCTGAGAAAAACCGTCCCCTTCTTCCATGTGGCTTTGGATACAGCTTTCACAGATGCGGGCAGCGCGCTGGGCGAACCGCTCCCAATCCTCGCCCATATGCTCGCGCACCGAGACCAAGCTCAACACATAGATTTTGCCCGATGCGACTTCTTCCTGCCGTTGGAGAATATCATCGGTGGTCTGCACCAGTCCCTCGAGGGCCCGGGTCGGGTCGTCGTTTTTTTCTTCCGCCTGGCCATCATTGGTCTGGCGCCGGAACAAGCGATCGAGAAATCCCCCCATCAATGTCGGTCCTTCACGATAAGATAATCTTGGAACGGGACATGGGCCCGGTGCGGCCTGGCGCCTTTAGAACCACCGGTGCCACTCCCGGCCCTTCGACCTGTTGAATACCAAATTTCAGCGACGCGGCAACGGCTTTTCGGTCCGGCATGTTCCATAAATAGGCGTGAAGCGCCGGACTGCCTTGGGCCACCTGATGCAGCTTGCGGCGCACCACGCCTTCGGTCCACATGGCACCGACCCGGTCGGCCCCGGCGCGCAGCAGCACCAATGGGTCGGGCGACTCAAGGCTTAATCGGATGGCCACGCCGCCACCTTCGAGCTTCAAGGCGGCGATCACATCACGGGCCAGGGTCTCGTCGCGGGCTCCAATGGCCTCGAAGATCAGATGTTGGCGCGAACAATGGGCCGGAATGGCGCGCAGGGATTCGCCGATCACCTCGCGTCCGGCGGTCAACACGGTCATGGCATGAATGGGGACCACCACGTCCGCCCCCTGTGCCACCGCCTGGGCATAGGTTTCGGCCACCATGCCCAACAAGTCCCGATCCAGCGAGACCAGGAAATCCACCCCGGCGTTGGCCGGATAGAACGCCCCATCGGAAACCTTGCGGCCTTCCACCTCGCGAAACGGCACGCACCGATAGCCGACAATCCGTTCACTGGGAGAATCCCAGATGGGTCGATAGCGGGCATGAACCACATTGCTGCCTTCATTGAAAACGCCCATTTCCGCCATCAGGGCCGCGGCGGCGGCGGGAACAGGCGGTGGCGTTTTCTCCGCCGCCCGGGTGGCGGCCACCGAAGCCTGGATCACTTCCAAATTGACCTCGCCATCGGCCCCAAAGGCCTCCTCGGTGGGAACCTCCGCCGCGTGAACCAGGGCGCCGCCCTCTTCTTCCCCACCGAGACTGAAGTGCGACCCCATCAAGCGGTTGCCCAGATCAATGGTGATCTCCCGGGCGCGCATACGGGCCATATCCGGTTTTTTGGTGGGAAAAGCGAGCAGGAACAGGTCTTCCGCCGGTTGCCGGTAGATATCCGAAGGGTCCAGATAACTCAGCAAGGTATTCTCGCTCATCAACTGAACCTTGGGCGCCAGATGATCCCAGGCATCTCCCACCACTTCCTTGAAGGCGGTCAGGCTGATCACATGCACGGGATCACCCAGAGTCGCCGGGTCGCTTTGCAGCACGTCATCGACGGTCTGAGAAAATCCGTCCATGCGATCGGACCAATGCTCTTTCTCCTCCGGGTTCTCGGGAGAACTATCCTCGCCTTTGTGAAGGCGTTTCCAGAGACGGCTAACGATATTGGCCATGGGAGTCCGTGAGCTGTGACACGCGGTCGAGACTGATTGTAAAGAAGGGTGAAAACCGCGCAAGACAGCAAAAACAGTTCCCAACTCGCCACAGAATGCCTAATTATTAGGCAGCTTTATCATTGTTTGGGGGAATCGCTGTCTCCTCTCTTGACCCGGAGCCTCCACATTGGCAAAAACTGCTATACGAATGGGCAACACATAGTGGATGGAACGGTCGGCCCGGGATTTTCGGTTCCGAGCCGCCATGGGGGAGAGAGATTACATGAGCGCGTATTTGAAGTCGCTCCGGTGGGCACTGCCCGCTGGACTGGGAGGAATTCTGCTGCCTGCTGCGGCCCAAGCCGCCGATGGCATCGACACCGGCCATACGGCCTGGATCATAACCGCCACGGCGTTGGTCTTGTTCATGACCTTGCCGGGATTGGCGCTGTTCTATGCCGGTCTGGTGCGGGCCAGGAATACCCTGAGCGTGCTCATGCATTGCTTCGCGGTCGCCTGTATCTCTTCTGTGCTCTGGGTGCTGATCGGCTATTCGATGGCCTTTGGCGAAGTGGGTGGCGGTATCATTGGCGGCATGAACAAGCTGTTCCTGTCCGGTGTTACCGTGGACTCCGCTTCAGGCGAGATCCCGGAAGTGGTCTTCATGATGTTTCAGATGACCTTTGCCATCATCACCCCAGCGCTGATTCTGGGTGCCTTCGTGGAGCGCGCCAAATTCACCACCACCATCGCCTTCAGCGGTCTGTGGATGCTGTTGGTCTACGCCCCGGCGGTCCACTGGATCTGGGGCGGTGGTCTGATGACCGACGACGGCCTGTTCGGCCAATGGTTTGGCGTCGGGGTCAAGGATTTCGCGGGCGGGATCGTGGTGCATGCCACCGCTGGGGCGGCGGCGCTGGTCGCGGCCGTGGTCATCGGCCCGCGCAAAGGCTTTCCCAATCACTTGCACCCCCCACATTCGCCCGGCCTGACCATGATGGGCGCAGCCATGTTGTGGGTCGGCTGGTTCGGCTTCAATGGCGGCAGCGCCTTGGCCGCCAACGGTGGCGCGGGCATGGCCATCGCAGTCACCCACCTGTCGGCCGCCGTGGCTTCGCTGACCTGGATGGCTCTTGAATGGAAGCAATATGGCAAGCCGACCTTGGTGGGTATCGTGACCGGCATGGTGGCGGGTCTGGCCACCGTGACCCCGGCCTCGGGATTCATTGGCCCGCTGGGCGGCCTGGTCTGCGGTCTGGGTGGCGGCGCGCTCTGCTACGTGGCGGTCAACACGGTCAAAATGAAATGGCATATCGACGACTCTCTGGACGTCTTCGCCGTGCATGGTGTTGGCGGTATCCTCGGTTCGATCTTGGTGGCTTTTTTCGCCTTGCCGAGCCTGGGCGGTCTGGGCCTCGGGGACGGCGTGTCCGTGGGCAGTCAGCTGACGTCACAGATCGCGGGGATCGTTATTGCCGTGATTTGGTCCGGTCTGATCACCTTCCTGATCTTCAAGGTTCTGGCCGGCGTCTTCGGTCTTCGTGTCGATCCTGAAGAAGAAAACGAAGGTGTTGATTTGACGGAATACGGTGAACGGGCTTACGATTTCAATTAAGCCCAAGAGCACCTTTTAAAAGGGAAAAACCCATGAAGCTGATAATTGCCATCATCAAGCCGACCAAGATCGACGAGGTTCAAGAAAACCTCCGCGACCTTGGCATCACCGGCGCCACGGTCACCGAGGTGCGGGGCTATGGCCGCCAGAAAGGTCAAACCGAGATCTATCGCGGGGCCGAATACCACATCCAGTTCGTGCCCAAACTGAAACTCGAGATCGCGGTGCCCGACGAGTACGTGGAAAGCACTTTGGACGCCATTCAAAAGGGCGCCCACACGGACAAAATCGGCGACGGCAAGATTTTCGTCATCGATATGGAACAGGCCATGCGCATCCGTACCGGTGAAACCGACCGCGAAGCGCTTTAAAGAATCCAACGCAAAAAAAGGGCGCCCTGGCAATGGGGCGCCCTTTTTCGTTCATGGGGAAAGCGGGTCAGCCCAGCTTGACCGCCGTGCCATTGGCGCTGACCATCAGCATGGTCTTTTCGTCGCCGCCAATGGTGGCGTAGTCCAGGTCCACGGCGATGACCGCGTCGGCGCCCATGGACTCGGCTTCTTCTTCCAGGTCCTTCAAGGCCAGTTCCTTGGCCTTGCGCAGTTCCTTTTCATAGGAGCCGGAGCGGCCGCCGATGATATCGCGCAGCCCGGCGAACAGGTCCTTGAAGATGTTGGTGCCCATCACGGCATGCCCGGCGACGATGCCGATAATCTGGGTGACTTGGCGACCTTCGACGGTTTCACTGGTTGTGGTGGTGGTGGTGATCATGAATGCCCCTCCTACGATGATGCTTGATTATTGACGACCAAATGTCCGTTGCAGAATTTCGGTGACCTGCTTGGCTGGATCCTTACGGATCGCCGCCTCTTCGCGGGCCAGATACATAAACATGCCGCCGACCGCTTCTTCGAGTACATGGTCTGTCAGGTCCAGATTGACTTTGGGCGCAAAGGGCACGGTCTTTACCTGGGTCACGACCTGATTATAGACCTGCACCGCGCCGACCTGGGACAGACTGTCATCCACCACCGGCTTCATGGCGGCCTTTAGATCCGGAGTCATGGTCTTACGGAAATACTGGGTGGCCGCGTCGTCCGGCCCCTCGTAGATGCCCCTGGCGTCATCCAGGCTCATGGCGGTGATGGCGTCCCAGAATAACTGTTTGACCTTCGGTGTCGCCTGCTCGGCGGCGCGGTTCATGCGCAGTTCAAGATCATCCAGCGTCCCCGCCAGCCCCAGACCGCTCAGCAGGCCTTTAATATCCGACAGAGTCTGAGGCAACGGCACATGCACATTGGGATCGGCATTGAACCCGTCCGGTTGGCCCAACTGCGACACCACCGTATCGGTGCCCACCCGCAGGGCTTCCTTCAATCCCGTGATCAGGTCTTCGTTGCCCAGCACCGAGGTTACGGCGCTATTGGTCGTCTTGGATTTCCCTCCCAAGACTCCTTGCAAGATCCCATCAAATGGCCCTGCCGCGGCCACCGTGGCCGCCCCCGTCAACGCCGTCGCCAGCACCAAAACCGAAAGTCGCATGTGCCATCTCTCCACCGTCAAATTGAAACTCAGGGGTAGCATGGCCTCCGAAGCGGCGCAATCACCCCAACCTGTTTTGAAGATAGGCAACCACGGTCTTCGCGGCCTGCGGAATATAGAGGCTGGAAATCACATGGTGCGGATCAAACTGGTGACGGAACCAAGTTGTCTGTCGCTTGGCGTATTGGCGGGTCGCTCTTTGGCAGTCCTCGCGGGCTTGATCTTCGTCGATTTCGCCACGCAGCAAGGAGAGTAAGGGCGGCACGCCCACCGCTTTCATCACGGGCAGCGCCGGGTTCAGATCTTGTGCCGCCAAGGCCCGCACCTCATCCAGCGCCCCGCGCCCCATCATCCGGTCGAAACGTTGGTCACAACGCTCGTAGAGCGCCTCTCGGGGGGGCTGCAACAACAGCCGGGTGAAGCGCGCCTCGGGCAGCGGTCCGGCGGGGGGATCATCCCTTTGCCATTGGCTCAAGGATCGCCCGGTTCCCACGGCCACTTCATAGGCGCGGATCAGCCGCTGGCGGTCGCCATCGGGTAACCGCGCGGCGGTTTCCGGGTCCAGCCGACGCAGTTTCTCCCGAAAAACCGCGCCCCCAAGCTGGTCCAGCAAAACCGTGGCTTGCTCACGAACGGCGGCAGGCACCTCGGGAATGGGTGACAGGCCTTTGACCAGCGCCTGGAGATACATCCCCGTACCGCCAACCAAGAGCGGCACCATATCCTCGGCCCAGGCCTGGCAGATCTCGGGCAAGGCCAGGTCCAGCCACCGGGCCACCGAACAGGCCTCGCCCCCTGGCAGCACCCCATACAATCGATGCGGCGCCCGCGCCAGTTCCGCCGGATCCGGGCGCGCGGTCAGCACATGAAGGTCCTCATAGACCTGCATGCTGTCCGCATTGATCACCGTGGCGCCAAGAGCCTCGGCGATGTCCAGGGCCAGGGCGGTCTTGCCGCTGGCCGTGGGGCCGGCCAGGAGAATAACTTCACTTGATTTTGTCATGTCAGAGTCATATCACCACCATCAATGGCTTATGTCCTATCACATCTGATCGCCCGCCGCCTTTCGCGCGATGCCATTTTGCCCCAAGGTTGCTTCAGCCTCAATCGAGTGGGAGTGGTCCGGTCATGAGCTTGGTGAGCATCGCAGAGGATTTTGCCGCACGCCAGATTGCCGTCTCCCTGGGCTGCCTGCGTTGTCAGGTCAGGGTCGCCGAGACCCATCCGGACTTGGAAAAGACCCTTCTCGACCACATGGCCGAAGCCCACAATCGGATTGCCGCGACCCCCATCGCCGAATGGCCAGCCATTCAAGGCACCCGCAGGGCCTATAAGGCGCTGGGCAAGGATCCGGCCCGCTACCGCCCCTCCGCCGAAGCCTTGCTGCGCCGCATCAAATCGGGCAAGGATCTCTATCGGATCAATACGGTCGTCGACGTGACCAACCTGATCTCCATCCGCACCGGCTTTTCCATCGGCACCTATGACCTGAGCAAGGTCGCAGCCCCCATTTCCTTCCGTCGCGCAGGCGAAGGCGAGACCTATGCTGGGATCGGGCGCGGCCCGCTCAACCTGGAAGGTCTACCGGTGTTCGCCGACCAGGAGGGGCCGTTCGGCAGCCCGACCTCGGATTCCGAACGCACCTGCATCTCAATGGAGACCCGCGATCTATTGATGGTCTTGATCGGGTTTGGTGACCAGCCGACCCTGCGCGAGGCCATGGGCCATGCGGTGGGAGCCTTGGAACTGTTTTGCGGGACCGATGGCGTGGCGGTGACTCTGGTCACCGGCGGCGCTTCTTAAAAGTCTTTCGCGTTTCATATGACCCATTGTGACCGAATCATTTTGCCTGAGAGGCGGATTTAAAAGTATCCTTTAGATATCAAGGCAGTAGATTTTTTGATCCGGCCAGGAAAGGCCGACGACACGGGGCAGCGCCCCGTTAGGAGGTCTTGACGCCGCCAGAGCGGAAATATACGCCCTTGAGATCAAAGGAATACTTTTGAATCCGCCTCTTAGGGGCAGGCGTGGCGCGCAGGGTGGCCTCCGGTGGCCATCACAATGGGTCATATGAAACGCGAAAGCCTTTAGGCCGTAATCCCATATCCATCATGCGTCGGGCTGCGACGTCTCCAAGCCATACTTTTTCAGCACCGGGGCCATGCGGTCGGCATAGGTCAGTTTCTGAATCCACCGCCCCTTGCCCCATTCCTCCATCCTCTTGCGCGGCGCCAAAAGCCAGGCAATCACCAGCGCAGCCTGGGTGATGTGAAAACTGAAAGGCACGGGAAGGCGATAGGCCGTCGCCTTCCTTTTTTCTGCTCGGGTCTGCGCCTTACGATCGGCGATGAAATGGCGGTAAAGATGCGGCACCAAGTCAGCGATGAATCCCTTGGGAAGCCGCTTGGGATCCACATCGAGCTCTTGAAGCCGGGATTTGAGGATGTCCTTGTGCGACCGGGGCTTGAATACGCCCATGGCCCCCGTTCCGCCTTCCGCACCGTTCATTCGCTTCATGGCCGGGTCAGTCCAACGGATTGGAAACCAGCCCATCGGCCAGCTTCGGTTCAAACCAAGTGGATTTGGGCGGCATGACCTCGTCCGCCTCGGCCACCGCCATCAATTCTTCCATCGCGGTGGGATAGAGCGCGAAGGCAACAGCCCAGGTTTCCCAGTCCGTGTGGTCAACCCGCTCTTGTAATCCCTCAAGGCCACGAATGCCGCCGACAAAATCAATCCGCGCGTCGCGCCGCAAATCCTTGATGCCGAGAATTGGATCGAGCAGCCGGTCGGTCAATACACTCACGTCCAGCCCGGCCTTGGGATCATCAGGAAGCGGAGCCGTCGGGGTCAGGCCATACCATTGCCCTTCGAGGTACATCCCGAACTGGCCTTTCTTCGATGGCTTGAAGGGCGAGGCGCTGACGGTAACGGTGAAAGAATCGGCCAATCGAACCAGGAATTCCTGCGCGCTCATGCCATTAAGATCCCGGACAATGCGATTGTAGTCGAGGATATGCATCTGATCGCTGGGGAAGGACACGGCCAGGAAGGATTCGTGCAGTTCGTCCCCGTGCGGCTGATCCAGCTTGCGGCGGCGGGCGGCGGCCACGCGGGACGCGGCGGCGGACCGATGGTGGCCATCGGCGATATAGATGGCGGGCATGGCCTCGAACAACTCGGTGATCCGCGCGGTGATCGCCGCCTCATCAATCACCCACAGAGCATGCACCACCCCCGCGCCGTCGGTCACCTCATAGGCGGCGGGACCGGCCGTGGCTTGGTCCAGCACGGCGGTCAATTGATCATCGGGCCGATGAGCCAAAAGCACCGGGCCGGTCTGGGCATTGACCGCGTCGATTTGACGCACCCGATCGTCTTCCTTGGCCGGGCGGGTCAGCTCGTGCTTGCGGACGCGATTCACGTCATAGGCCGCCACCGAAGCGGCGCCAACGATGCCGGTTTGCTGGTGATCGCCCATGGTCAGCCGATAGGCATAGTAGGCCGGAGTCTCGTCGCGGACCAAGATGCCCTGCTCCACCAGTTTTTTCAGGTTCTCCGCCCCGGCGGCATAGACGACCGCGGCATAGGGATCCGTGCCCTCGGGCAGGCCGATTTCCGGGCGTGAAATATGCAAAAAGCTATAGGGCTTGCCCTTGGCCAGTTGGGCGGCCTCCTTGAGGCTGACCACGTCATAGGGGGGTGCTGCCACGTCCACCGCGTTCTCGGGGCGCGGGCGCAGGCCGGTGAACGGTCGCATCAACGGAAGTTTGGGCATGGCGGGCTGCTCGGGCACAGGATCAATTCCACAGATAGTTATTGTCGAGTCGTGTATGGCTAGCAAGGAATCCCGCCTGCCCCGGAGGGTCAAGAGACAATTGCCTTACCGGACGAAAAAAAGGGGCGGCACCGTCCATGGCCCCGCCCCTTGATGCTTTGTGGTCTATTCGGCGGCCACGGGCGGCAGGCCTTGCAGTGCTGTTTCCAAGGCCTTGGCGTCGTAGTCCCGGTCTTCCAGGTTGCCGCCGAAGAACTCCGTATAAGCGGCCATGTCGAAATGACCATGGCCGGACAGATTGAACAGGATGTTGCGCTGCACCCCTTCGGCCTTGCAGCGCAGGGCTTCGTCCACCGCTTCCTTCACCGCATGGGTGGATTCAGGAGCCGGAATGATGCCCTCGGCCCGGGCAAAGGTGGCTCCCGCCTCGAAACAGCCGGTCTGATGATGCGAGACCGCCTCGATCAGGCCTTGGTCCAGCAGGTGGCTGACGATCGGCGACATGCCGTGATAGCGCAGGCCCCCGGCATGGAAGCCCGGCGGCATGAAGGACGAACCCAGGGTATGCATCTTGACCAGCGGGGTCAGATGGGCCGTATCGCCGAAATCATAGGCGAAGGTGCCCCGGGTCAGGGTCGGACAGGCCGCCGGTTCGACGGCAACGATGCGCACGTCCATGCCTTCGCGGATCTTCTTGCCGACAAACGGGAAGGCCAGGCCGCCGAAGTTGGAGCCGCCCCCCGCACAACCGATGACCACGTCCGGCTGCTCCCCGGCCATTTCCATCTGCTCGATGGCCTCAATGCCGATCACCGTCTGGTGCAATAGCACGTGGTTGAGGACCGACCCCAAGGAGTACTTGGTATCGTCCCGCTGGGCGGCCAGTTCCACGGCTTCTGAAATGGCAATACCCAGGGAACCATTGGAGTCCGGATCCTGTTCCAGGATCGCGCGCCCCGACGCGGTCTCCGTCGACGGGCTCGGGACGCAACGGGCGCCATAAGCTTCCATCAGCGCGCGCCGATAGGGCTTTTGGTGATAGGACACCTTCACCATATAGACATCCACTTCGAGCCCGAAAATGCTGCCCGCATAGGCTAGGGACGAGCCCCATTGTCCGGCGCCGGTCTCGGTGGTCAGCTTCTTGACCCCTTCGTTGGCGTTATAGAACGCCTGGGCCACCGCCGTATTGGGCTTGTGCGAGCCGGACGGGCTAACGCCTTCGTATTTGTAATAGATATGTGCCGGAGTATCGAGGGCCTCCTCCAAACGACGGGCCCGATACAAGGGCGCCGGGCGCCATTGGCGATAGACCTGCCGGACCGGCTCGGGGATTTCGATATCCCGCTCTGTGGAGACTTCCTGACCGATACAGGCCATGGGAAACAGCGGCGCCAGATCGTCCGGACCCACCGGCTGCCCGGTCCCCGGATGCAGCACCGGCGCCATGGGGACCGGTAGATCGGCCTGCACATTGTACCAAGCCTTCGGAATACGATCCTCGGATAGCAGATACTTGACGGTTTCGTCGCTCATATTCCCTCCCCCTTTGGTATCGGTTTGCTAGGCTCCCATGGTTCTAAACCTGCCACACCATACAGGCAAAATAAAAAACGGCACCCCGAAGGATGCCGTTCAAAATACCTTGGCCAAGGGGGCTCAGCCTTCGCGCAGCCGCACCCCAACGATACGCAGGTCGCCCTGCCGTTCGACGAACAACAGCACCGAGCGGCGCTTGCCCTTGCGGGCTTCCTCGATCCGCTGGATCACATCCTTGGGCGCCCCAATTTCGTACTGATTGACCTCGACGATGATATCGCCTTCCTGGACGCCCTTCTCGGCCGCCGGGCCTTCTTGGTCCACATCGGTGACCACCACGCCCTTGATCTCGCCTTCGCCCAGGCTGAAGCGGTTGCGCACCGAGTCCGAAGCCCTCGCAACGGTCAGTCCGAGGGAGTCGATACCCACCGCGCCGGACGTGCCGTTCGCTTTCGACTTGGCTGGTGTGGCTTCCGCCACCTCTGATTCTTCCAGTTCACCGATAACGACTTTGAGATCAACCACCTCGCCATTGCGCCATACCTGCACCGGCACCTCGGCGTCGATCTCGGTCTCGGCGACAATGCGCGGCAGGCGGCGCATCTCGGTCACCTCCCGGCCATTGAAGGTGATGATCACGTCACCGGACTTGATCCCAGCCGGGGCCGCCGGGCCATCTTCCATGACGCCCGCCACCAAAGCACCCTTGGTCTCCTTGAGACCCAGGCTCTCGGCAATTTCCTCGGTCACATGCTGAATGCGCACCCCGAGCCAGCCGCGCTTGGTGCGGCCATATTTGATCAATTGGTTGATCACCGGCTTGACCACCGCCATGGGCTGGGCGAAGCCGATGCCCACGCTGCCACCCGATGGGGAATAGATAGCGGTATTGATCCCGATCACTTCGCCATTGAGGTTGAACATGGGACCGCCGGAGTTGCCCTTGTTGATGGAGGCATCGGTCTGGATGAATTCGTCATAGGGACCGGCGTTGATGTCGCGGCCCTGAGCGGAGACGATGCCCGCGGTCACGGTGCCGCCGAGCCCGAAGGGATTGCCGATGGCCAGGATCCAGTCACCGACCCGAACTTTGTTGGAATCGCCCAATTCAAGGGGGGCGATATCGACTTTCTTTTCGTCGACCAGCTTGAGCACCGCCACGTCGGTCTTGGGATCGCGGCCGACCAGATCCGCTTCCAGGCGGGTATCGTCCTGCAAAATCACGAAAATCTTGTCGGCACCCTCAATCACATGATTATTGGTGACCACATAGCCTTCATTGATGAAAAAACCCGAACCCAGCGAGGTGGCGCGGCGCTTTCTCGGCTCGCGGCCCATGCCGTTGCCTTCGCCCTGCTGGTCAAAAAAATGCTTAAAGAAGTCTTCGAACGGAGAGCCCGGAGGAAACTGCGGCATCTCGATGCCCGGCTGCCCTTGCACCACCTGGGTCGTGGAAATATTGACCACCGACGGCAAAAGCTTCTCGGCCAAATCGGCAAAACTGTCGGGAGCGCCCCGGGCCTGAGCGGCGGCGGCGGCCACCAGCATGGCCGTGGCCAGCAATCCGGCAATCATCCAACGGACCATGCGGTCCTCCGGGAGGGAGTCCCGGGCCGAAGTCAATACCCGGGCAATCTTCCGTTGGCTCATTTTGTTGTTCTCCGTCTTATCGGTCAGGTTCTCTACCCGATCAAATATGCAAAGGGATTGTGGCCGAAGCTGGGCAGAAAGAAGATTAATCGCGGCATCGTGAGGAAACAGTTAACCCAGACGGGCCATCCAGGCAATCACCACGCCAACCACCGCCGCTGCCAGCCCGGCGGCACGCAGGGTCCTCGACGGCATCTCCATGATCTGCGCCATCATGTTGCGCATGCCGTCGGGAAACAGGGCATAGAGCATCCCTTCGATGGCGATGGCCAAACCCAGCGCCGCGAAGAGAAGCTCCATGTTTTTATCGCCCCGTGCTCGACTGGAAGTACCGGAAGAACTCGGAATCCGGGCTCAGGACCATGGTGGTGCCTTCGCCCAGCCCCTCTTCGTAGGCCCCCAGGGTCCGGTAGAGATCGAAGAACTCCAGATCCCGACCATAGGCGTTGCTAAGAATGGTGGTGCGTTCCGCATCGCCTTGACCGCGCAGAATCTCGGACTGCTGCTTGGCTTCGGCGATGATGATGGTGCGCTGGCGATCCGCATCGGCCTCGATGTTGAGCTTCTGCCGTTCACCCTCGGCGCGGATCTCCGCGGCATAAGCCTTACGATCGGAGCGCATGCGGTTATACACGGCGGCCGACGTGGCTTCCGGCAGGTCGGTGCGCCCAATGCGCACATCCACCACCTCGACACCAAATTCCGGCGCCTTGGATTTGAGGGTGGCGGTAATCCGCTCCATGACTTCTTGGCGCTTTTCGGACAGCATATCGGCCAGGAACACCTGACCCACCTCGGCACGCACGGCGGAATTCAACTGGGCCCCGAAAATGCCGCGGAAATTGGAATCGGTCCCGGCCTTTTTGCGAAACTCAAGCGGATCGACGATTTTGTAGCGCACGAAAGAATCCACATTGACGCGCTTCTGGTCCGCCAGCGGTGCTTCCTGTGGCGGCGGATCCAGGTCCAGGATCCGGCGCTCAAAGTATTCCACATTCTGCACGAAAGGCAGCTTGAAATGCAGGCCCGGCTCATTTTTCACGTCGATGGGATTACCGAATTGCAGCACCAGGGCCTGTTGGGTCTGGTGGACGGTGAACAAGGCGCTGGAGGCCACCACGGCGATTGCAGCGATGACGATGGCAAATGCGATCAAACGGGTTTTCATGATCAATTCCCTCCCGGCCGCTGCGGCCCGAACCGGCCCATCTGGTTGAGCGGCAGATAGGGGACCACCCCCTGCTTGCCTTGGGCTTTTTCGTCGATGATGATCTTGGTGGCGTTGCCCATGACGTTCTGCATGCGCTCCAGATAGAGCCGCTTGCGGGTCACGGATTTGTTCTGGGCATAGGCGTTGTAGATGTCGATAAACCGTTGGGCTTCACCCTTGGCTTCGTTGACCATCTGCTCCTTGTAGGCGGTTGCCTGCTGGATCATCCGCTCACCCTGACCTTTGGCCCTGGGCACGATGTCGTTGCGATAGGTGTTGGCTTCGTTGACAAGGCGCTCCTGATCCTGCTTGGCCCGTTGCACGTCGTTGAAGGCATCGATGACTTCCTGTGGAGGATCGGTTTCCTGCAGCTTCACTTCGGTGATCAGCACGCCCGAGCCATAGGCATCCAGAATCTGCTGGAGCAGTTTCTGAGAATTGGCCTGCACTTTGGGGCGGTCCTTGGACAGGGTGTTTTCCAAAGTCGTCTGTCCCACCACTTCACGCATGGAACTTTCCGCCGCAGCCTTGATGGTCGCTACGGGATTGCGGATATTGAACAGGAAGTCCGCCGCATTCTTGATCTTCCACTGCACCTGGAACTTCAAATCGATGATATTCTGGTCGCCGGTCAGCATCAGCGATTCCTGCGGCACGTCCTGCTTGCCCAGGGTTCGGCCACCGACACTCTCGCCGCCGCGATAGCCCACCGGGATGGTATTGACCTTTTCCACTTGCGGCTTGATCACCTCGCCCATGGGCGCGGGCATCCACCAATGCAGACCGGCCGGAGTCTGTGACACGTACTCACCGAATAAAATCTGCACGCCCACTTCGCCAGGCTGCACTCGGTAAAAACCGGTTACCGCCCAGACCAAGGCCAGAACAATCACGATCAGGCCGAATCCGCGCGCCCCACCGAGTCCGCCGCCGGGCATAAAGCCTTTCATGCGTTCCTGGCTCTTGCGCAGCATTTCCTCGATGTCGGGAGGGGTCGGGCCACGACCACCGCCACCAGTGGGACCGCGACCGCCGCCGCCCCAGGGGCCCTGGTTGTTGCCGCCGCCGCCCCATGGGCCACCGCCGCCGCCTCCCTGTGGATTCCATGCCATGGATATCACCCTTTCCTTATTTAATTCGTATCCGGCCTTTGAACTATCGAACGAGGGCCTTATATGACAGTCAATCGAACGGCGCAACGCGCCTCGTTATGACGTTTTACCGGATATCGGTCGGTTTGTTTGGAGAATCAAGGATGACAAGCGTAACAGAACAACAAATTCTCGAAGCCCTGCAGGGGGTGAACGACCCGGAACGCGGCAATAATGTCGTCGATCTGGGCATGATTACAGGGATGCAAATTAAAGATGGTCACGTGGCTTTTGCCATTCAAGTGGACCCGGAACGCGGCCCGCACATGGAACCCTTGCGCAAGGAAGCGGAATCCACCGTGCATGGCCTGCCCGGCGTGATCTCGGTCACCGCCGTGCTCACCGCCGAGCGTCCGCAAGAAGGCGGCCCCGCCGGTCAGGTGGAAATGGAAAACGCCATGCTGCCGGAAGTGGCCTCCATTGTCGCCGTGGCTTCGGGCAAAGGCGGCGTGGGCAAATCCACCACCGCCGTCAACCTGGCCATCGCCCTGCGCGACAAGGGCCTTAAGGTAGGCGTGCTGGATGCCGATATCTATGGTCCTTCCATGCCCCGCATGCTGGGTATCACCGGAGACCCCACGTCGGCCGATGGCCGCCGCATGGACCCGATGGAAAATCACGGCATCAAATGCATGTCCATGGGTTTCCTGGTCGAAGAGGAAACCCCGATCATCTGGCGTGGCCCGATGGTCATGGGTGCCTTGGAGCAGTTCATGCGGGACGTGGATTGGGGTCCGTTGGACGTTCTCGTCGTCGACATGCCCCCGGGAACCGGTGATGTGCAGTTGACCATGGCGCAACGTGTGCCGCTCACCGGCGCGGTGATTGTTTCCACGCCGCAGGATATCGCCCTGGCCGATGCCCGCAAGGGACTGAACATGTTCCGCAAGGTGGACGTGGCCGTGCTCGGTCTGGTCGAGAACATGAGCTATTTCGCCTGCCCGCATTGCGGCGAGCGCACCGAAATCTTCAGCCACGGCGGCGCCAAGGACGAAGCCGACCTGCTGGGCATGCCCTTCCTCGGCGAAGTGCCGCTGGACGTGCAGATCCGCGAAACCTCCGACGGTGGCAATCCCATTGTCGACTCCGATCCGGATAACGCCCATTCCAAGGCCTATCGCGAGATTGCCGACAAGGTTTGGGCCAATGTGGAGCAGCAGCTGGCCAAAAAGGCCGCTCAAGCGCCGAAGATCGTGCTGCAGTAGGTCACGATCGATCCCATCGGAAAAAGGCCTCCGCAGTGCTGCGGGGGCCTTTTTTTCGTTAACAGGCTGCTGAAAAAGTCCGATTTCGAGCCTGTGGCGACACATGCTTCGACAAGCTCAGCATGAGGGCTTTTGCCCTTTCAACATGATAGCCTCACCCTGAGCTTCCTCATCCCGAGCTTGTCGAGGGACGAAGGGCGAGGCGGGGCCGTAGGACAATACTTTTAAATCCGCCTCTTAGGTCTTCGGTGGCCCGCCCGGCCCCCGGGTATAGACCGCCTGTAACGCCGGAACACCAACGGTGGATTCCGGTGTCTTGCGCGCCACCACGAAATTATAGGCGCTCTTGGCACCTGTCATCATGGGCTCGCGCCAGGAGGCTTCCCGCGCAATGGGCAGCAGGCTCTGTACTTCGTCGTTGGGGTGACTGAACAGATTGATCATCACCTCCAGCACCTCGAACCGGTTGGCCTCATAGTGGTCGTAGTAAAAGGTTGGGGAGAACTGAAAAAAGCCGTGATTCAGCATGTTGTTGGCGGGCGTGTGATGGATTGCCCGCCCGCCGGGCCCAAGCATTCGCGCCACATGATTCAGCAGGTGGATCGGATGGTAGACATGCTCACTGGTGCCCAAATCGAACACCGCATCGGCGCATCCAATCATGTCTTCCGGCGTGTCCGCCAGATTGAGATCCAGCACCACTGTCCCGGGCGCCGGATCGAACAGTTCCAATGTCACCACCTCGGAAAAGCCCAAGGCCTTGAAAAACAACTCGGCGCGGAGTCCCTGATTGGCGCCCAGCGGTTCCGGATCATCATCGGGATCCACCCGCAGATCAAACCCGGCATCCGCGGCCAGAACCTTCAGGTGATCGGTGCGGAACCACATGTCATAGCGACTCAACGCCACCAGCCGCCCGGAAAACGGCTCCCGTTTCGCCTGATCAATCAGCGCACGGGCGAGAAAAGGAGAGACGGCCATGGGAAGGTCCTTTGAACTGCCAAGGCCGATCAGACTACCCGCCGGACCGGACCGGGAAAAGAAACTTTCCCGCTGTATCAAGCTCTAACCGTTTTTCCGTGCATTTGATGCGGAATCCCGTTTGGCCTGAGGCAGAGAATGAGGTATTGCTGTCGCCCGCTTCGGCGACCCGAATCCCAAAAGGAATACGCTCCATGAAGAGAGACGACATCGCCCAGGGCGATATCTATGTGAAGTATGGCGCCACCCAGACTCGATGGGCGGTGGAGCGATTCTTCGAATACACGGATATCCCACCTCATGTCCGGCTGGTCAGCCTCGGCGACCGAAATCGGACCATTACCGTGGCCCTGTCGGCCTTGCAAGATGGCAAGCATTACCGCAGGGAACCGACCACTTCCTGATCAGGTTTCCCGCAATCGGGTCTCGACCCATTCGGCCACGACGGCCGCATAGTCCCGGCAGCTCTCCTTTTGCCCTTTGGCGGCAAAGGCTTGGCGGCCGTCTTCCGTATCCAAATCCACGCCGGTCAGGACACCGCATTGGGTGGCGCCAAAGCGGGCCTCGAACAGGGCCATCAGGTCCCGAATTGCCGCGTAATTCCGTTCGATGGGGCGCCCCGGCTCATCCCGGCCCAGCGCCAGATTAAGGGCCAGGATCCCGCCGCTCAAAGCCCCGCAAAGACTGGATGTCCGCGCCAGACCGGAACAAAAACCGCTGGCCACGCGCACCGGGACCGTCTCCACGCGATCACTCGTTTCCATGAGGGATTTGAGCACGGCCTCGGCACAATAGTAGCCGCCATCGGCAAAGTAGGCCCGGGCCCGGGGACCAGCGTCCAGGCCATCCACATCGAACGCGATGCCGCGCTCCAGCACCACGAAGCTGTAGTCGTGGTCGGCGCCCTGCCCTGCTGAATGGCGTTCGCGGGATAACTCCCGCCATTGGCAGGGATCGAATTCAGGAAATGAAACATCGCCCTGCACTTCCGCATGGACTTCGGTCAGATAGAGGCGGTCGGCCTGGGCCAGTGCTTGTTCATAGATGGCCGCGCCACCGATCACCATGGCCTCGTCATCGCCCCAGCCCTCGGCCGCATGCAAGGCCGCTTTCAGGCTGCGCGCCACCTCGACGCAGTCAGGCTCGAAATCCAAATCCCGCGATACGACGATATTGTGACGGTCAGGCAAGGGTCTGCCGATGGATTCATAGGTCTTGCGGCCCATGATGACCGCCTTGCCGGTGGTGATGGCCTTGAAATGCTTCAGGTCGGCGGAGATGCGCCAGGGCAGCCCATTGGCCCGCCCAATGATCCGGTTTTCGGCCATAGCGACGATCAGGGATATGCGCATGGGTCCGAGTCCTCTTGCCGATAGGGCCGATGGGGCCGATGGAGGTGAATAAATCTACCCCGTTCGACGATTGGAGTCAGCCCTTGGCACGCATCACGCGCGCTTGCTGAAGTTTCCAGTCCCGGTTCTTGGAGGATTCCCGTTTGTCGTAGCCCTTTTTGCCCCGGGCCAAGCCCAAATCCACCTTGGCTATTCCCCGATCATTGAAGTAGATCGACAAGGGGACCAAGGTCATGCCCTTGCGATTCACTGCATTGGAAAGACGGGCAATTTCCTTGCTCTTGAGCAGCATTTTTCGGGGCCGGGTAGGCGTATGGCTGAAATGCTTGGCCGGTTTGTATTCCGGAATATGGGCATTCACCAACCAGACCTCGCCGTCCTTCACCTCGGCATAGGAATCACCGATGTTGCCGCGTCCCTCGCGCAGGGATTTGACCTCCGAGCCCATGAGCATCAGGCCCGCCTCAATGGAATCCTCGATAAAATAGTCGTGCCGCGCCTTGCGGTTTTGGGCGGCAATCGTGCCGGGCGCTTCACGTTTCTTTTTCTTGGCTGCCATGGACCGTCAATCACGTCAGGCCGAGGGTCTTCAACGCCGCGTCCACACGCGCTTTCGAGGCGTCGGAGATATCGCACAAGGGCAATCTGACTTCCGAGGAGCAAAGCCCCAACACCTCGGCGGCATACTTCACCGGACCGGGGCTGGATTCACAGAACATGGCCTGATGCAACGGCATCAGCTTGAATTGCAGGTCCATGGCGGTCTTCAGATCGCCCTCGCGCCAAGCGCGTTGCATGTCGGCGCAGAGCTTCGGCGCCACATTGGCGGTCACCGAAATGCAGCCCTGCCCGCCGCCGACCAGAAACGCCAGGGCCGTCGCATCCTCGCCGGAAAGCTGACAGAAATCCGGTCCGCAGGCCAAATGGGTGGTGATAGGCCGGACCAGATCGCCGGTGGCGTCCTTGACCCCGACAATGTTGGGGACCTGGGCCAGTTCCGCCATGGTTTCGGTGCTCATGTCGATCACCGAGCGCCCCGGAATATTATAGATGATCACCGGAATGTCGGCCGCTTCGGCCACGGCGGTGAAATGGGCCTTCAGGCCGGCCTGGGTCGGCTTGTTGTAATAGGGGGTGACCACTAACGCCGCATCGGCACCGGCCTTGTGGGCGTGCTTGGTCAACGATACCGCCTCGGCGGTGGAATTCGAGCCGGCTCCGGCGATTACCGGAATGCGACCCTTGGCCACTTCCAGGCAAAGCTCCACCACCCGGCGGTGCTCATCGTGATCCAACGTGGGTGATTCACCGGTCGTTCCCACTGGCACAACGCCGTCGGTGCCCTGGTCAATATGCCAGGCCACCAGATCCTGATAGGCTTTTTCATCCAGCGCGCCGTTCTTAAACGGTGTAATCAATGCGCAGATGGACCCCTTGAACATGGTACTCGCTCCTCTTAGACCCTACATGAAGGGTATGGGTGGCCGTGACAATCGGACGGGGACATTACTCCCCCACTTGCGATGCCGCAAGCGCTCACACTTGAGATTTGCACGCAGCCTAAATAGACTCCCCTCGGAGTCGGACAAACAAGCGCATCGCAGGAAGGCGGACCCGGACCATGAAATTACAAGGCCGGATCAACGGATGGTTCGTCGTCACAGCACTTGTGGTGCTTTTGGCTGTCTTCGTCACACCTTTGAAGACCCATGCCGCTGCGCCCAGCAAAGCGGAGATCACGGCCGCCAAAGCCGCTTTCAAGGCCGCCGACAAGAAAAAGTGGAACACCTTCCGCAAGCATCGCAATCAGGTCCGCCATACCGACCTACGCAAGATCCTTGACTGGATCGACCTGAAGAGTGAAGGCAATTCCCATACCTTCGATGAAATAACCGCTTTTATCGCCGACAATCCCGATTGGCCGGGGCAATGGACCTTGCAACGCCGGGCCGAAGAAACCATGCCACCGGGGCTGTCCGACGAACGGGTCGCCGCTTGGTTCAGCGAGCGCGAGCCCGTCAGCGTCGATGGCCGTATCCGCTATGGGGCCGCCCTGCTCAACAGCGGCAAGCGCGACGAAGCCAGGGTTTTCCTGAAAGATACCTGGATCAACGGCGATTTCGGCCCGCGTCAGGAACGGCAATACCTCAAACTCTACGCCAAACATCTTGACCGGGCGGACCACAAGGCCCGTCTGGACCGGTTGCTGTGGGACGACCGCCATGTGGCCGCCAAACGCATGCTCAACAAGGTTGACAAGAACCACCGGCTGTTGGCCATCGCCCGATCCCGGCTGGCGCTGCGCAAAGGCGGCGTCGACCGAGCCATTGCCCAGGTGCCCAAGAGCCTAAAGAATGACCCAGGACTGATCTATGAAAGGATCCGCTGGCGCCGCCGCAAGGGTCGCGAAGGCCAAGCCTTGGAACTGATGTTGTCCATGAAGCCCACCGACCAGGCACCGGAACAATGGTGGGAAGAGCGCAGCATTCTCACCCGTATCGCGTTGAAAAAGGGTCAGGTCACCGACGCCTATCGCATTGCCAAGAATCATGGATTGGAATCCGGAAGTCAGTTCGCCGCCGCTGAATGGCTGGCCGGGTGGATCGCCCTCCGCTATCTGGGCGACGCGGACGTGGCCTTGAACCATTTCTCCAACCTCTATGGCAAGGTGAATTTCCCGATCAGCCGTGCCCGCGCCGCCTATTGGGCCGGTCGCGCCAACGAAGCATTGAACCAAAAAAAATCCGCCGCACTCTGGTATGGCATCGGATCCCGGTTCCCGACCACCTTCTATGGGCAATTGGCGGGGGCCAAAGAGGGTAAGAGCGCGCTGCATATCCCCCCGGACGCCCGCCCGGACGCCCAGGAAACCGGCATCTTCGAGAAAAACGAACTGGTGCGCATGGCCCTGTTGCTGGACAGGATCGGCGAGGTCAAGCGGGTCAATCCGTTCCTCCTGCGCTTGGTGGATCTATCGCAAAGCGCCGGTTGGCGGGCTTTGACGGCGGATCTCGCCCTGGAACTGGAACGGCCGGACCTGGCCGTGCGCATCGCCAAGAAATCGGTCCTGGCCGGGCAGCCTTTGATCGCGCCGGGCTATCCCAAGATCACCCTGCCCGATGCCCATATTTCCAAAAAACTGCCAACGCCGGAAAAACCGTTGGTTCTGTCGGTGATCCGTCAGGAAAGTGGCTTCAATCCGCGCGCCATCAGCCGCGCTGGGGCAAGGGGCATGATGCAGTTGATGCCGACCACCGCCAAACGCCTGGCCCGCAAGTCCAAGGTCCGTTACTCCAAGACACGCCTGACCAGCGACCCGGATTACAACATGACCATCGGCCAAACCTATCTGGCAACACTGCTCGATCGGTATGAGGGTTCCTATATTCTCTCCTTGGCGGCCTATAATGCCGGACCATCACGGGTCAAGGCCTGGATCGGGGCCTTCGGAGACCCCCGCGAGGGTATCGCCGATCCGGTGGATTGGATCGAAAACATCCCCTTCAACGAGACCCGTAACTATGTACAGAGAATTCTGGAATCCCTTCAGGTTTACCGGGCACGGCTGGGCAATACTCAAATCGCTTTGACCTTGGAACAGGACCTCAATCGATGAACGGCGAGGTCTACAGGGAGCGTACCTACCTGTCTCAGGATGGCCTGCGGCTGTATTTCCGCGACTATGGCGATGCGGATAGCCCGGCCACTCCCCTGCTCTGCCTGCCCGGCCTGACCCGCAACAGTCATGATTTCCATGACTTTGCCTTGCGTCACTATCAGACCCGCCGGTTGATCTGCCCTGACTTCCGAGGTCGCGGACGATCCCAATATGCCGAGCAATGGACCGATTACGACCCGTCGCGCACGGTGGATGACATCCGCCACCTGCTGACATTGCTCGACCTGCACAAGGTGATTGTCGTTGGCACGTCGTTCGGCGGGATCATGGCCATGGCCATGGCGGCGGCTCTGCCGACCAACCTGGCCGCCGTGGTGCTCAACGATGTGGGACCGGATATCGGCACCTCCGGCGTTACCCGGATCCAAGAGTATCTCGCCAAGGATTGGAGCGAACCTGACTGGGAGGCGGCGGCGCGCCACATGCAGGCAGTCTTCCCCCGCGAAACCATTACCGATCCCGAAGACTGGATGAAGCTGGCCCGAGGGACTTATCGCAAGATGGAAGACGGTCTGCTGCATTTCGATTTCGACCGCCGCCTGCGTTTCCTGCTGGAGCCGGATGAGGACAAGCGGGTCGATCTTTGGCCGTTGTTCAAGGCTCTTTCCACCATTCCCGTCATGGTGGTGCGCGGCGGCGATTCCGAAGTGCTGACCGCCGACGGGCTTGATCGCATGGCCGCGATCCACCCGAATATGAGCCAAATCACCCTGCCCGCCTGCGGGCATCCACCCTTTCTCAACGAACCCCCAGTCGCCAAAGCCGTCGATGACTTCCTCCAGCCCCTTTGAACTGCCTGAATACCAGGATGTGGTCGCTGCCGGCCACCGATTGCGCGGTCACGCGGTGGAGACCCCACTGCTGGAAGACCCGCTGCTCAACGACCAATTGGGGGGGCGCCTGCTGATCAAGGCCGAGCCCTTGCAGCGCACCGGTTCGTTTAAGTTTCGCGGCGCCTATAACTGTCTCTGCCGACTGGATGCGGATTCCCGCGATTGGGGCGTGGTGGCCTATTCTTCGGGCAACCATGCCCAAGGCGTGGCCTATGCCGCCCGGTTGTTGGGCATCCATGCAACCATCGTCATGCCCGCCGATGCTCCGGCCTTGAAGATCGAGGCAACGCAGGCCTATGGCGCCGAGGTGGTGCTCTATGACCGGATCAACGAAAGCCGCGAGGCCATTGCCCAGGGCATAGCGGATGAAAAAGGCGCAACCCTCATCCGCCCTTTTGATGATCCACGCATCATTGCCGGACAAGGGACGGTCGGGCTGGAAATCGCCTCCCAGACCGATGACCTGGGCCTGGCGCCCGACCGGGTCGCGGTGCCTTGCAGCGGCGGCGGGCTGATCGCGGGCTGTGCGCTGGCGCTCAGTGAGCTTTACCCGGAATGCAGCCTGTTTGCCGTCGAACCGAAAGGCCATGACGACACCCTGCATTCCCTGGCCACCGGACAGATCACCGCCAATGAACCGGGCGTGCGCTCATTTTGTGACGCCCTGCTGGTGGACAAGCCCGGCGATCTGACCTTTGGTATCAACCGCTGCCTATTGGCCGGAGGGTTGGCCGTATCGGACCAGGAAACCGCCGAGGCCATGGTGACCGCCTTCAACCGCTTCAAACTGGTTGTCGAACCGGGCGGCGCGGTGGCCCTGGCGGCGGTGTTGAGCGGCAAGCTGGAGGTCGCCGGAACCACAACGGTGGTGGTCTGCTCCGGCGGGAATGTGGATCCCGAGGTATTTCAGAAAGTCCTGGACGAAAACGCCTGAGTCTCAGGCTTCCTTATCGTCCTTGTCCTTGGCTTCGGCTGTCGTGTTCGTTCCGCGACCCCGACCGCGCCGGGAGGAACCGGCGCTCGCCGCCTTGTTTTCGTTCTTATCCGCCGCATCTTTCGCCTCGGCCGCCCCCGGAGGCGCGGACAAGGCGGGCCGGGACTCCGTTTCGATCTTGGCTGTATCCATATGGCGGCAATGGCCCTCCAGGAAGGCGCCCTGCTCGATGGACAGGTTCTCATGCAAAATATCGCCAATCATCCGGGCGGTACGGGCAAGAATCACTTCGCGCGCCCGAATCTGACCGGTAATCGAGCCATGTACGCGAATGATATCGGCCACCATCTCGCCCTTGATCACCGCTGTCTCGCCGATCAGGATCGAATGGCTTTTGATGTCGCCATCAATACTGCCATCGATCTGAACTTCGCCTTCGCTGGTCAGATCGCCAACAATATGCAGGTCGGAACTGATCACCGATGGAGAGGCGTTCGACGGCGATGCGGCCAATGTGTCTTTCTTATTACCCCTGGAAAACATTCCGTCCCGCCTGAATAAACTTTAAGGGATTCAAGGGCTTGCCCTTGAAGCGGATTTCATAGTGCAGATGCACGCCGGTGGAACGCCCGGAACTGCCCATCAGGCCGATCTTCTGCCGATGAGTGACTTTGTCGCCCTTTTTGACCACAGCTTTATGCAAATGACCATAGATGGTTTTCAAGCCACCGCCGTGATCCACCTCAACCATGCGGCCATAGCGCGACTTGCGTCCAGCATAGGTCACGACACCCGGCGCGGTGACATAGATGGGAGATTTCTTCGGTCCGCCATAGTCCAAGCCGTAATGCATGGCCCATTTCTTATTGAACGGGTCCTTGCGCTTACCAAAGCGGCTGGTCACGTAACCATTGTTGACCGGAACAGTCAGTGGCATGCGGCCCAAAACCCCGCGCAGCGCCGACCAACGGTCGAGATGATAGTCCAGCGCCGCAAGCTTGTTTTTCAGCGCCGCCCCCGGACGATCATCGTCCCCCTCTTTTGCGGCGATGAACGGACCGCCTTGAGCCACGTTGAAATCAGAGGCTTCCAAGACCTTGTCGACCTTCAGGCCCGCCAAGGACAGCAGCCGTTCCACATCCTCGATATTGCCCAGGGTCTGTTCGGTCAGCCGCTCAATGGTTTCTTCCTCGTTGCGGCGCAAGTTCCGCAAATCGGCTTCCAAGGAACTGATCCGCCCCTTCATATGAGTGCCCGCAATCATAGCCTGGTTGCGCTGTACGATGGCCTGCTGCAGATCCAGTTCCGTGGTACTGAGATTGTCCTTTAGAGCAAAGTTTCGCGTGACCAGGGTCTGCATTTTGTTTTCGACCGCCAGAAGGTCACCCTTCAGGCGCTCGCGCACGGACAGGACCCGATTACGTTCGGTTTCAGTGGCTTGCAGCTTGGTCTCGACATTTTCCAGGCTCTGCTGAAGGGTCGAGTTTTGCTCCACCAGACCGACCATGATGGAATGGTTCTCTTCCAGGTCATGGGTGATGGAGGCAAATTTGCGTTGATAAGAGGAAACTTCGGTCAGCAGCGACCGATAGGCGCGCCGGGCATCGCGGACTTCCTGTTCCTTGGAAGCGATAATTCTATCACTGAGGAAATAGTTGACCGACGAATAGGCGATCCAGGACAGCGCAATGGTCAGCGTGCCGACCATGGCCACCTGCGGCCACCGGGACATATGGACATAACGCACCCGCCCACCGGTGCGGACCATGATCTGGCGCTCCGGGAACAGGCGGTGAAACAGTCTGACCCAACGCTCTCGGCGAAATGCCGAACGAACCATGATGGTGACGCCCCCCCTTTGTAGAGATTCTAACGATCTCTCCTCTCCAGGTTCCACCGGCGGGCCAATAGCCGCGATCCGTTGAAACAGGACCGGAACCCGAAGATCCCGTGGGCGAAAAGGTATCTGTTACACTGACCACTGGCAAGGTCTTTCGGTCATTTGAGCGCTGGTTCATAGCCTCTGCCCGGACTAGAATGGCCTTTGTTTTCTCCACAGGATCAAGACATTCCATGTCTCTGCTCAATCCCGTCACACTTTTGGCAACCTGGTTCGGCAGCGGCCTGCTGCCCCGCATGCCGGGCACTTGGGGCTCCATCGCCGCCTTGCCCTTCGCCTGGATCCTGGTGGGAATCGGCGGATGGCCGCTTCTACTGGCGGCCACTGCGGTAATTTTTCCCGTCGGCGTCTGGTCGGGCGGCCTCTATGCCACCCGGGAAGGCCGGGAAGATCCGGGACCGGTGGTCATTGATGAGGTGGCCGGGCAATGGCTGACCCTTGTCGTGGTCCCGTTGGACCCCCTGCTCTATGGAATCGGGTTTTTGCTGTTCCGGGTTTTCGATATCACCAAACCCTGGCCGGTCTCCCTGGCCGACCGGAAAATCAAAGGCGGGCTGGGAATCATGCTTGATGATATTTTGGCGGCTTTCTACGCCGCGCCCCTCCTCTATGGCGCGGCCTGGGCCCTCGGGAGAGTCGGATGACCGACCAGCAACTCGCCGAACAGGTCTTGCATGCCTGCCGCGCCAAGGGATGGATGGTGGCCACCGCCGAATCCTGTACGGGTGGCTTGATCGCCGGGATGCTGACAGCGGTGGCCGGGTCCTCGGACGTGGTGGACCGGGGATTCATCACCTATTCCAATCAGGCCAAGGCGGAAATGCTGGGTGTTTCGGCAGATTTGCTGACAACCCACGGCGCGGTCAGCGAGTTGGTGGCCCGCGCCATGGCCGAAGGGGCACTGGCCCGTTCCGCCGCCCATCTGGCCCTGTCGGTAACCGGCATCGCTGGGCCCGGCGGCGGTACGGCGGAGAAGCCGGTGGGGCTGGTGCATATGGCCTGCGCCCGCCGCGACGGCGACACGCACCACAAGGCGCTTCATTTCCACGGAAATCGGGACAGGGTACGCGCGGCAACGGTCACCGAAGCCTTGACCACGATTCTTCGCTTGGCCACGGATCAGTCGTAGAGTACGTGGGCCCGTTTTTCGAAGGACGACACCATCAAGCTCACCGCTTCGTTGAATACGACACCGATGGCCTTTTGCAGGATCTTCGACCGGAACTCGAAATCGACGAAGAAATCGATCATGGTGCCGTCCGCATGGGGCTCGAAAACCCAGTGGTTGTTCAAATACTTGAACGGACCTTCCTGGTATTCGACATTGATCTTGTTGTTCTCGCGATCCAACTCGACCCGGGACGTATAGCGCTCGCGGAACATTTTGAAGCCGATAACCAGATCGGCCCAGAGGATATCCTCCTCCCGCCGCTTGATCCGCGCTCCGACGCACCAAGGCAGGAACTCCGGATACTTGGGCACATCGGCCACCAGGTCGAACAACTGGTCGGGAGTAAAGGGCAACAGACGTTTTTCAGCATGGGTCGGCATGCCGCGAGTTAAACATTTTGAACGCGGCGAATAAAGAGGCGCTTGCCGGGAAAAATGGGTAGTATTTTCTCGCAATCCAATAGCCATCGGCTGAGTCCATGACCTCCCCCGCTTTGCGCCAACTCTATCTGGACCGCTTGCGCATCGCCGCCATCGTCCTGGTGGTCGCTCATCACGCGGCCCAGACCTATGGGCCCACGGGCGGAACCTGGCCGGTATTCGAGGCGGAGCGTAGCCTTTGGCTGGGACCGTTTTTCGGCGCAAACGCCGCCTTTTTCATGGGCCTGTTCTTCCTGCTCGCGGGATTGTTCGTACCCCATTCTCTCGACCGCCGGAATACCGGCGCCTTCATGGTCGGACGGTTGCTGCACCTGGGCCTGCCGCTGTTGCTGGTGGCCGGACCGATTTTCGCGCTGATCGGCTATCTCGCCCATGACGAACCGTCTTTCCTAACCTATGTCTGGCGGGTCTACCTGGGCGAGAACCGCATCGAAATGGCCCATATGTGGTTCGCCGCCCATTTGCTGGTCTATTCGGCGGCCTATGCCCTGTGGCGCAGGGGTCGGGGGTCGTCATCGAACGTTCCGGGCCCGGTCCCCGGCCATAGGGCGATCATCGGTTTGGTAATCATTCTGGCTCTGGTCACCAGTCTGACCCGGACCTTCTGGCCCCAGGATACCTGGATCAAGGCGCTGGGCATCCTGCCGGTGGAACCCGCCCACCTGCCCCAGTATGTCACATTGTTCGCCCTCGGCATCCTGGCCGGACGGCGCCGCTGGCTCGAGCGCATGGCCCCTCGCGTCGGTATCGTGTGGCTCCGGATCGGCTTACTCGCCCTGGCCCTGCATTATCTGTTCGCCTATAGCGTCGCCTTCGGCTGGCTGCCGGTCCCCTACTGGGCTATCAAAGCCCGCGCGGCCCTGTTCGGCTTGTGGGAAACGGTGGTGTGCGTCGGCCTCTGCATTGGCCTGCCGCTCTGGGCCCGGGCCCATTGGAACGGGCCGTCACGATGGGTCGAAAGACTGGCTCCGGCGGTATTTGGGGTCTATGTATTTCACGTCTTCATATTGGTCGGCCTGCAAAACGCTCTTCTTGGCGTAAATTTCCCCTCCTTGGCCAAATTCCTTCTGGTCACCCTCCTAGGCGTATTTCTCGCCTTTGCCCTGGCCCTGGTTTTGCGGAAAATCCCCGGACTCAGGCGGATTTTCTAAGCCGCGCCTCGCGCAGAGCCTGAAAATCCGCATCGGCGTGATAGGACGAGCGGGTCAACGGCGTCGAAGCCACATGCAGGAACCCCTTGGACTGGGCCACCGAGGCATAGTCCTCGAACTCATCGGGGGGAACGAAGCGGTCCACCGGGGCATGCTTGACGGTTGGTTGCAGGTATTGACCGATGGTCAGGAAATCCACCCCCGCCGAACGCAAGTCATCCATGACCTGCAATACTTCCAACCGCGTCTCGCCCAAGCCGACCATGATGCCGGACTTGGTGAACAGCGTCGAATCCGATTCCTTGGCCCGGTCCAGCAGCCGCAGGGAATGGTAGTAGCGGGCGCCCGGGCGAATGGTTGGATAGAGTTTTGGCACGGTTTCCAGATTGTGATTGAACACGTCGGGCTTGGCCCCGACGACCACGTCCAAGGCGCCTGACTTGTCGCGGAAATCCGGGGTCAGCACTTCGATGGTGGTACCCGGCGACATGTCGCGGACCCGTTGGATGGATCGGGCAAACTGATCGGCCCCGCCGTCTTCCAGGTCATCCCGGTCAACGGAGGTGATGACCATGTGTTTGAGACCCATTTCCGCCGCAGTACGCCCCACGCCTTCCGGCTCCAAGGGATCCACGGGCCTGGGTTTGCCGGTGGCCACATTGCAAAAGGCACAACCCCGGGTGCAGATATCGCCCAGGATCATCACCGTGGCATGGCTGCGGGTCCAGCATTCCCCGATGTTCGGACAGGCCGCTTCCTCGCAGACTGTATGCAGATTGTTTTTGCGCAGCTTGTCGCGGGTTTCCGCATATTGCTTGGATGTCGGCGCCTTGACGCGGATCCAGTCCGGCTTGCGCTGGATGGGATTGTCCGGTCGATGGGCCTTTTCCGGATGGCGGAGGGGTTTGATATCGCTCATGCGGATGTATTTGGCCCCTCCGCCTACGCCTGTCCAGAGTAAATCAGCACTTACCGCCGCAGCAGCCGCCCGGCTTGACCGCCTCGATACTGGCAGAGACCACATATTTCTCCACCCCCTTGCCCGGTGCCCAATCCTTGATCACCGCGCGGCTCTCTTCCTTGATGTCGATGCGGATATCCTTGAATCCAGCCTCTTTCATATGGTTTTCCAGCTCCACCACCGGGGTGGCCCCGGTCACGCATCCGCAAAGCAATCCCATGTCATCCATCAGTTCCGGCGGAAAATCAGCGGTTTGCACCACGTCGGACACCGCCACCCGACCACCCGGCTTGAGGACCCGGAATGCCTCGCGAAACACGCTGGCTTTGTCCGGCGACAAGTTGATGACGCAGTTGGAAATGATCACATCGGCCTGATTGTCGGCGATGGGCAGGTATTCGATCTCGCCCAGACGAAACTCCACATTGGGATAGCCGCCCTTTTCGGCGTTCTCGCGTGCCTTGGCCAGCATCTCGTGCGTCATATCCACACCGATCACATGGCCGTTGTCGCCCACCTGGCGGGCGGCAAGAAACACATCGAATCCGGCGCCACTGCCCAGATCCACCACCACTTCACCCGGCTTCATGGCCGCCAAGGCCTGCGGATTTCCGCACCCCAGGCCCAGATTGGCGCCATCGGGAACCAGGTCCATCTCCACGGACGAATAGCCGAAGCGTGAGGAAAACTCTTCCGAATGCACCGGGGTCGCACAGCAGCCGGAAGCCTCCTCCGAGGCAGGGCCGCAACAGCCACCGGAATTCTCGGTAGCCACGGCAGCATAGGATTCGCGGACGGCATCACGCACTTTGAATTGATCTGTCATGGGTCGCTCCATAAAACTATATTTCCAGAAATATGGAATAGTTATCTCCCTGCGTCAAGCCCGCATTTGGATATTCCACCCCGGGTCGGGAATAGCCGTCCCGCTATTTTTTGTTGCGTAGAGGAAACAAAGAGCTTGCAAGCTGGCCCAATAGCCCCCAAGTTTCTGTTGAAAAACAACTGTCTTCACGTCTATGCTCATGCTCGGTCATGAGTTGGGGAATCGCATAAGGGGGCCTCCACTTGAAACATGCTGTGAGTTTGGGCGCTATCTTGCTCGCCTTCTGGCTGATGATGTCCGGGCACTATGGCGGGCTTATGATCAGCCTCGGCGTGGCGTCCGTCGTGGTGACGGTATGGATCGCCCATCGCATGGAGACCACCGACCACGAAGGCCATCCCATGCACTTGGCCGTGCGCGGCATGACGTTTTGGCCTTGGCTTTATTGGGAAATCATCAAGTCCAATATCGACGTGGCCAAGATCATTTTGTCCCCCAAAATGCCCATTTCACCACAGGTGTTTGTCACCAAGGCGAGCCAGTCCGATGAACTGGGCCGGGTGGTCTATGCCAATTCCATTACCCTGACCCCGGGCACCGTGACCATGGGAATCGACGACGACCAATTGGAAGTCCACGCCCTGACCCGCGATACCGCCGCCGGGGTACAGACCGGCGACATGGACCGCCGGGTCTGCAAACTGATGGGGGAGGCCTGAACCGCCATGATGTACGCCGCCGTTTGTGCCGCCCTGCTGATCACCATGTTCCTGGCCATGGTCCGCGCCATCCTGGGGCCGACGGTTTATGACCGGATCCTGGCCGCCAACGTGGTGGGCACCAAGACCGTGCTGCTCATCGCCGTGCTCGGCTTCATGACCGAGCGCCCGGAATTCCTCGATATCGCCCTAGTCTATGCGCTGATCAACTTCATCGGCGTGGTTGCCGTGACCAAGCTGGTCAAATTCAAGAGCCTGGGTTGGCCGACCCGCCTCGACGAACACGGAGACGTGTGATGGAGGGGGGTATCATCGACTTGATCCTGACAACCCTAAGCTGGATCTGCCTGGGCATCGGCGGCGCATTCGCCGCCATCGGGGCCATCGGCATTCTGCGCCTGCCGGATATCTTCACTCGCATGCATGCGGCCGGAATCACCGACACCGTGGGCGCCACCTTCATTTTGCTGGGTATGGCCCTGGACCATGGGTTCACCCTGGTTTCGGTCAAATTGGGCCTGATCTTCATCTTCATCATGCTGACCAGCCCCACCGCCAGCCATGCCCTGGCCCGCGCCGCTCTGTATGGCGGCGAGAAGCCGCTGACCGCCGAGGACCTGGAAAGGGACGCGGGCGGCAAAGACAAGGAGGCCGCGTCATCGTAGAAGTCGCCAACATTGTCCTGCTGCTGATGATGGTCATGGGAGCCCTGGCCGTTCTTCAACTACGCAATCTGTTTGCCGTGGTCATGTTGTCGGGAACCTATTCCTTGCTCGCAGCGGCCCTTTATGTGGTCCTGGATGCCGTGGACGTGGCCTTTACCGAGGCTGCCGTGGGCGCGGGTATTTCCACCGTGTTGATGCTGGGCACCCTGGTGCTCACCAGCCACGAGGAAAAGCCCGGCAAGGCGATCCACTTTCCGGCCCTGCTAACGGTCATTGCCGTTGGCGGCCTGCTGCTTTACGGCACCAAGGATATGCCCGTCTATGGCGATCCCAACGCGCCGATCCATCATCATGTGGCCGATCGCTACGTCAACGAATCAGGCAAGGAAGTGGGTCCGCCCAATATCGTCACCTCGGTACTGGCCAGCTATCGCGGCTATGACACCTTGGGCGAAACCACGGTGATTTTCACCGCCGCCATCGGCGTGCTGACCCTCATCGGTCGCATCGGCCTGGGCTTCCCCCGACGCGGCAGACCTCATCCGAGGGGCGAAACCAAGCGTCCGGAGGAAGAAACATGATGCGCCGTAAACCCATATTGCGTGTCGCCGCCAAACTACTGATCCCTTTCATTCTCCTCTATGCCCTTTATGTGCAGTTCCACGGAGACTTCGGACCGGGCGGCGGTTTTCAGGCGGGCGTGATCTTTGCCGCCGGATTCATTCTCTACGCGCTGATCTTCGGCATCGACAATGCCCGCATCGTGCTGCCTGCTTGGGCGCGGCGCTTTAGCTTGGCACTGGGCGTGCTGCTCTATGCGGGAACCGGCGTGGCGGGCATGCTGATGGGCGGCAACTATTTGAACTATTCCGTCCTGGCCCATGATCCGCTGCATGGTCAGCATTTTGGCATTTTGGTCATCGAATTGGGCGTTGGCATCACCGTTTTTGCCGCTATGACCACCATTTTCTTCGTCTTCGCCGGACAGGACGTGGCCGGTCACGACATCCATGAAGAGGATATCGACTGATGGGGATGCTGGGTCATTTCAATTACTACATCGTCGTCATTTTGATGATGGCTGGGCTCTACACGGTTATGGCGCGGCAGAACCTGATCAAAAAGATCGTCGGTCTGAACGTGTTCCAGATCTCGGTATTCGTGCTCTACATCTCCATGGCCAAGATCAAAGGCGGCACGGCGCCCATTCTGGAAGAGGGTATCACGGCCTATTCCAACCCCCTGCCCCATGTATTGATCCTCACCGCCATCGTCGTCGGCGTGGCCACCACGGCCTTGGGACTGGCGCTGGTGGTGCGTATTCGCGAGGCCTACGGGACCATTGAGGAAGACGAAATCTTGCAGCAGGAGAACGACGCTTGATCGCCCACCATCTTCCCGCCCTGCAGATCGTCCTGCCTTTGATGGCGGCCCCTGTCTGTGTGCTCATTCGACGCGGATTGGGTGCCTGGTCGCTGGCCATGGTGGTCAGCATTCTCTCGCTGATCATTTCCCTGGCCATCTTGTTCCAGGTCATGGAGACCGGGGTGATCCGCTATGCCCTCGGCGACTGGGCGGCCCCTTGGGGCATTGAGTACCGTATCGACCTGATCAACGCCTTCGTCATGGTGATCGTCAGCGGTATCGCCGCCGTGGTCGGTGTCTTTGCCAAGGCCAGCGTGGAAAAGGAAATTCCCCAAGACCGGCACTACCTGTTTTACACCGCCTATCTGCTCTGCCTGACTGGCCTGCTGGGTATCGCCATCACCGGCGACGTGTTTAACCTGTTCGTGTTCCTCGAAGTGTCGTCGCTGTCCACCTATATGCTGATTTCACTGGCGAGGGACCGCCGGGCGCTGACCGCCGCCTATCGTTATCTGATCCTGGGCACCATCGGCGCCACCTTCTATGTCATCGGCATCGGCCTGCTCTACATGATGACCGGCACATTGAACATGGCCGACCTGGCCGAGAAACTGCCCGCCGTACAAGGCACCACGACGATTCTTGCCGCCCTGGCCTTCCTGACCATCGGGCTGTCCTTGAAGGCCGCGGTGTTCCCGCTACACCAATGGCTGCCCAATGCTTATGCCTATGCGCCCTCGGTGGTCACCGCCTTTGTCGCCGCCACGGCCACCAAGGTGTCAGTTTATGTGTTCCTGCGCATCTTCTTTACCGTCTTCGGCGGCACCACCCTGCTGACCAGCTTCCCGCTGGCCGACATCATAATGGTGCTGGCGTTGGTAGCCATGTTCGCGGGGTCCGCCTCGGCGATCTTCCAAAGCAACGTCAAGAAGCTGTTCGCCTATTCCTCGGTGGCACAGATCGGCTACATGATGCTGGGTATTTCGCTGCTGTCGGTGACCGGCCTGTCGGCGGGAATTATCCACCTGTTCAACCACGCCTTGATGAAATGCGCCATCTTCCTGGCCCTGGGCTGCGTGTTCTGGCAGATCGGCTCGGTCAAGCTGGGTGACATGGCCGGCATTGGCAAGCGCATGCCCTGGACCATGGGGGCCTTCGTGGCCGGAGGTTTGAGTCTCATCGGCGTGCCGCCCACCGTCGGCTTCATCAGTAAATGGGTGCTGGTCACCGCTGCCTTGGAGCAAGGCCGCTGGGAGATCGCCGTGTTGATCCTGTTGTCCTCGCTGCTGGCGGTTATCTATATCTGGCGGGTCATCGAGGTGGCCTATTTCCGACCGGAGGGCGCGGGCGCCATCAAGGTATCCGAAGCCCCCATGTCCATGCTGGTGCCCTTGTGGATCATGGCCGGTGCGGCCTTCTGGTTTGGCATTGACGGAACCGGCACCCTGGCGGTGGCCGAAAATGCAGCCAAACTGCTGATCGGAGGCGCGCCATGATGGAAGCCCTGATCCTGCTGGCCGTGGGTCTGCCGCTGGCCGCCATTCCGCTCATCAGCATGGCCGGAGACAAGAACCCCAATCTCCGCGAAACCATCATCATCATCACCGGCATGATCACCTTCACGGTGGTGTTGTCGCTGCTTGATCCGGTAATGGCCGGGGCAAGACCTTCGGTCACCTTGCTGGAGATGATGCCGGGACTGACCATCACCTTCACCGTCGAGCCCCTGGGCATGATCTTCGCCATGGTGGCCTCGGGCCTGTGGATTGTCACCACGATCTACGCCATGGGCTATATGCGCGGTCATCACGAGCTCAACCAGACCCGGTTCTATATCTGTTTCGCCATTGCCATTTCCTCGGCCATCGGCGTCGCCTTCTCGGGCAACATGTTGACTTTGTTCCTGTTTTACGAGGTCCTGACGGTCTCCACCTTCCCGTTGGTTGCTCATCACGGGACTGAGAACGCCAAGCGCTCGGGGCGGATCTACCTGGGCATTTTGATCGGTACCTCGGTGCTGTTCCAGATGCTCGGCATCATCGCCACCTGGGTGTTCGCCGGAACCCTGGACTTCACCCCCGGCGGCATTCTCGAAGGCAAGGCGCCCGACAGCATTATCTGGGTGCTGCTGGGTCTCTATGTGTTCGGTATTGGTAAGGCCGCCGTGATGCCCTTCCACCGCTGGCTGCCCGCCGCCATGGTCGCACCGACCCCGGTTTCGGCCTTGCTGCACGCGGTGGCGGTCGTGAAAGCCGGTGTGTTCACCGTCCTGAAGATCACCGTCTACATTTTCGGCACGGACTTCCTGCTGCGCCTGGGGTCGTCGGAGTGGATTCAGTACTTCGCCATCTTCACCATCCTGGTCGCTTCCATGGTGGCCATGACCAAGGACAACCTGAAGGCCCGGCTGGCCTATTCGACCATCTCGCAGCTGTCCTACATCGTCCTGGCAGCGATGCTGGTGACGCCGTTGGGCGTGGTGGGGGGCGGCATGCATATCGCCATGCATGCCCTGGGCAAGATCACTTTGTTTTTCTGTGCCGGTGCCATCATGGTCGCCGCCCATAAGACCGAGATCAGCCAACTCAACGGCATCGGCCGCAAGATGCCCTGGACCATGACCGCCTTCGCCATTGGTTCCTTGTCCATGATCGGCGTGCCGCCGACGGCGGGCTTCACGTCCAAATGGTATATCCTGCAAGGCGCCTTGCAGGCCGAACAGATGATCGCCGTGGTGGCGGTGATTTTGTCGACCCTGCTCAATGCCGGATATTTCCTGCCCATTGTCTATCGCGCCTTCTTCCTGTCGCCGCCGGAAAAAGAGATCCCGGTGCCGCTGGACCCGGAAGAAGATATGCCGCCGGATGCGGAAACTGAAGACGACCATCACGATGATCACCATGACCATCACGACGACCACGGCGAGGCCCCGCTGCCCATGGTGTTGGCGCTGACCTTCACCGCCGCCGGGACAGTGGTCCTGTTCCTCTGGCCGCAGGTGCCCATGGACCTGGCCAAGATGCTGATCGGAGGATAAGGCCATGACCGAACAAGCTCCGGACAAACTGCACTGGCTGGTCCGTCCCGCGACCATCCGCAAGCTGTGGATTGGCGGCATTATTCTGCTGGTCCTGTTGGTCCTGGCGGAACTGTTTATTCATCCGCATCCTCATTTCGGTATCGATGGCTGGTTCGGCTTCAATGCCTGGTACGGCTTCCTGACCTGCGCCGCCATGGTGATCTTTGCCAAGGGCCTGGCCGTGTTCCTGAAGCGGAAGGACACCTATTATGATGACTGACGTGACCTTCCCGCCCGGACTGGTGCTGGCTCTCGGCGCCTTCCTGCTGCCGCTGATGCCCAAGGGCTGGATGCGGACCTCCTACATGCTCGCCCTGCCCTTGTTGGCCATGGCCATGGTCTGGGGTGTCGCCGATGGTCCGGGCGCCGCTTATCCGTTCCTGGAGTACGAGATCGTGCCGGTGCAGGCCGATGCGTTGTCACGCCTTTTCGGTACCATTTTCACCCTGATGGCCTTCGCGGGCGCCTTGTATGCGCTCAACCAGGACAAAATCCATGAACTCACCGCCGCTTATGCCTATGCCGGATCGGCGGTGGGCGTGGCATTGGCGGGCGACCTTATTACCGTCTTCGTATTCTGGGAAATCATGGCCGTGGCCTCTACCGTGGTCATCTGGTCGGCGGGCACCGACAGCGCCTACAAGGCCTCCATGCGCTATGTGATGGTTCACCTGTTGGGCGGCGTGGTGCTGATGGTCGGCATCGTCGCCCATGTGATGGAGGTAGGCTCCATAGCCTTCACCGCCATGGAAGCCAACAGCTTCGCCACGGCGATGATCCTGATCGGCTTTATCATCAATGCGGGCGCGCCGCCCCTGTCGGCCTGGCTGCCGGACGCCTATCCCGAGGCCTCCTGGAGCGGCACGGTGTTTCTCTCGGCCTTCACCACCAAGACCGCCGTCTACGTGCTCATTCGCGGCTTCCCGGGCGAGGAGATCCTGGTCTATGTGGGTCTCTACATGATCTTCTATGGGATCATCTATGCGCTGTTGGAAAACGACATGCGGCGCATTTTGGCCTACTCCATCGTCAACCAGGTGGGCTTCATGATCACCGGTATCGGCATCGGCACCGAGATGGCGCTCAATGGCGCCGCCGCCCATGCCTTTGCCCATATCATCTACAAGGCCCTTTTGCTGATGAGCGCGGGCTCGGTACTGTACATGACCCGTGACGAGGAATTCCCGGACGGACGGCGAAAATGTACCGACCTGGGCGGGCTGTTCCAATCCATGCCGTTGACCATGGTCTGCGGCACCATCGGAGCCCTGGCCATCTCGTCGTTCCCCTGGACCTCCGGCTTCATATCCAAGTCGATGATTTCCCAGGGCGCGGCCAACGAGCATATGATGTTTGCCTGGCTGTTGCTGACCGCCGCCTCGGCGGGTGTGTTCCTGCATGCGGGCATCAAGTTCCCCTGGTTCGTGTTCTTCCAAAAGGACCGCGGCATCCGCCCGCCGGATCCGCCTTGGAACATGCGTGCGGCCATGGTGTTCTTTGCCTTTTTGTGTATCTTCCTCGGCGTCATGCCCGGGCCGCTTTATGCCATCCTGCCGTTCCCGGTGAATTACGAGCCCTATACCGGCGCCCATGTGGTTAACATGCTGGAACTGCTGTTATTCTCCGGCTTCGCTTTCTTCGTACTGCTGCCGCTGATGAAGCGCACCTTGACCCTGACCTTGGACTTCGACTGGTTCTACCGCACCTTCGGCATGGCCCTGTTCCGTGTCGCCAAGGCCTTTGCCGTGCGGATCACCGATGCCTATTGGAAGGCGATCAAGACGGTCTCTGCCGCCGGCTCCATGTTCGGCGAGGGTCTTACCGCTGAATATGCCGTCCTCGGCCGCACCTGGTCGTCCGGCACCATGGGGCTGGTGGTGATGGTGCTGCTGGCGGTGTTCCTGGTGGTCTATCTGCTCTGACGGGATGGCATGCGGTGGATACGACGCCCTCCTCTTGGAGGCTCGTGCCGTTCACCCCTGGGGATAAGGCTGTCCGCCCGCGACATCTTTGTTGCCCTGAGGCGCCCCGAAGGGGTCTCGAAGGGCGCCCGAGCCTCAATTCTTCAGCCGCGCCTGCAACATGATCCAGTTTTGGTCGGCATTGCTGATGTTGTTTTCCTTTTCCACTTTCCAGCGGCGCTGAACGTGGGGGGAATAGTTCAGGTACAGCTTGCCCTCGACGATCATCCAGGCATCCGGGTCGGTGCCGGCGGTATAGCCGTGGCTGACCGCCCAAGCGCAATAGCCGCCATATTGCGGCGCGTATTTCTCCGGATCGGCCTTGAACAGGTCGCGATTTTCAGCACTGGCGAAGCGCCAGTCGGCGCCTTTCCATTCCCATGTGAAATCCTTGGCGCCTTCCATGGGCCTGCCTTCGGTGTAATAGGCCACCGGATCATAGCCGTCGATGGCCACCCCGTTGGAGGTATGGATTTCCCCCGCCATGGCAGCGTTCGCCTGACCGAGCAGGATGATCAAGGCGAGAAGAATGAAACGAACGTGGGACATGTGAATCTCCTATGGGCGAAGGCGGGAGGTCCTAGCGCGTGTCGGGTCCAATCGGACCCGCTAGACACGCGCGACCTTATTGGAATCGATCACGTTTTTCATGTTTGATCGAATCCGATCAAACACGACGTGATCTAGGATGCGGGGGGCCTTCTTATAAATACCCCCTCACGTAATCACGGTCGGCTCCGCCCTTCCCGTCCGCGCTTCGATCTCCGCCATATCCTCGGCCAATTGGATCAAGTCCGCCAGGGCCTCCTGGGTGTCCAGGGCCTGGTCGGCCTGGTGGGCGGCGTAGCGTTCGATGTAGACGCGCAGGGTGGCGCCTTCGGTGCCGGTGCCGGACAGGCGATAGACAATGCGCGAGCCGTCTTCGAAGATAATGCGGATGCCCTGCTGGGCACTGACAGAGCCGTCCACCGGGTCGATGTAGGTGAAATCATCGGCGGCGGCCACCGGGTGGATTCCGAGAGTCTGACCGGCGAGACCGGCGATCTTGGCGCGCAGGTGCTCCATCAGGCCGTTGGCGGCGGTTAAGTCGATGGCTTCATAGTCGTGGCGGCTGTAGTAGTTACGGCCGAATTTCTCCCAGTGCCCTTGGACGATCTGTGCCACGGATTCGCCGGGGCGCGCCGCCAGCACGTTCATCCAGGCCAATACCGCCCAGAGACCGTCTTTTTCGCGCACATGGTCCGAGGACGTGCCGAAGCTCTCCTCGCCGCAGAAGGTCGCCTTGCCCGCGTCCAGCAGGTTGCCGAAGAACTTCCATCCGGTGGGCGTTTCGTAGCAGTTCAGGCCCAGTTCCGCGGCCACCCGGTCGGCGGCGGCACTGGTGGGCATGGAGCGCGCCACGCCCGCAATGCCATCTTTATAGCCCGGGATCAGAGTCGCATTGGCAGCCAACACCGCCAGGCTGTCGCTGGGGGTGACGAAAAAATTATTGCCCAGCACCATGTTGCGATCGCCATCGCCATCAGAGGCGGCGCCGAAATCCGGAGCGTCGTCGGCAAACAGGATGTCCACCAACTCGTGAGCATGCTTGAGATTGGGATCGGGATGGCCACCGCCGAAGTCTTCCAGGGGCACGCCGTTGATCACCGTGCCGCGGGGGGCGCCCAGGCGGCCTTCAAGGATCTCGGTGGCATAGGGTCCGGTCACCGCATTCATGGCGTCGAAACTCATGCGAAAGCCATTGGCAAACATATTCTTGAGCGCCGGGAAATCGAACAATTGTTCCATCAATTCGGCGTAGTCTTCCACTGGATCAATGACCTCGACGGTCATATCACCTAACCGATGCGAGGCCACATGGTCCAGGTCCTGGTCCTCGACCTCGAGAATTTTGTAGCTGTCGATGATCTCGGTGCGGGCGAAGACGGCTTCGGTAACTTTTTCCGGCGCCGGACCACCGTTGGTGATGTTGTACTTGATGCCGAAATCTTCGTCCGGGCCGCCGGGATTGTGGCTGGCCGAGAGGATGAAGCCACCAAAGGCATGGTGCTTGCGGATCACGCAGGAAGCGGCGGGGGTCGATAGAATGGCCCCCTGGCCCACCAGCACCCGCCCGACACCATTGGCTGCGGCCATCTTGAGGATGCACTGCACGGCTTGGCGGTTGTAATAGCGTCCATCGCCGCCGACCACGAGGGTTTGGCCCTTGAAGCCCTCCAGGGTATCAAACCAGGCCTGAATGAAGTTCTCCAGATAGTGTTCCTGCTGGAAGACCTTGACCTTTTTGCGCAGACCGGAGGTTCCGGGCTTTTGCCCCTCGAACGGCGTGGTGGCGACGGTTCGAATGCTCATCCCGGATCCTCCTGGTATGCGGTACTGCTTGTACTGATTACTGGCCTAGGCGCGTGGTCGGGTTACTTTCGCAGACGCGAGGCTTGGCCGATGCAGTGATAGTCGAAGCCCAACTCGGACAGATCGACCAGCGTATAGATGTTGCGCAGATCGACGATCACCGGCTCGGCCATCATCTTCTTGACCTTATCAAAGTCCAGGGCGCGGAACTGGTTCCATTCCGTGAGGAAACTGAGCACATGGGCACCCTCGATTACGTCGTAGGTATCGTCGCACCACTCGATGCCGTCCTGGGTCATCAACTCACGGGCCTCTCCCATGCTTTCCGGGTCATAGACCTTGACCTTGGCACCGGCTTCCAGCAACGCCGGAACGATATCCAGGGCCGGGGCTTCGCGCATGTCGTCGGTGTTGGGCTTAAAGGCCAGACCAAGAATACCGATGGTTTTTCCCTCGATGGAGCCACCGGCGGCGGCGATGATCTTGTCGGCCATCTTGCGCTTGCGATCGTCATTGACCTTGACCACGGTCTCGATGATGGTCAGCGGGCTATCGTAATCCTGCGCCGTATGGACCAGCGCCCGGGTATCCTTGGGGAAGCACGACCCGCCATAGCCGGGACCGGCATGTAGGAACTTGCCGCCAATGCGACCGTCCAGGCCGATGCCCTTGGCCACCGCCTGCACGTCGGCGCCGACTTTCTCGCACAGATCGGCGATTTCGTTGATAAAGGTGATCTTGGCGGCCAGGAAGGTATTGGCGGCATACTTGATCAACTCAGACGTCCGGCGGGTGGTGAAGACGATGGGGGTCTCACGCAAATACAGCGGGCGATAGAGCTCGCGCATTACGTCCTTGGAGCGTTCGGACTCGGCACCGATGACCACCCGGTCAGGGCGCATGAAATCCTCGATGGCCGAGCCTTCGCGGAGGAATTCCGGATTGGAAAGGACATCGAAATCGGCATCCGGACGAGTCTCTCGGATGATCCGTTCCACTTCGTCGCCGGTACCCACGGGCACGGTGGATTTATCGACGACCACCGTATAGCCGTTCATGTTCTCGGCGATTTCCTTGGCCGCGGCATAGACATAAGACAGATCCGCATGACCATCACCACGACGACTTGGGGTGCCGACACCGATAAACACCGCATCAGCATTCTTCATGCCTTCGGCCAGATCCAAGGTAAAAGACAGCCGCCCGGCTTCCACATTGCGGGCCACCAGATCTTCAAGGCCCGGCTCGTAGATGGGAATTTCGCCCTTGAGCAGACGCTCGATTTTGGAAGCGTCCTTATCGACGCAGATCACCTCGTGGCCGAATTCCGAGAAACAGGCCCCGGACACCAAACCCACATAGCCGGTGCCGATCATCGTGACATGCATGTGCTTTTCCCCTTAGCTTAAGTCATCAATGGAATTTCTTAGTTGTCGCTTTCGAGCCGACAAAACTCTTGGAGCGAATTCATGACCCGATTGCGCAGATCAGGGCGGTTGAGGGCATAGGCCACGTTGGCCTGCACGAAGCCCTCCTTGCTGCCGCAATCGAATCGTCGCCCATCGAAGCGCAGCCCATGGAATGGAATCCGGTCGATGGTCCGCGCCATGGCATCGGTCAGTTGGATTTCCCCCCCGGCGCCGCGCTCGTGGCGCTCCAACTCGACCATCACGTCCGGCTGGAGGATATAGCGCCCGATAATCGCCAGATTGGATGGTGCCACACTGGGATCGGGCTTTTCCACCAGCCCCTGGGCTCGAACGGTTTTGCCGTCGTCTTCGACCGGATTGAGGATACCGTAGCGGCTGGTATTTTCGTGCGGGACTTCCTCCACGGCAACCATGTTGCCGCCCGTTTCATTGAAGGCCTCGACCATCTGCTTCAGGCAACCCGGCTTCGATAGGATCATGTCATCGGCCAACAGAACGGCAAAGGGCTCATCAAGGATCATGTTGCGTGCGCACCAGACCGCATGGCCCAACCCCAGAGGTTCTTGTTGGCGCATCACCGTCACCTGACCGGGCTTGGGCAGCCATTCGGTCACCGACTTGAGGGCCTCGGTCTTGCCCCGGGCCCGCAGAGTCTGTTCCAGTTCATAGGAATGATCAAAGTGGTCCGACATGGAGGTCTTGCCGCGCCCCGAGACCAGGATGATCTGTTCGATCCCCGCTTCCATGGCTTCTTCGACGGCATATTGGATCAAGGGCTTGTCAACAATGGTCAACATTTCCTTGGGCATGGCCTTGGTGGCGGGCAAGAATCGGGTTCCCAACCCCGCGACCGGAAAAATGGCCTTGCGCACAGGCTTGGACATGAATGACCCCCTCATTCGGAATAAATGGTAACCAGCGAGAATTAATACAGGGTGTTGTTGTGCCACAGGCGGCTGTCGCCTGCAAGCAGTGGACAGAGCTTGCTCAAAAATGAAACGTGGGACAAAAGGCCGCCATATCAGTGCGCGTTTTTCTTTGATTGAGCGCGACGCTCATCGGACCATTTCACCATCATTTTCTTGGCCTTGTCGCAAAGATGGAGATAGCCGGAGCTTTTGAGTAGCGTCGCGGGAAATCCAAGTGCCTTGGCCGCACGGATCTCATTTTCCGTCGCTTCGCATTCGAAGCTCATGTCATTCACGTTGCGACCCTTGTGCTCCACCCCTTCGCGCCACCGACGGACATAGTCTTTCATGGTTGCGGTTCCCGCGGCGGCGGCAATTTTGCGCTCGTGGGACTCCGCCTTTTCCTGTTGCAGGATATGGGTGCCTTCGTGCACGAACAGCAACAACCAACTAGCCGGGCTAGCCCATCGAGCTTCGCGGCGGACAGTAATCACCCGCTTATCCGGCCCACCGATCCCCTTCATGAAATATCCGCCTGTGGCGTCAATACGACCGGTTTTATGGAAATGTTTGGATTGCGGGTTATAGCGAATTTCGTCCACGGCAGCGAGCGCCGCCGCTTCTCGCTTGGGCAACTTTGCGCCCCGATCAATGGCCTTGGCGGCCATCTTGTAAAACTTTTCGTTCTTCACATCGTCATAGATAGATCCAACCAGACGAATGCCCTTGTGCGTTCGAACCAACGGGTCGTCGAAATAGGATTGGGGCAGCAGCGCATAAATTCGACGGCGTGTTTCCATCACAATGGCCGAAATCATGAAGTTGGGATTGTCATCCATGAAAACCCCCGTGGACAGTTGCAGCACATGCTTGTCCTTGTCCGGGGCCCAGCCCACGTATCGGTCGAAAGGGTCTTCGGGCACGGCGAAATAGTCCATCCGGTCAATCAGCGCCACATAAGGCCGCAGTTTTGGATGGTCCTTTTGAATGGCCCCATCAATCTGCTCGAGAAATCCGAAGATTCCTTCAATGGATTGATCAGACAATTTGGGATCGAGAACCACCCGGACACCACTGCCCAGGATGGCTTCATGGGACCCGAGCCGCTTGATCGGAGTGACCTTGGTGCGTTGACAGGATCGCAGATCGGGAGTCCAGGCCTTGGCCTCGCCGCTAATCTTCGCCGCGACATCCTTTTTCATGCTGCTCAGGATTTTCTCGGCAATCCCCCGCCCGTTCCGGTCATGGTTGGCAGCGGCTATCAGCGACCAAAACAAGCCTTTGCCCAGGTCCTTCTTGGTGCCGAGTCCCTTGGCAAAGACAAACCCCATGCGCGCCTGGGCCGGAGGGAACCCGACCTCGGCCAGGGGCTGCCACAAATCATAGGCCTGTTTGAATTTCTTTTTTTCGAACAGAGACACCGCCTTGCGATGCTGATCCAAATAGACGCCCGCGTCACAAGGCAGCGGGGCGGCCATGACCTTACCTGCTGTCGTCAGTGCGAAAGTCAGTGCAGCAACGAGTCCCCAGGATGCTCTCGATTTCATGGTCTGCCCCAATCCGTTCAATGGCCGAGCAGCACGTCTTTTGCCCGGTTGATTTTCGCCGCCAGATAGTCCGACCCCCCATGATCGGGATGCACGGCGGTAATCAACCTGTGATAGGCCGCCTTGATTTCCGCCATGGAAGCACCGGGCGCCACCCCCAAGATCCGCGCCGCCTCATCCCGATCCATGGCATCGGAAAAGCCGGTACCGGTATCGCGGCGGGATCCTTTTTCCTGATATCGCGCCCGCCAGTCCCCGGTGCGGGCACGATCCAGGTAGGCTTCCAAAAGCTTTGCCGATTCATCGTCTTCAGTCTGGCACAATCGGAGCAATTCGAGCAATTGCTCCAATCCCAAACTCGACAATTGTCGCCCCTTCATCGGGCCTTCCTTGATGTCGCCGTCCAGTTCCCCGCTGGCATGATCCAGCGTCATGCGCAGAAACCGGGTTTCCACCTCCGAGCGTTGACCAGGCCGGGCGCCGCTTCCCCCCGCCGCCGCCGAGGCCATGCGACGAAAGGCCTTGGCCTGCTGAAAAAAGCTCCGGCCCCGCAGCAGCAAGGGAACCAGCAAGGGCAACAGCGCGAACATCCAGGCCAACCGCCCGGTCAGCACCATGAATAGCAACGCACCGACGCCAAAGCCGATTCCGGCGCGTTTGAGCAGGCTCACGAGCTGTGCGGTATCCGCTCCCGTGTACCAGCGCAATACCAGCATAACGACGACCAACAGCGCCAGTCCGAGAATCAGCATATGTAACATGGTTGCCTCAGTCCCTCGAACCGCCGAAAGACCGAGTCAGGCGCAGCATTTCACCGCCCTCCACCTTGGCCAAATCATCAAGAGCGCGGTGGCCGCCGGCAGCAAAGATCGCCACGGCCTTGAGCAGGTCCGCCAGCATGCGCGGGCTGTTGGGGTCGAATTCCAGACTCGCCCCGCCGGTCAGCTTGGCCACTTGATCGAATCCGAAGGCCGCCACCGGATCGGCTCCCTCGCGAAACAAGAAAGCGGGCACGCCGAGCACGCCCAATTTTCCGGCCACGTCTCCCAAGGCGTCCACATCTTCCTCCAAGCAATCCCCGACGAAAACCAGGGCGTTCACAGATCCCGCCTCGGCCTGATTGACCGCATGGCGCAAGACCTTTCGGATTTGCGTGCCTCCCGCCAGGCAGGAGACCTTGGACATCATATGGGCCAACCTGGTCGGATCGGCAAGCCACGGACTGGCTTTGAACTCGCCAAATCCGCGATAAAAGACCAACTGTATCTCCAGACCGCCCACTTGTTCGGCGGCCTTGAACATCTCGGCTTGGATGGAAACCGCCCGGTCCCAGGTCGGTTGACGGCTGGCGGTGGCATCCATGGCGAACATCAGACGCCCCAGCGCCCCATCCGAGCGCCGTTGCGGCACCGAGGACAAATGATCAAGAAAGCTTTCCACCGAGCCTCCCCCGGGATGGGAGTCGGGAACCTTGGCACTCATTTTCCCGCCTCCACAGCATGATAAACCGGCAGGGTAAAGTGAAAGGTCGATCCCCGACCGGGTTCGGATGTCACCCAGATGGTTCCTTCGTGGCGTTCCACGATACGCTTGCAGACCGCCAGTCCAATCCCGTTGCCCGCGAACTCTCCCGGGGCATGGAGACGGCGGAAAATACCGAACACGGACTCCAAATGCGGTTCATCAATGCCGATGCCGTTGTCCGCGACGGAGATGATCCATTTGTCGGTGCGCCGGGCTGGAGATATCTGGACCTGTGGAATCCGGTCTTCAGGTGTGTATTTCAACGCATTGTCGATCAGGTTCTGGAAAAGGCGGACCAACTGCCCTTGATCACCGCACACCACCGGAAGATCATCCGCTGAAACCTCAGCCCCTCGGTCCTGGATGGCCAGTCGCAGGGTTGTCAACGCGCTGTCCACCACGTCGTTTAGAGATACCGCGTCCATCGGCTGGCCTTGCGTGGAGACACGGGAGTAATCGAGCAGATCCCGGATCAACCCGTCCATGCGCCCGGCTCCTTCGACGGCATGGTCCAGATACTCTCGACCATTCTCGTCCAATTGCCCCCCATCATGCCGCGACAACAGTTTCAAATAGCTGGAAATCATGCGGAGGGGGGCCTGGAGGTCGTGGGAAGCCACATAGGCGAACTGTTGTAGTTCTTGATTGGAGCGGCGCAGTTCCATATCGATGGCTTTGCGCCGCCCGATATCCCGGAACACCAAAACCGCGCCGGTCAAGGTTCCTCCCTCGATGATCGGCGCACAAACATATTCTACCGGGAAAGAGGCCCCATCGCCGCGCCAAAAGGTCTCGTCTTCCGCCCGCATGACACGACCGTCCGCCAAGGTTTCCAAAAGAGCACAGCGTTGGCTCGCCTTGGGTTGCGCCCGCTCGTCCTCGGGCGCTTCACAAATCAGATGGGAGAATGGCTGGTTCACAAGAGCCGCTTCGCTGCGCCCAAAGGCCTTGCAGGCCGCCGGATTGACGAAGCCAATGCAGCCATCCGCCTCCAGCCCGACAATCCCCTCGCCCGCCGCCGAGAGGATTTGTCGATTGCGCAGATTAAGCGCCCGGTTTACTTGCTCCATTTCCACCAGTTCGGTGACATCGTTCCCCGAACTAAGGATTCCGGTGATCCGGCCGACGCCATCGCGCACAAAGATATTGTGCCACTCAATGATCCGCCTTTCCCCTGATTTGGTCATAACGGCGTTGCGGTAATGGGGGGCGCTCATCTCGCTGCGCTCGATCATGGCGCGGTACATATCCCGGACAATCGAGCGTTCCGTTTCGGGAATCAGATCAAACCATTCTTTGTTAAGCAGCTCCAGTTCCTCATATCCGAGGATCTCCCTGGCCATACGGTTGGCCATGGTCAGCCGCCCATTGGGATCCAAGGCGATGAGCATGACTCCGGCCACATGCAGGTATTCCTCGGCCTTGCGTTTTTCCTCCATCAAGGCTTTTTCGATTTTCTGGCGCGCCGCGATCTCCCGTTGCTGTTGCGTGATCAGAGCCTCATTTTCCATTTGTTCGGCAAAAAGAGTCGGCAAGAACCTGCGCAGCAGAACGAACAGAACCAACAGGGCCGCGCCAAGATTGACCAGCTTTGGGATGACAATGAAATGCGGCTTATCGAGAACTTCTCCCAGCCAATAAGGGAAGATCCCGACGTCCGCGCTACGGTTGACCCCGAAATAGATGCTTTCAAACAATGTCCTAAAGGCATCGATGGTGAGGATAATCAGCAGCAGCTTGACCGTCCGCCCCACCTTGGCCTGCTTGCGCAAATGACGCATGTACAGACCCAAGATGGCCGCCCACAGGATGACCAGCAACAGATAGTTCGTATAGGTCAGGGTGGATAGTAGACTCACGCGATCCTCTCTGGAGGGGAATCCTTACGGGATACTCCGTTCATTCTACTTAAGTTGTACAAATAGGCTACCGTCCGGTGGTTAGAGATTCAAAGCTTCCACAATCGCCCGTACTTCCTGCCGCGCGGCAACATGCGACAGGGTCAGGTTTCCTTCTTGGGATTCTTTCAAATCAAGCAGGGTCAGACCCTTGGGGAACAGCTCTCGAAAGATCACCCGCTCGCCGAAGCCCGGAACTTGGCGAAAGCCCAGCCGCTTCTCCAGGCCCTCCAGAATACGGCCCACGTCGCGTTTGTTTCGGGCATCCAGATGACTAAGCCGGTTGCGCAGCAAGATCCAATCGATGGGATTGCCACGGGCCATGGCCCGCCGCTTGCGCTGCTCCCAAACCATCTCGGCATAGTGGCTCAGACCCAGCACCTTGTGGGCATCGGCGGACACGCGGGCCAGCACATCCAGATCAATGAAACTGTCATTGAGCGGCGTGATCAGGGTATCCGCATGGGCATGGGCGAGGCGCGAAATCTCCGTATCATGGCCCGGGCAGTCCACCAGCACCACGTCATGCTCGGCGGCGAGGCCTGTCAGGTCGGCCTCGAAATCGCTGTCCTCGGTTAGCCGCACATGGGTCGGTAAAGGCAGAGGCAGGCCATTGGCTTCGGTAAAGGCGGCCCGGTTTTCCAGATAGCGGCTCAGCGTTCCCTGACGCAGATCGGCATCCAGCGTCGCCACGGATTTACCCAGACGCAAGAGGGAGACCACCAGATGGACCGCCGTGGTCGACTTGCCACTGCCGCCCTTTTCGTTGCCAAGTACGATGATATGCGCCTTGCTCATGCCAGTTTTTCCACCTTGATTGCAATGTCGTGAAAGGCCGCGCCGCCAGCCGGAGGAACGGGATCGGAGCCGACCAGTGTATTGATCCCCCGACCATCCTCGAAGGCTGACGCGGGCCAGATGCTTTCCACCACCACCACACCTTGTTGCAGGCCGTCGAACGGCTTGGCGTGAAGTGTTACCTCGCCTCGTTTGTTACTTAGCCGCACCCGGCTCCCCTCCTCCAATGACAAGACCGCACAGTCTTCGGGATGGATGAGCAACGTCGGGCGTTTTTCAGCCTTGCGGCTGGTTTCGGTCTCGCTAAAGGAGCTGTTGAGAAAATTGCGTGCCGGGGCGGTCACCAATCGGAATGGATGACTGTCGTCGGTTTTCTCTAACACATCCATATGATCGGGCAGGCGCGGCATGGCCGCATGGTCGGGTCCGATCTCATCCCATTTGGGGGCAAACCGAAACTTGCCGTCTGGATGTCCGAATCCGTTGAGAAAATGGCCATCTTCAAAGGATTCCCGGCAATCGACCCAACGGTCTTTGGTCACACCATCCAAGCCATTTTGTTGTCCGGAATCCTTGAGCACCAAGTCCGCCAGGTCTTCGGCACTCATGGCGTTGGAGGGATGGTCCGCGCCCAATCGGGATAACAGACCGCCGATGACCCGGTGATTGCTGCGGCTCTCGCCCACCGGCTCGATAATCTGTCTCGAAGCCTGCAAATAGCAATGCCCGTAGGAAGTATAGATATCGTCATGCTCGACGAAGCTGGTGGCGGGCAGGACGATATCAGCCATTTTTGCCGTATCGGTCAAGAATTGTTCGTGGACACAGAGGAACAGGTCCTCCCGCGCCAGTCCCGCTCGGACCTTGTCCAGTTCAGGCGCCACCGCCGCCGGATTGACGTTCTGCATCAACATGGCGGTAACCGGCGGGCCGCCACATAAGGCTTCGGTATCCCCCAACAACACATCGCCGATACGGCTCATATCCAAGATCCGCGCCGGTTTGTCCGGTTGATCCAGACCCTCGACCCGGTCGACGTTGAGGGAGAACGCCGCGCCGCTGCTCATCAGCAGCCCGCCGCCCTTGTGCTGCCAAGCGCCGGTGATGGCTGGCAGGCAGGTCACCGCGTGCAAATTGGCGGCGCCGTTGCGTTGGCGGGTGAAGCCGTTGCCGAGACGCAGGAAGCTCTTCTTGGTCCGTCCATAGAGTTGGGCGAAGGCCTCGATCTCGGTCGCTTCGAGGCCGGTGATCGCCGCCGCCCACTCAGGCGAGCGGCTTTCCAGATGGCGTTCCAGATCCGCCGGAAAATCGGTCATCCGCTCCAGGTACTCCCGGTCCGCCAATCCATCGCGGAACAGCACATGCATCGTCGCACAGGCCAGGGCGCCGTCGGTGCCGGGTCGCGGCATCAGGTGCATGTCCGACAAAGCCGCGGTGCGGGTGCGGTAGGGATCGACGGTCACAAGGGGCGCGCCCCTTTCCTTTTTCGCCGCCAGGGCCAACTGCATGGCCTGAATCTGCGTGGAAACCGGATTGGTGCCCCAAAAGACCGCCAGGTCACATTCGGCCATCTCCAGGCCGTCAATGCCCTTGCCGATCCCCAGTCCGGCATTCAGCCCGGCGCCGCTCACCGAGGCACAGATGGTCCGCGCCATCTGCGAATAGCCCATCAACCGGCGCAGTCGCAGGATGCCCTTCCTCTGAATGATCCCCATGGTGCCGGCGTAGAAATAGGGCCAGACCGATTCCGGCCCTTGGGTCTCGCTGGCCTTTTGGAAAGCCGCCGCGACGGTATCCAGGGCCACGTCCCAGGAAATGGGCTCGAAGGCGCCCTCCCCCTTGGGTCCAACACGCTTCAGCGGCTCGGTCAGCCGGTCGGGATGATGGGTCCGCTCGCGATAGCGGTTGACCTTGGCGCAGAGCACGCCGTCCGTATAGGGATTGTCCACGGCGCCGCGTACCCGGCCGATTTCCGTCGGTTCCAAGCGCTCCACTTCCAAGGCGCAGGCGCTGGGACAATCGTGGGGGCATACGGCGGGAACGAAATCTCCGGTCATGGTCCGCTCCTTCATCAGAATCGGCGCGGACGGTACCATGATTTCCAGTTATCGAGTGGTGATTTTCGCATCTGGATGAAAGGCATGAAAGGCAAAGGCAAAGGCCACGTGATAAGGCACGTCCTGCCAACCCTCCGCGCGCCGCATCTCGACCACCACCGAACCCACGTCGCGGCCCTCGGCGATGGTCTTGGAATCCAGGGCCGAATTCTGCCCCGGATTCCACCTGAGCCGAAAATCACCGTCGGTCAGTTGGCCTTTTTCGCGGATCAATGCCAGACTCCAGGCCCGGTCTCCCACCGCCACCACCCGGGCCAAAGGCTCAATCCCATCGGGCATCTCGCCGTCATAGAGCCAGGGTCGATCAAGAGTGTCATAACCCGCATAGGCATTGCGTCCGTAATCCCGGGCGCGGGGATTCTCCGGGACCAGTACTTTGCCGAATGGATGACGCTTGCGGAATTGGTCGAAGGATTCCAGCCGCGCGGGCAGAATCTTCAGTTTCTTGCCAGTCATCTTGCCGACGATTCCTTCGCCGACGAACTGCTGCCACCAGGATTCGGTCTGGCGGTCGTACATCACCAGGTCGGAATGACGCAGCTTGCCGGTCGTGCCGAAATCCAGTTCCCGCCCCTCCAGCCGGCGATCGAAAACGATCCCGGAATTGCACAGGGGACAGAAGGTCACCGCCACCGGCGTAGTCCCCACCGTGTCATTGACAATCTCGTGCCACATGAGGATGCGCAGAGGATAGGCCCGGGCGTCCCCGTTGAGCTTCAGACCAATGACCGGCTCGGTCCCCGGCAATCCCCGCACCGCCGAAACATTGACGAAATGGGGCCGATCAATGGCCGGAATACCATCCTTGGGCGGCCCGCCGGAGCGGATCTCTTTGTAATCAATGGAATATCTGGTGAAATCCGTGCGTGGCCATTCGCCTTTCCAGGCCAAAGGATCGGCCAGGGCGGGTGAGACCAACAATAGCACCATCAGGGCAATGATCATGGGCATGGGGCATCCTACCCCATTCCGCCGGTCACGGGGCTTCAAGACGACGTGAACAGGGAGCGAAGGCGGCGGCCAAGGGTGGGACGCCCGTATCGAGCGATAAACCGGTCAACAACGCGGGCCAGGTCCTTGTCCAGTCGTGCCCGAACTTCCTGGCCAACCTCCTTGGGCAGCCCGTACAGGCACTCCGCAACTCCCCCGGCCATGCAGGCGAGCGTATCGGCATCGCCCCCCAGAGAGACAGCGTTGCGCACCGCCTGCTCATAGCTTTCCGCTTCCAAGGCACAAACCAGGGCCTGGGGCACGCTGCCCTGGCAGGTCACATCATAGCCGTAGTCGGTGCGAATGGCGGCGACACTGGTCGAGAGGTCGTAGCCGAATTTTTTTTGGATCCGGGCACGGATGGATTTCTTGTTCGTGCCATCCCGGGCCATCCATAGGGCCAGGGCCACCGCCTGCGCCCCTTTGATGCCTTCAGGGTGACCATGACTGGGCCTGGCCGACTCTCGGGCCAGCGTCAGGCATTGCCTATCGGTCTTGGCAATCCAGGCCACCGGCGAGACCCGCATCGCCGATCCGTTTCCATAGCTGTTCAGCGGCGGGGCCTCATCAGCCTGAGCCCAGGTTTGGAACCGGTCGCCGTATCCAGCGTCAGGATAGCGTCGGGCCCAGCGGCGAAGACAGGGCCCCACTGTGCCACCCGACAACAGCCAATCAGCCACCGCGATGGTCATCACCGTGTCGTCGGTATAAGTCGATTCCTTTTTGAACAGCGGAAAACCATCTGGCGGCGGGTCGGCATACTCGTAAATCGAGCCGATCATATCACCGGCAATGGCACCGAGCATAACGGGCCTTTCAAGTCATTCACAAGTGGATGTCCTGGTGGGTTCCATTGTGTCATATTTCCAGCCTGACGCCAGCCAGGGAGTGAAAGAATGGCGCCGATTAAATACCAGATCCTATTGATGTTCGCGATTCTGGTTTTCATGACGGAAGGCTTGGCTCGCGCTGCGGATTCTTGCGCCGAATCCTATGCCCCGGTGGCGCGGTTGCAATGCGCCATGGATCAGCTAAGCGAGGCCGAGAACACCATGGAGGCCCTATGGGGTCGCGTAATCGCGACATCCAGCGAACAGGAGCGTACCTACCATCGTCACGCCCAGGCTGCCTGGGAGGCCTATCGAGAAGCTCACTGCCTGGCTCTGATTCCGGCCGGAGGAACGGAAGCGGGGCCCAGTCTTGCCTTTTGTCGCCTGATGCAAACCGAGCGACGTATCGAAGACCTGCGACAGGCCGTGAGCAGTCCCGAGTCTCCTTGATTATTTCCCTGAGATAAATAGTCGGACATGATATGATCGGCGGGTCAAATACCACCGGCCTGACAGGCGCCGCCGACTCATTTCATCAATGGAGACACGACTCTATGTCTCGATCCCTGTTTCAACGCTGCGGCGGATTTGCCGCCGTCAACAAGGTTGTCATGGATTTTTATGACCGCATGCTGGACTCGGAAAAGGCCGGAGATTTTTTCGAAGACGTGGACATGCCGAAACTGATCGATCATCAGACCAAGTTCATTTCATCCCTGCTTGGTGGCCCGGCCTCGTTCACGGACGAGCAACTCCGCCGCGCCCACAAGGGCCTGGAAATCGACGAAGAAAGCTTCAAGGAAATGGTCGAGATCCTCTGTGCAACCCTGGCCGACCACGGCTTCGAATCGTCGGACGTGGCCGCCATCCGCTCCGAGATGGAAACGCGAAAAAACCTCGTGGTCATGGTCTAAGGGACCGGCAATGGATATCAGCCAATTCGGTGAGCAACTTCTGCAGACAGTCCGAATCGGACTGGCGATAGTCGATGCCGATACCCTGGACCCAATATTGTTGAACGAACACTATAAGACCTGGTTTCAGGTCACCGACGAGGCACCGCTGGGTCAACTGCCCAACCAAGTAGATCTGGCGAACCTGCTCAGTGGCATCGAGCCCGGTAGCGACAAGGAAATTCCCGTCGAAATCAAGGTCCGCCGTCGGGTGCTTAACTTGATCCTGCACATTTCCCGCGTCCCTTCGGGGCCGCCCGATATCCTTTTGATCGAGGTCCATAACGCCACGCGCATCAAGGAATTGGAATCGATGATCGAATCCTATTCCAAGATGGTCGAGCGCAACGAGCGGGACCTGCAAAGGGAAAAGGAACGGGCCGAGAAACTGCTGCTCAACATCATGCCCAAAACGGTGTTCGAGGAACTGAAGGAATTCGGCGTCACGGCCCCACAGCGCTACGAAGAGGCCTCGGTGCTGATGCTCGATTTCGTCTCCTTTACCGAGATGGATATCGCCGACGACCCGGCGGCCATGGTCTCGGAACTGAACGATATTTTCACCAATTTCGACCGCATCGTCGAGCAATTCGGCTGCGAGCGGATCAAGACGGTGGGCGACGCCTATATGGCCGTTTCCGGCCTGCCCGAGCCCACGCCGGACCATGCCTCGAACATTGCCCGGGCTGCCCTGCTCTTCCAGCGCTACATTGAAAAACGCAACAAGACCCATGCCAATGCCTGGTTGGCCCGCATCGGCATCGCCAGCGGTCCGGTGATCGGGTCCATCGTCGGGGTTCACAAATATGTCTACGACGTGTTCGGCCCTGGCGGTGAATCTGGCGGCGCGCATGGAACGTCGCAGTCCGCCCATGCATATCACCGTCTGTGATCCCATGGCCGATGCCATCGGTGGCGAATTCCGCCTGACCGAAAAAGGCGACGAGGAAATCAAGGGATTCGGCACTCGAACCCTCTATTCCCTCGACGCCACCATGAGCGGCCATTTCGACTGAGGCACTCCGCCCCTCAAACCTTTCGCGCTTAATATGACCCATTGTGATGGTCTCCGGTGAGTCGAACCGCCAGGAAAGGTCCTGAAAGCGATACGGCGCATCGGTGAGGGAGCTTGACGCCGCGGGCGGCCACCGGAGACCACCGGAGACCACCCTGCGGGCCACTCCTGCCCCTAAATCAAAATAATTCGGTCACAATGGGTCATATGAAACACGAAAGACTTTAAAGCGCCCCTTGGAGCATTTCCAACGCCTCGGCCAATTTGCTCCGAGCGGCACGGGCTTCCTCGCGTCGCTCCTTTTCGGTCTCCACCACCTCCGGCGGTGCCTTGGCCAGAAAACCCGGGTTGGCCAGCTTCTTGTCGGCTTTGGTGATATCGCCGTTGAGCTTGGCCATTTCCTTTTCCAGCCGCGCCTTTTCCTGCGCCACATCGATGACACTGGCCAGGGGCAAGACGATGGTCGATTCGTCGAGCACCGCCTGAACAGAACCGTCGGGAACGTCACCCTCCAAGGTCTCGATCTTCTCCAGCCGCGCCAGCCGCTCAATCAGGTCCCGGTGGGTCGCCAAGCGTGCCTGGGAGCCGTCGTCGGCATTGCGTAATAGGGCATCGATCTTGGCCCCGGCGGGCACGTTCATTTCCGAACGCACAGCGCGGATGCTGGTCACCAAGCGCACCACCCAATCCATCTCAGCAGCCACCTCGGCGTTGATCAAATCCCCACCAAGCTGCGGCCATTTCCCGGTTACCAGGCTATAAGGACGGTCTTCTGCCAGTTGCCGCCACAACTCCTCGGTCACGAACGGCATGATCGGATGAAGCAGGTGCAACAGGTTATCCAGCACCCAGGCGGTGGTGGCGCGGGTCTCGGCGCGAGCCGCCTCGTCGTCGCCTTGCAACACCGGCTTGGCGAATTCCAAATGCCAGTCGCAGAAAGTGCCCCAGGTGAACTGATAGAGTGCTCCGGCCACCTCGTTGAAGCGATAGCCGTCAAGGGCCGCCTCCACATCCCGTTGACATTCCGCCAACTTGCCGATGATCCATTTGTTGAGGGTCATGGAGCAGGACCGGGGATCGAAATCGGCCACCGGCTTGCATTCATTCATCTCGCAGAATCGCGCGGCATTCCACAGCTTGGTGACGAAGTTGCGATAGCCCTCGACCCGGCTTTCCGACAGCTTCACGTCACGCCCCTGGGCGGCGAAGGCCGTCAGGGTGAAACGCATGGCGTCGGCGCCGTATTTCTCTGCCAGCACCAACGGATCGATGACATTGCCCTTGGACTTGGACATCTTCTGGCCCTTCTCGTCGCGGACCAGGGCATGGATGTACACCGTGTGAAAGGGCACGTCCTTCATGAAGTGCAGGCCCATCATCATCATCCGGGCAACCCAAAAGAAGATGATGTCGAAACCGGTGATCAGCACATCGGTGGGATAATACTTCGCCAGTTCCGGCGTCTTATCCGGCCAGCCCAGTGTCGAGAACGGCCAGAGGGCGGAACTGAACCAGGTGTCCAGAACGTCCGTTTCCCGCTGCAATTCGACCGGATGACCGTAATGTTTTTCGGCCGCCGCGTGGGCCTCTTCCTCGGTCAGTTCGACGAAAATGGTTTCATCGGGGCCGAACCAGGCGGGGATTTGATGGCCCCACCAGATTTGCCGAGAGATGCACCAGGGCTGAATGTTGCGCATCCACTCGAAGTAAGTCTTTTCCCAGTTTTTCGGTACGAAGACAGTCTTGCCCTGCTCCACCGCCTCGATGGCTGGCTTGGCCAGCACTTCGGCGCGGACAAACCACTGGTCGGTCAAAAACGGTTCGATGACCACTCCGGAGCGGTCCCCATAGGGCACCGTCATGGGGTTTTCCTCGATCTTGTCGAGCAGTCCCAGGCGCTCCATGTCCTTGAGAATGACGTCCCGGGCCTCGAAACGATCCAGACCGCGCAGGTGGTCGGGCAGCCGCTCGGTGAGTTGATTGCCGTCATCACCCTTTTCCGCCAACACGGTCATGGCGCCGGTCTCGGTTTCCGCCCAGCGCCAGATTTCCAGGTCGTCAGCACGAATGCCGGCTTCCCGATCAAGCACATTGATGACCAACAGCTTGGCCCTTTTGCCGACCTCGAAATCGTTAAAATCATGGGCCGGGGTGATCTTCACCGCGCCGGAGCCCTTTTCCGGATCGGCATAGTCATCGGCAATAATCGGAATGCGCCGGTTGACGATGGGCAACAGCACGTCCTTGCCCACCAGATCCGTATAGCGTTCGTCGTCGGGATGCACGGCCACCGCCGTATCGCCGAGCATGGTCTCGGGGCGGGTGGTGCCGACGATGATATGGCGGCTGGGGTCATCGGCCAGCGGATACTTGAAGTACCACATGGTGCCTTGCACCTCGCGCTGTTCCACTTCCAGGTCGGAAATGGCCGTATGCAACAGCGGATCCCAGTTAACTAGACGCTTGTCACGATAGATCAAGTCTTCCTTGTGCAGTTGCACGAACACCTTGCGCACAGCGCGGGACAGGCCCTCGTCCATGGTGAAGCGTTCGCGCTCCCAATCACAGGACGCCCCAAGGCTGCGCAACTGGCCGGTAATGGTCCCGCCGGATTCGGCCTTCCATTTCCAGATCCGTTCGATGAACTTCTCGCGTCCCAGGTCATGGCGAGTCAGCTTTTCCTTTTCCATCTGCCGCTCGACCACCATCTGGGTGGCGATGCCCGCATGGTCGGTGCCCGGCTGCCAAAGCACATCGCCGCCGGTCATGCGCTTGTAGCGGATCAGGATGTCCTGCATGGTATTGTTGAGCGCATGGCCCATGTGCAGGCTGCCGGTCACGTTGGGCGGCGGGATGACGATGGCATAGGGATCGCCTAGGCCACCTTCTTCGCCATGTACCCGATTGCAGCGGAACGCGCCACCGGACTCCCACTCTTCATAGAGCCGTTTTTCGACATCTTCGGGACGGTAATTCTTTTCCAACATGGCCAGCTTACCCCAAAAAAAAGACAGCGCCCCCAATCCGCACCGGGGACGCTGTCTGAAATACCTTGTTCCGCCTTATCGGTCCAGCCGTTCGGCGCGATTGATCATGTGATCGATTTCCTTTTTGACCAAGCGCTCGATCAGGTAGGGCAGATTTTCATCCAACCATTCCTTGAGCAGCGGCCTGAGGATCTCGCGGACCAGACCTTCGAGGGTCAGATCGCGGGAACCGACGGCCACGTCGCGCTTGCTCAACAACTCGCGGGCCAAGTCGGCCAGGGCATCGGTGGAACGGTGCTGGGTCTGATTGGAAACGATCCCGGGTGACGGCGCCACCATGGACGGCGTCAGTTCCAACACATCCGGTGCCGCCGCGGGCGGTGGAGGCGGAGGGGGTGCCACGGGCTCGGGTTCCGGTTCAAACACCGGTTCCGGTTCCGGCTCTGGTTCCGGCTCGGGCTCGGGCTCGGGCTCGGGTTCCGGCTCCGGTTCGAATTCCTCAACCGGATCGTCATCGAAATCGATCTCGGCATCGTCTCCAGACGAATCGAACAGCGCATCCAGGTCATCCTGTGACAGCTCTGACTCTTCCGGTTCCGGCTCGGGCTCTGGCTCCGGTTCGGGCTCTGGCTCTGGTTCCGGCTCGGGCTCGGGTTCCGGTTCAGCCTCTGGCTCCGGTTCGGCTTCGGGCGCGGCTTCAACAGCCTCTTCCGCGCCTTCTTCCTCCTCACCATCTTCAGAGAGGATACGACGGATGGAAGAGAGAATATCCTCCATCGACGGTTCTTGTTGGGCGGTGTCCTCTTCGCTCATCGGATTCTCTCAGTTCCCAGTTCGGACGGACACACAGCCACGGGGTTACTCCCCGGTGACAGTCCCCGCCCCTTCGCCATCACCAGTGCTTGTGCCGCCAAACCACTTGTCGCGCACTTCTTCATAGTGCGACTTGGGATCGTACGACGTCACCGGCAGCCCCAGTCCCGCGACCGTCATCTGACCGACAGCCGCCTTCAAATTAAATACCGCCACCATCTCGTTGCGTTGCGCCCGTACCAGAGAAACCTTGGCGTCAAGCAATTCCTGCTCGGCATCCAAGACATCCAGAACGGTTCGGGAGCCGACGGTTGCCTCCCGTTGCACGCCGTCCAAGGCCACTTCGGCGGCATTGATCTGCGCTTCGATGGATTTGATCCGGGCCCGCCCGGAAGTCAGCTCTTCCCAGGCCTGGGCAGCGCTCTCAATGGCGTCGCGGCGGGCCTGTTCCAAATTCATGCGTTGTTGGCTGGCTTCCTGGCGCGCGGCGCGCAGCCGGGAGTAAACCGAACCGGATTGATATAGCGGTACGGACAGCGAGACAACGGCATCCACATTGCTATTGGCCGAGGTCTCGGAAGATGAATCCAGGGACCGACTGGCCGTGCTCGAGAACGTTACCGTCGGCAGCAATTCACCTTTGATAAGATCAATATTATGGCCCGCGGCAACCTCGTCATAAATCACTGACAAAACAGACGGATTGGCTTTCAATGCCATATCGATGGCACTATCCCGGCTCTCGGGCAAACCACTGATGACCGGCGGATTATCCAAGCCATCGGGCATTTGACCGATCACATTGGCAAAGTTGGCACGCGAGACTTCCAGGTCACCCTCGGCCTGAATTCGATCCGCGGTGGAACCGGACAACCGCGCTTCGGCCTGGCTTACATCGGTACGGGTAATTTCACCGACCCGGAATCGATCCTGGGTGGCTTCCAGTTGCCGCTGCAGCACTTTTTCATTGCTGATATTGAGCTCCAACACCGCCTGGTCACGCAGGACGTTGAGATAGGCGGTCGCCGCGTCGAGCAGGATGTTTTGTTCCTGAACCGTCAAGTCCGCCCGCTCGCCCAGCACCTGAGCCTCGGCCTGGTTGGTCTGGGCGATGGTTCGTCCACCACGATAAAGGTTTTGCGAAAGAGTCGCGCTGACGCTCTTTGGCGATCGATATTGGTCGCGCTGGGTACCGGAACGCGAATTCAACGTATCTCGTTCCACACCTGCGCTGGCACTCACGGAAACCGTCGGCCGCCAATTGGAGATCGCCTGCGAGACCAATTCGTCCGATGCCCGCAGGCTCGCCTGCTGCGACTTCAAGGTTGGGTTATTGCCATAGGCCGTCACCAGCGCCTCTTCCAGCGTCATAGCGGATGCCGATACCCCCTGGGTCGCGAGACCCAGCGCAATCGCCAACACCACCGGAAACCGTTTCATTCTGCCTACTCCCACTCGCACCGAGCGCCGCTCGCGACTCGTGCCGACCAATCCCAAATGTCGAACCCCCGAAAACCGAAGGCAGACTCCTCAGCGGAGATTAGCCGCACCGACGTTCGATTACAATAGAACCAAGTACTTGATGAACGGTTAAAATTTCGTTAGATGCCGGACGTTGCCATAAGGTCACCAACCACAGGCCACTCCATCAATAGGTGGCGCAGTTACGGTCCACCTGCCGGGCCCAGGCATCAATGCCGCCCTGCAAGTTGATGGCATTGTCGATTCCCGAATGACGCAACCATTGGGTTGCGTGCAGGCTGCGGACGCCGTGGTGACACATCACCACCATCGGCTTGTCGCGTGGTAACTCCGCCACGCGCTCCGGCAGGTTACGCATGGAGATTCTTAAGCTGTCATCAAAACCGCAAATGGCGGTTTCCCAGGGCTCGCGAATGTCGAGAATGCAAATCTCTTCACCGTCGTCCAGCAACTGCTTGAGGTTATGTACGTCAATATTGAACGGAACCGATTGGTCCAAGGCACGTCTTCCTTATTGATCAAGCAGTCGCGCGGGGGCCCCAAAGGGTTCCCGTGAGCGCGACCGATCGTAGCGTCTTATATTCTATAAATGGAATATGGGGGACTTGGCCATCCCCGGCAAGGGGGGAATCCCGATATCGAACAGATCCCGCTTGGAGACCAATCCATTGCTCCGCGTGGCCAGGGTGGCACGACCCAAACCGGCAACAGTCCCCACAACAGCAATCAGCCGCCCGCCTTCGGCGAGTTGCTCAAGGAGGACCGAGGGGATTTCATCCACCATGCCTTCGACGAAGATCACATCATAGGGCCCCTGCTTGGCGGCCCCCTGTGACAGATCGCCTTCCACCACGGCCACCGTATCGACCCCTTGCGTTTCCAAAACCTTGGTGGCCTGGGCCGCCAGATCCGGATCGCTTTCCACGGCCACGACCGTTGACGCCAAGCGGGCCAGCACAGCGGCGCCGTACCCGAGACCGCAGCCAATATCGAGCACCACATCGCCTGACTGCACCGAGGCTGCCTGAAGCATGCGGGCAAGAGCCATGGGCTCCATGATACCCCGACCTCCGCCAAGCGAGATGCTCTCGTCCATATAGGCGACTTCACGAGCCCGTTCGGGCACGAAGTCCTCCCGCGCCACGTTTTCCATCGCCTCGATGACCAGCGAGTCCGTGACCCGGTTGGTCAGAACCTGGTTGTCTACCATATTCCGGCGCGCGACCGCGAAATCCATGATTACTGCCCTCGTCTCCTTGGGTTGGAACAAGGCTTTATAATCCTCATGCCGGAGGATGACAACGCCTGTCGCGGCGCGACCGAGCTGAGACCGCGAAACAGCGGCGCCACCCCATCGATTTTTGCGCAAACAGGCGCTTGACCATCCCCTTTTCAGCCTCTATGTTCCGTGCCCTGTCGCCTCGTGGACAAGGTGCCAACCAAAGTTCACGCGCTGGCAGGATGGGATAATCCGGTGTAGCTCAATGGTAGAGCATGCGGCTGTTAACCGCAGGGTTGTAGGTTCGAGTCCTACCGCCGGAGCCAATCCTCTCAAAGGCACCCCGGATGGCGCGGTGGCGGAGTGGCTACGCAGCGGCCTGCAAAGCCGTGAACACCGGTTCGAGTCCGGTCCGCGCCTCCAGCCTTCACCTTTCCCTCTTAAAACAAACCGTTTCGGTTCATAAATGACCCTCCGAAAGCGAATGCGAGCATTTTATTTCGCAGATGCAAAATAATTTTAAATAATATTTTCTTGTTATTACCGCATGCCTTCCGGGATTGATGTTGCGTTGCACAATAGCGGCCGATATACTATATCCAGAGTCTCCTTCTGTGAAATATCGGCGGTTTGTAATGACAACAAAGAATCTCGAACAATTATTCAAACCCACCTCGGTTGCCGTCATCGGCGCTTCGAATCGGGAAGGTTCGGTAGGCGCCCGGGTCATGACCAACCTTCTTCAAGCGGGCTTCAAGGGACCGATCATGCCGGTCAACCCGAAGAGTTCAGCGGTTGCAGGCGTCCTGGCCTATCCTGATGTGGAAAGCCTGCCGATGGTGCCTGATTTGGGTATTGTCCTCACACCGGCTCCGGCGGTCCCCGACGTCATTGACCAGTTGGGCCAGATCGGCACCCGAGCCGCCGTGGTCGTGGCGGCGGGCATGTCCGGCACGCCTTCCCCGGACGCCCCGGACAAGACCCTGCAAGACGCAATGCTAGACAAGGCTGATCGCTATGGCATGCGCTTATTGGGGCCCAATTGCATCGGAATGCTTGTCCCGGGCGTCGGCCTCAATGCCAGCTTCTCCCATTTGCCCGCGAAACCGGGCAAAATTGCCTTTGTCTCCCAATCCGGCGCCCTTTGTACGGCCGTGCTCGATTGGGCCTATGCCCATGATATCGGCTTTTCGCACTTCGTCTCGTTGGGCGATTGTGCCGACGTGGATTTCGGTGATGTGATCGACTATCTCGGCAGCGACCCTCATACCCATGCCATCCTGCTCTACATCGAATCAATCCACAAACGACGCGATTTCATGTCCGCCGGTCGGGCGGCGGCCCGCAATAAGCCGATCATTGTCATCAAATCCGGTCGGGTGGCCGAGGGCGCCCAGGCGGCGGCCTCCCATACCGGCGCCCTCGCCGGAGCCGATGATGTCTATGACGCCGCTTTCAAACGGGCAGGCATGCTGCGGGTGGACGATATCGGCGAGATCTTCGCGGCGGTGGAAACCCTGGCCCGCGCCCGCAAGATGAAGGGCGAGCGGTTGGCTGTATTGACCAACGGGGGTGGTATCGGCGTGTTGGCGGTGGATGACCTGATCCGGTCTGGTGGCCGCATGGCCAAACTGAGCGACGAAACCCTGGCAAAACTCGACGAAGTCCTCCCGACCACCTGGTCTCATGGCAATCCGGTGGATATCATTGGCGACGCCCCCGGCTCGCGCTATGCCGACGCGTCACGCATCCTGTGCCAGGCCAAGGAGGTGGACGCCTTGTTGGTGATGCATGCGCCGACCGCCACGGCGGATAGCATCGAAGCAGCCCGCGCGGTGGTCGATGTGGCCAAGGAAACCAAGGCCAACGTGCTGACCAACTGGGTCGGAGAACAAGCCGTGGCCCCGGCCCGCAAGGTCTTTTCCGAAGAAGGCATCCCAACCTATGCGACGCCGAGCCGAGCCGTCGCGGCGTTCATGCATATGGTCAATTACCGCCGCAATCAGGAAACCCTGATGGAAATGCCCACATCGGCGCCCGAAGAGTTCAAACCAGCCACCGCCGCCGCGCGATTGGTGGTGGAAAACGTGCTGGCCAATGGTCATCGCATCCTCACCGAGCCGGAGGCCAAGGCCGTTCTGGCGGCCTATGGGATTCCCACCGTGGAAACCCATGTGGCCCCGGACGTAGACGGCGCGGTTTCCATTGCCCGACGCATGGGATTCCCGGTCGCCATCAAGATCCTGTCGCCGGATATTTCCCACAAATCCGACGTGGGGGGCGTGGACCTGCATCTGGACTCACCGGAAGCGGTTCGCGGGGCGGCGGAAAACATGCTGGCACGAATCAGCGAACGCATACCGGACGCCAAGATTCATGGATTCTCCGTGCAACAGATGGCCATCCGCCCGGGGGCCCATGAGCTGATCATCGGCGTCAGCACCGATCCGATCTTTGGCCCCGTGTTATTGTTCGGGCAAGGCGGAACGGCTGTCGAGGTGATCGGTGACCGTGCCATCGCCCTGCCCCCCTTGAACACCAATCTGGCCCAAGACCTGATTTCCCGGACACGCATCTCCAAACTGCTCAAGGGCTACCGGGATCGGCCAAGCGTCAACATGGATGCCTTGTGCCTAGTCCTGATGCAGATCTCGCAGATTGCCGTGGATATCCCTGAGATCGTCGAGTTGGATATCAACCCTTTGCTCTCGGATGAAAACGGCGTGCTGGCCCTGGACGCTCGAATCCGGGTTCAGGCCGATACCGGCGACCAAAGCCAACGGCTGGCCATCCGTCCCTACCCCAAGAACCTGGAAGAGGAATTCCAGTTGCGCGGCGGCCCCAAAGTCCTGCTGCGGCCGATCCGCCCGGAGGATGAGCCCGAACACCACGAGTTCATTTCCAAGCTGTCGCCCGAGGACATCCGATTCCGCTTTTTTGGACAGGTGGACAGCCTGCCCCATTCACAGATGGCGCGCCTGACCCAGATCGACTACGACCGGGAAATGGCCTTCATCGCCAGTTGCAACAAGGAAAGCGGTCACGGCCATGAGACCCTGGGCGTCGTGCGCACGGTGACCGACCCCAACAACGAACGGGCCGAATTCGCCATTGTGGTGCGCTCGGATCTCAAGGGACAGAAACTCGGTTGGAAGCTGCTCGACAAGATGATCAACTATTGCCGGGCCCGGGGCACCCGCGAAATCGTCGGTCAGGTGATGCTGCAGAACAAACGCATGCTGGAACTGACGGAGCGCATGGGCTTCAAACGACGCAACATCCAAGACGAAGGCGTCGCCGAGCTGACACTGGTCCTTTAAAGGCGCGGAATATCACGAAATCAAATGGGCTGTTGCATAATCGCCACAGCCCATTCCTGCCTCCAAAACACCTCGGCTGGTTTTCTCAAGCGACTATAAAGAAAAGGAAAAAACAGGCTGAGTCGGTGTGAGACGAGAGTCAATTTCACGCGAACCCCGAACCGGGTGTGTCGCATTAGCTTTTGACGTAACCCATTGCCTTGATTAGATTGAAAGCGTGCACTTGAGATTACTCTAAGAATACTGAGGGGGCCCACCTTGAATAGCGTTCGTCGCACCCTGGCCGGTTTGTCCGTGCTGTCGTGCCTTTTGGCCACCACCGCCGTGGTGGCGGCCCCTCTGAACGTGGAACTCAAGGACCTTGTCACCAAGCATCCCAAGGTGTTGGGCGCGACCAAGACGGTGACTTCTTCCGATCAAGCGTTGCAGGCCGCTCTCGGTGGATACTACCCGACCATTGCCCTGACCGGCACCTACGGCTTCGAGCATATCAACAACCCTACCCGGCGCTCCACGAATCAGGATCCTTGGGATCTGCCACGCCAGGAAGCGGGTATCACTGTCACCCAAAAGCTATTTGATAAAAGCCTCCCCGCGTCCGTCCGGTCGGCTCGCTATACCCTTTTGAATTCCGGAATTGAGGCGGAACGGACCACTCAGGAAACCATTCTTGAAGGCATCAAGGCTTATGTGGATGTGCTCAAACTGAGCCAACTGGTATCGATTGCCCAATCCAACGTTGCCACCATCCAGGAACAAGCGGAACTGGAAGATGAACGCGTACAGCGTGGATCCGGCATCTCTTTGGATGTCCTGAGGGCCAAGTCCCATCTGAAGGACGCTCGCCGCCGTCTGGTCGAGTTTCAGAGATTGCAGGAAGAGGCCTTCGCCAAGTTCTATCAGACTTTCGATAAGGCTCCCGAGATCGGTACCATGATCGACCCGGAACCGCCACTTGATCTGCTGCCACCAACGTTGGAAGAAGCCATCGACATTGCTCAGGGCGAAAACCCCTCGGTGTCCTCAGGCAACGCCCAGATCGAAATCGCGGCTGAAAATAAAACGACCCAGGCCGCTGCCTACCTGCCTACGGTCAATCTGGTCGGTGCCGCCAATTACGAGAAAGACAACAACGTTGTAATTGGCATCCGGCGCGACATCTCGGTCATGGTGGAAGCCAGTTGGGAAGTCTTCAATGGGTTTGCCACCCGCGCCCGCGTGGCCGGGGCCGCCGCCGATTACGGCGCTGCCAAGGACAATCTCGACTATGTGATTCGCAAGGTCGAGGAGCAGGTGAAGATTGCCTGGCACGAACTACAGACATCCCGCGAGCGTCTTGAAATTCTCGACAATGCGGTTGTCATCGCCCAGGAAGTTTTCGATTCCACCCGCGAGTTGCGCGAGGAAGGGGCCGAGGATGTATTGAATGTGCTGGATGCCGAGCGCGACGTCTATCTGGCGCAATTGGAAAAGGTGATCGCCAACTACGATACCAAGATGGCGGTCTATAACCTGCTCTATGGCATGGGTCGCCTGACCATGCAGAACCTGGACAACTAACCCGCCCCCAGATACCTGTTTGATCGAAACACTCCGTCTCTCAAGGCGAGCCTGCCCCATTCGGATGCTCCTATTGACATTAATCGCAATAGGCACAATCCTATTTAGCGAAATGTTGCGAGGGGGGGGCATGGAATGCGTGTATTAAAGCCGTTCTTGGCTGTGGCACTGCTACAAGCTGGCGGTTGCGCCAGTATTGTCAGCGACAATGATTCTACCACTTACATCCGTTCCAAGCCGGCCCAAGCGGCCTGTGATCTGAGTGGGCACAATTTCCAACGCTCCATTGTCACGCCGAGCAGCGTGACCATGCCGGCCAATGCCGCACCCGTGACCATCGCTTGCCAAGCCGACGGATACCAGATGACCACCGCCCAATTGGATACTTCCATGGATGGCTGGATATTCGGCAATCTAATTTTCGGTGGCATCATCGGGGCCGCCATTGATCTGGGCCGGGGAGCTGGTCAGATCTATCCCACCGAATTCGACGTCGCGCTCCATGAGGTGCCGGGCCCCGGTGAAACCTGGCACTCGCCCGATCAGGCGCCCACCACGACGCCAAAGGATGCAGGAACCCCCTTAGCAGAAACCAGTGCCACCGCGCCCCTGTCCTCCACGACCGGCATATCCCCGATGACCACGCCCAAGGGCCATTTCGCCAGCCTGGAAGCCCGCGATACGTTTTTCGATAAAAAACGTTTCGAGGTGGCTTGGCGATGGGAACAGGCTTTTCGGGACCTCAATCGCAATTGCCAGGAAAAGCGTTTCTCCCAGAAAGCCTGCATGGCTGATCTGCGCATCGCCGAAGCCCGCCGTGACAGGGAAATGCAGGACGTGGAAATGGACCGGCTACGGGCCGGGGTGAACGGTTTATTCGCAGACCTGCCCCCTTCCAAATCCGCCCGGCAACAAGGGGTTTATTGAGCTGATTGCGTTGGTCTTTTTAGGGCGGGAATGATTTGCCCCCCAAGGATAACGCCCCCCCAAAGTAGGGCACCGGCCGGAAGAAGCAGGTCGGGATAGAGAGGCAGGGACCAGGCTTCCATCGCGGTGAATACCGCCCACAGACTCGGTAGGACTCCGGGAATGACCCCCAGTCTTGGTGAATGCAGCACCAGAACGCCGAATGTCAGCAATGTGGTCGGAAGCGGCGCCACCCCCACGATGGGCATGGCCGCCCAACCAAATGGCCCCCAAGCCGCAGCGAGACTGTATCCCAAGGCCCCCAAGAGTATAACGATCCAACCGGCGACGCTTTGCCAGGTATGGACCGGCGCCGTCGAACGCGCCGATAGTGTCACCGCGACCCACAACAGGATGGCCGATTGAACCAGGAACAACGCCCCGATCCAGACGCCTCCCCAGGATAATTCAGACATCCACAACCAATGAAACGCTCCGCCGGTCACAGCCCATCCGACCGCCAGGCCAACAAGCATCATCCGCAGCCCTCGCAGGCCACCCTTGTAAAGCAGCCCCGTCAAAAGGACCGCGATGATTGGAGCAACAACCCCTGCTGGCCACAAGGTTTCATTGTAGCGCCCGAAGAGGCTGACAAGGACCTCGACCGTATAGGGAACCACCTACAGATCTTCCATATGGCGGATCATGCGCTTGCGCATTTGAGCGCTCGGCAGACGGCCAACCCCGGCCCCCATGTTCTCACCCATATGATCCACCTGTGACGTGGCGGGAATGGCGCAGGTAAGTGCGGGGTGGGAAATCACGAATTTCAGGAAGAACTGGGCCCAATTGGTGCAATCGAACTCGGATGCCCAGGCAGGCAAAGCATTGCCCTCGACAAAGTCGAACAGGCTCCCTCGATCAAAGGGCCGGTTGGCAATCACTGCGATTTTCCGCTCCGCAGCCAAAGGCAACAGCCGGTCTTCCACCTCGCGGTCCATGATATTGTAGGTCAACTGCACGAAGTCGATGGGCTGGGTCTCCATGATTTGTGCCAGCTCATCATGGCGCCGCCCGTGGGATGTGGTGATCCCCACATACCGCAAGCGCCCCTCTGCCTTCATGGCAAACAGGGTTTGCAGATGAATCTCCCAATCCAGCAGATTGTGGACCTGCATCAGGTCAAATCGGTCGACGCCCCAGAGAGTTCGAGAGGTTTCCATTTCGGCGATTCCCCGGTCCCGGCCCCGGGTCCAGACCTTGGTCGCCGAGAGGAGTGGTGGCTCCCCCTTCAGCTGTCGAAGGCCCCAGCCGATAACCTCTTCCGACGATCCATACATGGGCGAAGAATCGATCATCCCTCCGCCCAACTGGAAAAAGGTCCGAAGAACTTCAAGACGCTTGCGGCGCAGGTTTTCGTCGCGGCCCACATTGAAGGTTCGCCAACTGCCCATGCCGATCATCGGTATCGGCTCGCCGCTGGATGGAATGGCGCGGGTCAACGGCGCGGCGGGCGCGCCAAGGGTCATGGTCCGCGGCAAGGTGACGCCGGCCACCGTCAACAGACCGCCAGCCAAAAAGCGGCGGCGTGTGAGCAGTCTCCGCCAAGCGGGCGCGTTCCCTGACCGCAAACTCATCGGCACTATCCTCCTACCAAGCGGAAGAGGGTCCCTATTTACTCGTTGCCACGAACACACCATCCCAATCGGCGGGCGGCGGGGCCGCTTCAAACTGGTCGAGACGCTCTTCCATCAAATCATAGAAGCCCAGACAATTGTACTCGGCGGCTTGTTCGCGGCATTTGGCCAACAGTGCGCGGGCTTCGGCCCATTGCTGGCTTCGGTATGCCGCCAGCAAGGCATCATGGGTCTCTTTGAGATCCTTGAAGTTCTGGCTTTCGAAGACATCCTCGTGCCCGATGCAGGTAAAGACGCGGACGGCCTCTTTCTTACCCTTCACCTTGATCAGGTCCATTTCCAGGATCGGCAGATCATCCACCTGAGCCACCGTATTCTCGCCGAGAACAATGTCCACCCGATAGGTCTTGGACTGGCCTTCCAGGCGCGATCCCAAGTTCACGCTATCCCCCAGGCAGGAATAGTCGAAGCGCAGATCCGATCCCATATTGCCGACCACGATATCGCCGGTATTGATGCCAATACCCATTTTCAAGTCGTCATGGGTCTTGCCCTCGGCCTCGAACTCCCCCCGCAGCTTGGCATTGATGTCATCCATGGCGGCGTTCATCACCATGCCAGACTTGATGCAGTTTTTGGCATGCTCCGGATCGTCCAGCGGGGCGTTCCAGAAGGCCATGATGCAGTCGCCCATGTACTTGTCCACCGTCCCTTTGTGTTCGAGAACAATGTTGGTCAGCGGCGTGAGCAGCTTATTAATCAGCACCGTCAGACCCTGGGCGTCAAATTTCTCCGACAGGGTGGTGAAGCCGCGAATATCGGAGAACATAACGGTCAAATCGCGCAACTCGCCACCCAATTGCAACTGATCGGGATCCTCGGCCAGCTTGGTCACCATGTCCGGTGACAGATAATGGGAAAAGGCCTCGCGCACCTGACGTCGCTGCGCCTCCTCGCGGGCATAGCTGAGATAGGTCAAGGACGTGTAGAGCACCAACACAGCAGCCATGCCATAGAAGGCGTCATAGAGGACCAATTGCTCGGTGAACAAATACCAGGCCGCAGCGGCGGTAGAACCGGCAATGAAGACGAACAGGGACAGGGTCCAACGGGCGCCAACCAAGGGCACCAGGATGACCATCAGCAGTCCGGTGACAAACATCACCGTCATCTCGACCACATAAAGGTAACCGGGACGCTTGAGGAACTGTTTGGTGGTCGCCACCTCGATCACCTGGGCGTGAACTTCCACTCCGGGAATATCTCGCTCGGTGGGAATTTGCCGGATGTCTCGCAAGCCCACCGCAGAGGTCCCGACCAGGATCAATTTCCCCTGGATCATCGCCGGGTCCACGGTCCCCGAAAGCACGTCACGCGCCGATACGTATTTAGATTTGTCGTGTTTGGAGAAATAGGGCCAGACCCTGCCCCGGGAATCGGTCGGCAGCTCAAATCCCTTGGCAATACCCACTTTTTGCACGCCGTCCGCATCAAGGGTCAGAAAGACGGTGGAGCGCCCGGTGGCCACACGCATCATTTCCACACTCAAGGAATTGAGCGTGGCATTCCCCTCGCCATACCGGAACACGGTGGGCACCCGCCGTACCACGCCATCAACTTCCGGCACCAGCGAGAACACCCCGAAACCGGTTGCGGCTTCTTCCAAGACCGCAATGTTGCGCACCAAAGAAACATAGTGAGGCAACTGCCAGAGGTTTTCCTCGGCTCCCTTCGACAAGGCCCGGATCGCCACGGACTTGGCCAAGGGCGGCCTCAGGGCGTCTTCCTCTTTTTCCTCCCAGTATCCGGCATATCCCACGATCACCTTGGTCTGCTTCATGACCCCGGCCATGAGTTCATCATTGCTGGGTTGTTCACGGATTTTGGCCTTGGTTTCCTCGTCGAGGGTAACCAGGGTTTCGGCCACCGAATCGGGATTCATCCGGTCCTGTTCCGCAAACACGATGTCGAAGGCGGTCAACACGGCGCCCATGTTGGCAAGATTGGCGATCATCGTGCCGACGGTGACCCGGTCCCAGGGGAACTGTCCAATCTCGGCCAGGCTTTCCTCATCGATATCGACAATGGTGACCAGCTTTTGATCCGCAGGCGGAATCTCGCGCGGATGGAACTTCTGATACATGTCGAAGACCTTCACCCGGAACACTTCCACCGGATAAGGATCCCAGACTCGCAATGCCACCAAGCCGATCAGCAGGAAAAAACCGAACCAGCGCTCCAATCCGAAGATCAGGCGGAACTTGCGTTTCTTCTTCTTTTCGTCATTCTCTGGCGCGGTATTGACCGCTTCCTTACCGTCTTCGGTCGCCATGTCCATGCCCACGATCCCCGATATTTTCGATCCGTTCCCGGTTTCGATCAGTCTAGCACAGGATTTTCCTGCAAGGGAGCCCTCGAAGGGTTCTAGCAACGGCGCTAAAGTCGGTACTATACTGCCAATCCATTCATCGGAGATGCGACAGGCCCATGACCAATCCGTTTGAAGCCAGCACCAAAGCCGAAGGCCCCACCGCCTGGATTCGGTATATTCTGAAGCCACTCAAGCGCACGTTCTCCGAAGTGCTGATGATGTCCTTCTTCATCAACTTGTTGGCCTTGGCGGTCCCGGTGTTCGTGCTACAGATTTACGACCGGGTGGTCTTCCATGCCGGCATGACCACTCTGCAGGGTCTGAGCATCGGCATGGGACTGGTGCTGCTGTTCGATTATCTGATTCGCAATTCCCGCGCCCGGGTCATGCAGACCGTGGCCTTGAAGGTCGATGTGCAGGTGGGCCGCCATTTGTTCGACAAAATGACCGCCCTACCCCTACAGCACTTGGAGACCCAGCCGGGATCATTCTGGCAATCGCTGTTCCGAGACGTGGATGTGGTGCGCAACACTCTGTCCGGCGCATCGGCGGTATTGCTGACCGATTTGCCATTCGTTGTGCTGTTTTTAGGGCTGATTTGCGTCATCGCCTGGCCCATCGCCTGGGTTTTGTTGATGATTTTGCCGGTCTTTCTACTGGTGGCTTGGCGTTCGGGCGCGGTCCTCAACGCGGCCAACACAGAGGAACGCAAGACCAGCCTGAACCGCGATGGACTGATCGCCGAGATCATCGCCGGACGAACCACGGTCAAGGCCCTGGCCTTGGAGCGGGCCATGAAGCCGGTGTGGGAAGACGCCCATGCGGACAACATCGAGCGCTCCATCGAACGCGGACACAAGACCGATTCCTTTACCTCGCTCGCCACGACTTTGACCATGGGCACCACGGTGATGATGACTACTGTCGGCGCCATCGCCATCATCGATCAGGAACTGACCATTGGCTCGCTGATCGCCACCAACATGCTGTCCAGCCGCATCATCGGCCCGCTGAACCAGTTGGTGAATACCTGGCGCGGCTATGCCACGTTCAAGCAATCGGTGGAGCGCCTGGGGAAGGTTTTTGCGAGCGAGAGCGACCGCCAGGAGAGCGAAGTTTCCATGGGTCGCCCCAACGGCAAGGTCCAATTCGAGAATGTCACCTTCCGCTATGGACAGGATTCGGCGGCGGTACTCGACAAGGTCAATCTGACCATCACCGCCAATGGCATGCATGCCCTGGTGGGCCGCAACGGATCGGGTAAGACAACGCTGATCAAGATGGCGCAGGGGCTGTACAAACCCGCGGAAGGCCGAGTGCTGCTAGACGATGCGGATATTGCCCAGTTTAGCCGTAGCGAGATCGCCTCCTGGGTCGGCTATGTGCCGCAGGAATTGGTGCTGTTCGCCGGAACCGTGCGAGACAACATCATCCATCGCTATCCCGATGCCACGGACGAAGAGATTGTCTCCGCCGCGCAGGCCGCCGGGGTACATGATGTCATCGTTGATCTGCCCGATGGTTATGCCAGCCAGATCGGCGAGGCCGGTCGGCGTCTATCCGGCGGCATGCGGCAGCGCATGGCCATCGCCCGCGCCTTGATCGGTGATCCGGCGGTATTGTTGTTTGATGAACCATCCGGCAGCCTTGATCGGCAGGCGGAAGAGGAACTGAAATCCACCCTCAAGAGACTGTCCAAGGATCACACCATTATTTTGGTGACCCACAGCCCGGTGCTGTTGTCCGCATGCGACAATTTGATCGCCCTGGACAAAGGACGCGTGGCCATTGCCGGTCCGGCCAAGGAAATTCTGCCGCGTCTGTTCGGGGGGCAAGGCCGCGCCGCCGCGCCCAGTGGCCCCGCCCCGGCAGCCTTGAAGACTGCTCCCGCCCAACCGACGGCAACACCCAAGCCAGCCGCAAAACCGGCGGCTCCGACTCAACCGTCCACTCCCACCAAGGGAGCCCCGTCATGAGCCGCCTGGATCATCTGGCCAAGGCCCGCCCTATCCCCACCTGGCGCCCGATTGCCTGGATGGTAATGATCTTCCTTGGCGGCGGCGTTGTATGGTCCAATTTTGCCCAACTGGACGAAGTGGCCGTAGCCATGGGTGAAGTGGTGCCACAGGGCAAGGTCAAGGTTATCCAGCATTTGGAAGGCGGCATCGTGCAAGCCATCCACGTCACTGAAGGTGCCCATGTCAAGGAAGGCGATCCGCTGGTACAGCTGGATCTGGCCACCTCCGGCGTGAACCGCGAAGAATTGCAGGTCCGCCTGGACGGCCATTTTCTGGCCCGAGCCCGGCTCATCGCCGAGGTCAATCAGAAAGAATTGGATTTCCCCCTGGCCGTCGCCGAACGACGCCCGACCCTGGTGGCCCAGGAACGACGCGCCTATACCGCTCGTCAGGTGGAACTGGGCTCTTCCATGCGGGTCTTGGGCCAGCAAAAGAAGCAGCGTGCGTTGGAAGTGGAGGAACTGGAAGCCAAACAACGCGCCACCGCCCACAACCTGCGGCTGGCCCGGGAACGTTTTCAAATGTCCACGAACCTGTTGGCCAAGAAGCTCACCGCCCGTATGGAACATCTGGAGCTGGAAGCGGAAGTGGAAAGCCTCGAAGGCGAGTTGATGAGCCTCAAACCGGCCATCCCCCGCGCCCGGGCAGCGGTCCAGGAAGCCGAAGACCGCATGCAGGAAGTCCGCAACAGCTTTCTGCGCGAGGCCGAGGAATCCTTGGGGGCCGAGGAACAGAATATCGCCCGTATCCGGGAAGTCTTGATCCAGGCCACCGACCAGAATACCCGCGCCGAGATCAAGAGCCCCATCAATGGGATCGTCAAGAACATGCGCTACCACACCATCGGCGGCGTGGTGAAACCGGGCGAGGCGATCATGGAAATCGTTCCCTCGGGCAACAAGCTTCTGGTGGACGCGCGCATGCAACCCACGGACGTCGGCTATGTGCAGGTCGGCCAAAAGGCGGTGGTGAAGATCTCCACCTATGACTTCGTCCGCTACGGCGGCCTGGACGGGTCGGTCGTTCAAGTGGCACCCGATTCCAGCACCGACCAAAATACCGGCGAAACCTATTTCCAGGTGGTGGTCAAGACTGACAAAACCTGGCTTGGCGAGATGGAGGGCCAGTTGCCCATTACACCGGGCATGGAAGCCACGGTGGATATCCATACCGGCGAAAAGTCGGTGCTCGACTATCTGGTCAAGCCGGTCCTAAAACTGCGCCACGAAGCCTTCCGCGAGCGCTAAATGCTTGTCAGTTCCCCCCTTTAACTGAAAATAAATTACTGTAGACTAAAGCTTAAGTTGGATTGGGAGGGCCTCCCTTCGGGGTGGCGGCAACGAGCAGCGGGATCACAGCATGTCGATCGGAACGATCCTCGGGGTACTTTTCGGCTTTGGCCTTTTCATTGGCGCCATCGCCGTCAGCACCGACGACCCAACGGTCTTTATGGATCTGGCCAGCTTTGTCATGGTGGTCGGCCTCACCCTCGCCGCCACCTTCATTTCCTTTGAAGCCCGATACGTCACTCTGTCCCTTAAACTCCTCTACCGCATTGTGTTTGCGCCGCGCATCGGCCGCAACATCCTGAAGTCTGAAGTGGGCCGGGTCATCAAGTGGGGCTACGAAGTACAGAAAAACGGCCTCGGCGCGGTGGAAAAGGAGATCCCCAAGCTCAAGCGTAGCGACAAGCTTCTGGCCTATGGGGTGGAAATGGTCATCAGCGGCTATACGGGCGCCGAAGTGCGCGAGGTCATGACCAATGCCATTGAATCCACCTTTATCCGCAACACGGTTCCCGCCGACATTCTGAAAAGCATGGGCGGCACCGCACCGGCCTGCGGCATGATCGGGACCTTGGTCGGGCTGATCATCATGCTGGGCAAGATGGGCTCGGATCCTTCGGCCCTTGGCCCGGGCCTGTCAGTGGCCTTGATCACCACCCTATACGGCGTGCTGTTCGCGCGACTGATTTTCATCCCTGCGGGCATCAAGGTCAAACAGCGTGAAGAAATTGTCCGCTTCCGCAATTATCTGATTGCCGAAGGTTTGGTCATGCTGGCGGATCGGAAGAGCCCGCGCGCCATTCAAGACCGTATGAACAGCTTCCTGGATCCTTCGATCCACTTCAACATCGACAAGATGAAGCGCTAATATGCCGATCCCGCCGCCAAAGCAAGAAGAGCCGGAAGACGAGGCCTGGTTGGCGACTTATGCCGATGCCATCACCTTGCTGATGGCTTTTTTCGTCATGCTGGTATCGTTCTCCAAGATTGATATTCCGACCTTCGAGAAAGTGGCTGCCGGGATCAAAAACGAGATCGGCATGGGCAAGGCCGACGCCCAGAGCTCGACCAAAATTCTCAAGATGGACATGAGCGACATCGTCTATCAACAAAGCGCTGAAGAAGCCGTCGAGATTGGCGAGGACGACAAGGGCATCGTGCTGGAATTCGCCAGTTCGGCCTTCTACAAGCCCGGCTCGGCGGAGATCCGCAAACAAGCCATTCCCCTGCTGGCCAAAGTCGCCGAGAAACTGGCCGAGCCCCGTTACGCGACCTACATCGTCGAGATGGAAGGCTACACCGACGACGACCCCATCAGCACCGCCAAATATCCTTCCAACTGGGAGCTTTCCACCGCGCGCGCCGCCGGGGTGGTTCGGCTGTTCATCAAGCTGGGACTGGATCCGCAGCGATTGAAAGTGGCCGGCTTTGGCGAGACCCGCCCGAAAGTCCCCAATCGCACCGCCGATGGCGCCCCAATCCCAGAAAACATGGCCCAGAACCGCCGCGTTCTGGCGCGCATTTTCCCGGCTTCGCTGGAGCAGCGGAAGAATCTGCAAGATCGCATGGAAACAAAGGACTTCATCGATCCGGGCGGCGAGCGCATGGACCTGAAGACCGCACCACAATAATCGACGGTGTCAATCCAGTACGATTTCCATGAAATCCCGGCAAACCGCGACATGGCCCGGCCATTGGGCCTCGGCCTCGGCGCCAAGCTTGTCCATGAAATCATCTTCATGGCCTGGATCGTGATGGAAGATGCCGAGTTTTTTCGCTCCGGCCAACTTGCACAACGCCATGCCTTCGTTCCAGGTGGAATGCCCCCAACCGACCTTGCTGGGGAATTCCTCCTCGGTGTAGGTGCTGTCATAGACCACCAGGTCCGCCCCTTCGATCAATGACAGGATATGCTGGTCATGGGTGCCTGGTACATGTTCCGTGTCGGTGATGTAGCACAGGGATTGTCCGCCACAGTCGATTCGATAGGCCGTGGCACCGTTTGGGTGATTCAGCGGACAGGTGCGGACTTTTACGCCCGGCACCAAATCCAGGCTGTCCCCTGCAGTGAAATCCTCGAACTTGGGATTGGACTGCATGGCCGCCAGGGGTACCGGAAAGGTCGGATCCGCCATCTGCCGATCAAACACATGCTCGATTCCGCCCTGCGCGGTCAGATGCCCGGCCAGCACATGGAAGTCGCCGGTGGGGATATAGGCAGGCGCAAAAAACGGAAACCCGTTGATATGGTCCCAATGGGTATGGGTCAGCAGAATTTGGGCCGCCCCCACGCCACGCCCCAGCAGGTCGGTACCAAGCGGACGAATGCCGGTTCCGGCATCCAGTATGACCAAATGCTCACCGGTATCCACTTCCAGACAACTGGTATTGCCGCCATAGCGTACGTGGTGAGGTGATGGGCAAGCGATGCTGCCTCTGGTGCCCCAAAATTTGATCCGCATTCTATTTCGGCCTCATGTGCTAGCCCGATATTTCAATCTGTGATCCGACGGCAATCCCCAGTTCCCGGTCGGCACGCCCCTGGTTGACGGCAATCTCCACCAACCCATTAGAATTTACATACCAGAATGCACCTCCGGGCGGAAGGTCCGAGAAAGTATAGGCCCCATCCAGTATCCTTCCGGAAACCAACAATCGCGCCCCGCCGGCGAGCGCCTCTCCCCGCAAACCGGTCATGGCATTGCCATAGACATCCACATAGATCACTTCGGCAAGATCATCGGGCCAGGAATCGCAAGGGGTCGGCATCTGGTCTCTTGTATTCACGCTTTTGCCAAGGGCCAGGGATGCGGCCACCGGCGCAAACAGATCGCGGCCATGAAAGGAGCAAGACAAGGACTCAGGACGCCAGAGAATCTCTGACCAAACAGCCTCTGCTCCGGCCCGGCGCGCGACAATTTCCATCAACCCATTGTCCGGACCGACAAACGTCCGCCCTTCGGCCCGCAGGATCACCGGCTTTCGGGCACCGCCGACACCCGGATCGACCACACAGACAAAGGTCGTGCCCAAAGGCAATTCCCCGGCATAGGCGGCCAGCAGATAGGCGGATCGACGGGGGTCGCAGGTGGGAGCATCGGCAAACAGATCAATCACCGGGATCCCGGGTGCCAGACGCGCCAAAACGGCCTTGACCTGCCCCGTATAGGGACCGGTCAGGCCGAAGTCGGTGAACAGGACAATCACGATGTGCCGTCAGGCGGGCGCGGCTTCCAACATCGCCTTTTGCAGCTTGTCGAAAGCCCGGTTCTCCAACTGACGCACCCGCTCGCGGCTGATGCCATAATGGTTCCCCAGCTCTTCCAGGGTCACGGGTTCCTCGCTCAGGCGTCGCTCCGAAAGAATATGCCGCTCGCGATCGGGCAGAGTGGCCAAGGCCGAAAGCAGCAATGTATGGCGGGTCTGGCTTTCCTCTTGATCAGCGACCAGGGTTTCCGGAGTGGGGCCCTCGTCGGGCAGAATATCTTGGTATTCCGCATCGCCATCCTCGCCAACACGTACGTTCAACGAGCTGTCCCGCGCGGACAGGCGGCGGTTCATGTGGATCACATCCCGCTCGGACACGTTCAAGGCCTCGGACAACTCCGCCGCGGCCTCGGGTGTTAGTTCGCCATTGTCGAAAATGCCCAGTTGGTTCTTCATCCGGCGCAGGCTGAAAAACAGCTTCTTCTGTGCCGCCAGGGTACCCGTGCGCACCAAGGACCAGGAATGCAGAACGTATTCCGTTACCGAGGCACGGATCCACCACATGGCATAGGTAGCCAGACGGAAGCCCCGTTCCGGATCGATGGTATACGGAGCCATATGGAAGCCCCGTTAGCGGATCGAATATGAGATCAGCGTTGATCAGGCCCAGCGATCGTTTTGACACGCAGATCAGCGACAGCCAGGCCGTGCGCTTTGTCTTCCATGGAGATGGTTGGCCTCCAGGTGCAGGTGGTTGGTGACCAGCCGATGGAGGGCATACTCGTCTTCCGTGGTCGTCATCGGGAGGTTCGAGCATGTATTAATATAGCGGTTGAAGCATCGGTAATTTCCAGGCTTCGGGAAGATATCGGTTGAAGCGTCTTTAATTCTTGCAGATGGGTAAGGTTTGCATGTTCCTGATTCAATTCTATTCAAGTCGTATGTTTGATCTCTGGGCGGGATGGAACGATGAAAGTCGTAATCCCTAATTCAGGCGGGAATCGGTCGGTGTTTGTAATGGCCTGAGTATCTCAGCATGGAATCAGTCCAGGGTGTCAGCCCAGGGGGGCCGACGCACCAATTCCCTTGTACAAGCGCGAATGCGCCCAAGAGATCCCGGAGCTATGGGAGTTTTTCGAAGGTCTTCTTCATGGTCACATCCTCCTCGGAAGCAATATGACATTCAATGGCACCCGCCTTTCGGCCGAGCGATTCATTCGGCCCCAATAGGGCACCGAACTTAGTTGGTATATTGACTCAATACCCAACCATTGTCAAGGGTCTCTATGCAACCCCAACGGACTTACGCGTCACGTCTTGCTCGCATGTGAACGGTATGGATTAGCCGTCGTTGCCAAGCAGCGGCACGAGCAGTTCCTGGCTCACCGGCGGATTACCGGCAACCGGCGCTTCGCCTCCGTCATAGGAAGAGAAGTCCGGAATGGTGGGCATGCTGTCGGCCTCGCCATTCTTCACCTCGGCACGGCGCTTCTGGGTATACATGGAGCGGATGGCGGCATAGTAATCCACCGATGTTTTCTGCACCTTCTCCAATTCCGGCTTGACGTCCGCATAGGCTCGCACACCCCCGCCGACCATGGTCGCCGTATTGAAATCATCCGGAGCCACGTAGCGCCAAGGCGACATATAGCCATCGGCAAAACGACCAATGCCATCACGCGGATAAAGCGGGCCCAAACCAGGCAACACCAGATAAAAAGTCTCCGGCACGCCCCAGACCGCCAAGGTCTGACCAAAGTCTTCCTTGCGTCCTTCAAAACCCATATCCACCGCTTGGTCCATCAAGCCACCAACACCAACGGTGGAATTGATGATGAAGCGCATGAGAGTCACCCAAGCCTGATCCAAATCGCCTTGAAGCAAATTATTGGCCAGATTCACCGGTTCACGCAGGTTGTCAAAGAAGTTCCCGACGGCTTCCTGCACCTCTTTGGGAGCCACGCCCCGATAGGGCGCCGCGAATGGGGTCACCAGCATGAGCATCAGGTACTCGTTGATCCCGAACATGGTCCGGTTAAACGGCTCCAAGGGGTCCCAGGGCTCTCCGGAATCCTCGACCATGGCCATTTGCGGCACCACAGCCGACGCCGGTTCGGCTGCCAAGCTCGGAACCACACCTTGGAAAAGAAGAGTCAGCGCCACGATTCCTGTGACAGTCAATTTGCTGATTCGTCCGCGCAGGCTCATGGAAACTCCGATTTTCTTTTGTTCCAAACACTTATAAGAACACACAGAATCTGTGCACTTCTTGTTTACAATACTTTAGTAAGTGAAACCCACTATGGAGGCAAGGGGGAACCACCTTGGAAGGCCCATTCGCCGGACAGGCGTTGCACAGAGGACACTCCTCTTGTTGCATTTATGGCACCAGTTGACGGCGGACCTTGATTGCGCCAGCCTTCTCTCGCCGCCACCGCCCCCAAAAACCACTCAAAGGATCACCGTCAATGCTACGAATCAAAGACTTTCTCGGTATCCTGCTGATTGTGGCCTCCACTACCCTTCCTTCGCCGTCCACCCATGCGGCGGGGGCCGATCCGAGGCAGACCGTTTCGATCTTTCAGGCCACTTTGCTCGACGTGATGCGGGAATCCCATACTTTGGACGTTCGGGAGCGGTTCGACAAGCTCGCTCCGGCATTGGCCGAGGCCTATCACTTGCCATTGATGATCCAGGTGGCGACTGGCGATCATTGGTCCCAAGCGTCTGGCGATCAACGCCGCCGCCTGGTCGCCGCCTTCCACAAGATGAGCGCCGCCACGGTCGCCACATTGTTCGATGGCTATTCCAACGAGACTTTCCGCATTTCCGGCGAAAAGAATGGCCCCGGCGGCACCATCTTGGTGGATACGGTCCTTGAATCACCGACAGGAGACGATCACCGGATCTCTTATGTGGTCAAGAGTTTTCCGGATGGCTGGCGAATGGTCGACGTGGTGGTCGATGGTAAAATCAGTGAGCTTTCCGTTCGCCGCTCCGAGTATCACCGGACCCTGGAAAAAGACGGCATTAATGGCCTGATCACGCTGCTTGAGAACAAGGCGACGAAACTCCTGGGTCAATAGACGTCACTCACAACGACAGCATTGCATTCTCTCTATTGCCCTCAAGGATTGCCAGACCATGTTCCGTATACTCTCCGTCATTGTCGCGCTGATGCTCCTGGCACCGACCACCCAGGCCGAAAACGCGACACCGGATCAGACCATCGGCCATTTCCATGAACAGCTTCTGGAAGCCATGGAAAATGCCTTTGCCGAGGACGTCACCGAGCGCTACGACCGATTGGTCCCTGCCGTCGGGGCCGCTTACGACTTTCCATTCATGGTGCGCATCGCGGTGGGCAGCCACTGGTCCCAGACAAGCGCCGCGCAAAAGCAGGCTCTCACCGAGGCCTTCGGGCGCATGAGCACGGCCACCTATGCCCATCATTTCAACGGCTACAGCGGCGAGAAATTCGAAACGGTGGAAACCCGCGACGGCCCCAAGGGCACCCGGATCGTGGATACCCGCATTGTCAGCCCCGATGGCGGGCGCACGGACATAGCCTATGTGATGCACCACACCAATAGCGGATGGCGCATTGCCAACGTGATACTGGAAAAGGGCGTCAGCCAGTTGGCGGTTCACCGGTCCGAATACGCAGCGGTATTGAAGCAAGGTGGCGCCGATGCATTGGTCAAAGTGCTGACCGACAAAGCCGATACTCTGCTCATTCCTCAATAAGCGATAACATGGCAGGCAACACCGTCATGGTGCAGGCCAGGGTCAAGGCAATGGCCAAGGTCAGCAACAGGCCCATGCTGGCCGTGCCCGGATGGCTGGACAAGGCAATGGAGCCGAACGAGCCGATGGTGGTCAGGGCGCTGAACAGGACCGCACGCGGCGTGCTGGTGGCCATCATGGCGACACCGGCGGCCCGTTCGCGGGCCCGGGTCACCAAATGAATACCACTGGCCACCCCGAGACCGATCAGCAACGGCAAGACAATGACATTGGCAAAATTGAACGGCAGATCGAACAGGACCGATCCCGCCGCGGTGAGTTCGGCCGCCAACAGCAACGGTACTGCGACCAGCAACAGGTCCCTGGCTCGCCGCAGCACCAGCCACAACAACACCGCCACGCCTGCCACGGTCAATAGTCCGGCCATTTGAAAAGATCCGATCACCGCGTTGCCCGCCTCGATGATGGTCACCGGCGTGCCCGTTGCATTTGGCGCCAGGGCACGGACCCGCTCGACGAAGGCGCGCAAGGTCTCCCGGTCGGTGGGTCCGGGGGGCAGGGAAACCTGCACCCGGACCTGGCCATCGATGGCTCGTTCGCGCTGGATGAGGGCCGTTGGCAAGTCTTCCAAGGTCACCGGTTCGGCGGTCAAGGATTGCCTGAGGCTTTCCAAACGCCCATCCAGACCGGCCAGCAGCCGTTGTTCCAGGACTCGCCAGGATTCCAACGAGCGCCCCAAGGCATCGAGGGCCTGGGCCAAGCGGGTTTCGGCCTCTCCTTGATGATTTTTCAGGCGGGTGATCAAAGGATCGCGAGCCCTGACCAGGGTTTGGTCATCGGAGGAAACCGCGCGTTCGCCGGTCAACGACGGCCCAATGGTCCAGACCAAACCATCGATGAGGGCCAGTTTTTCGTCCTGATCCCTTGGCAGGTAGTCGGCCAGGGTCCGCACCTCCCCTAGGCCTTCAACGCCGCGCAAAGTCTCGGCCAAGGCGGTGGCGCTTTCCAGATCAGGTTGCAAGATGGTCAAGCGATAGGGATTGATTTCGCCTTCCGCCATCAACCGTTCAAGGGTGGCAACGGAATCGGTGGCGGGGTCTTTCAAGTGCAATGGATCGAAATCGAACTGCACTTTGGCCGCCAGGGGAGCCGCGACAAACGCCAACAGAACCGCGCCGACGACCACCCATCGGGCTTTGGGCGTGCGGGCCAGCAAGGACGGACCTGCGGAGCGCGCGGCTTTCACCGGCATCAGCGTCATCAAGGCGGGCAGCAAGGTGAGATTGGCGAACAGGGCGATGAACATGCCGCTTCCCGCGATCAATCCCAATTGCGCCAAGCCGACATAGTCGGTGGGCAGAAAGGCATAAAAGGCGATGGCGGCGGCGATGGCACACAGGGCCAGCGGCCCGCCGGTGGCGCGGGCGGCGGCATTCAGGGCCTCGGAGACATCGCCCCTGAAGGCCTCCAAGAACCGCAAACTGAAATGGATGCCGAAATCCACAGACAAGCCAATGAACAGCACCGCGAACGCCACCGAGATGAGGTTCAATTGCCCTACCGCCAGAAAGGCAAAGGAAGCGGTCCAGATCAGCCCGGCCACCAAGGTGATCAGCAAGGCCGACACCAGCCGTGCCGATTTCAAGGCCCCGCCGAGCAACACCAGCACGAGAACCAATGACACGATGCCCGCCCAGCCCATGCCTTCCTCGACGCTGCCCAGTTCCTCGTGATCCAGGGCGACGCTACCGGTCAAATGCACCTCCAGGTCCAACGCCTTGCCCGCCTCGCGTACAAACCGCATGGGCGGTCCGGCGGGTGCCAGGGAGCCATAGTCCAGTTGCGGACGGGCAAGGATCATGCGCCGCTTGTCGCCGTTGCCCGGGCCACCGCCGCCCATCAAATCGGTCCATGAGAGACTTGCCTGCCCCCCGGCGACCTGATCTTCCGCCACCATGGCAATGGCATTCAGTACCGGCGCCAGGTCCAAAGGCACATTTTCTGCCGCCAAGGCCTGATCCAGCAAGCCCAGCAAGGCGGCCAGGGAGGGGTCCCGCCACAGGGTCCCCAAAAACGGTTGCGCTGCGGCGAGCCGGGCACCGAGATCTTCGAGCTCTTGAGTTTCCAGGTACAGCAGTCCGTTGCGGCGGAAAAAAGGATCGCTGCCCGGCTCGAACACGTCGCGGAACAGGTCCGGGCGGGCGTTCATACGAGCCACCAGGTCGGTTGTGCCATCGGCCACCCGGTCGGCGTTGTCGGCTTCCACCACCACCAGCAAGGTATCTCCCGAATTGGGAAACAGCCGTTTGGTCTCGATCATGCGCTGGCGGAACGGCAGATCCGGCGACAGCATGTCCGTATTATCGGTGCTGATATCGAAACTCTCGACCACATGCGCCGCCGCGCCAATGGTCAATAGCAGGCAGGCCAGCACCACCAGCCGGGCATGGCGGCTCACGGCGACGACCCAGCGCCCCCAGAAATCTCCCGACGGATCGATCATTTGCGATGCCCGGCCAGAAATACCGCCAGATCCCGATAGATCTGCTCGGGCTTGGTGCCATCGACTCGCGGATGAGGAAATGGGACCCACTGATGGCGGGCGTACCACAAGGTTCCGGCATGGGGCGGGCGACCATAATCATGCTGCGCCAAGGGCCGGCGGCATTCCCGGTCCAGGCCCACATAGTCCAGATTTCCCGCTTCGGAAGCATAAAGCGACAACAGTTGCTTTTTCACCACCTGCTCCACATCGCTCAGGACCATCAGATCTTCGGTGCCGCGCGGGTCCGGGAAGGTCTGGGATTGGGGCTGTCCGCCGAGGAAGTTGTAGGCCGCGTACTCCACCACCAGCAGCCGGTCGGCAAAAGTGGCGGCCAGGCAATTGGCGGCATCGTGGTCCTGGTGCCCGCCCTCGAAGGCCGGAACCCAAAGCTGGGTGATGCCCTGATCCTCGATCATGCGGGCCAGCCGCACCCGCGCCTGCATGAGACTGTTGCGCAGGCCCCGGGTCGGCACGTCGCTCTCGGCGGCAATGGTGACGCCCAGCAACCCGGCGGCCCGACGGGCCTCGTCGCGGCGGCGTGCCACCCGGTCCCCGTGACTGCCCCGGTCCCAGGGCCAAAGCTGCTTGCGTGCCGGAACCCCGGTGGTCAGGTAGAAGACCGAAAGCGCCGCTCCGGCTTCCCGCGCCCGGCCCACGGCGGCGGCGCACATGACCACCTCGTCGTCCGGGTGCGGCGCCAGGATCAGAATATGTTGCCGTTCAAGATCCACGTTCGTCTCCCACCGCGGCCCGCCAAACGGGCATCAGATCCTCGGCCAGCACATGGTCCCAACTGGGAAAATCGGCCAGGGCATGGGCCCGCGCCGCCTGGCCCATGGCCGCTCGACGCTTTGGATCAGCGATCAATTCATGCAGGGCCTCGGCCCAGATCACCGCCGAGCCAGGCAGCACCAGGCCGGTTTCCCCATCCAATACGGCCTTGGCGGAGGCCCCCCGCTCCGCAACGAGTGTCGCCAGCCCGGAGGCCTGGGCCTCCATGGGCACGTTGGCATTGACTTCAATCTCCGAGGGAAAGGCGAACAGGTCGGCTGAAGCCATCATGCGCGCCACCTCATCAGCAGGTACCGCACCGGGACAGCTGGCTCGATCTGCCAAAAGACCGGCCACGGCCTGACGTTCCTCGCCCTCTCCGGCACAGAGCAGATGCAAGTCGTCGCCGGCTTCCAAGCGGGTGCGTACGGATTCGGCCAGTCCCATGACGCTTTTGCCCCTGTTCATTCGTCCAGCATACATCACAACCGTTCGATTTTCCGGCACGCCATAGACCGTCGCCAACCATTTTCTGTCGCGGCGGGCCGGATCGAATACCTCGGTCTCAATGCCCCGACGCAGCATGCCAATGCGCTCTTGCGGCTGCACCGCCCGCGCCCGTTGATATTCATCGGAGCGCGACACCAATATATGGCAACAGCCTGCCTGATGTCGCGCCAGATTGCGAGCGGCCTTGTCACGGGCCCGCTCATGGATCTTGAAGCGGTCCAGCAACAGCCGGGTCAGCCATCCGGTTCCGAACAACCGTTCGATGGTGCGGGCGGTGAACACCTCCGTATAAGCCGGGGTGTCCGTATGGATGGAATTGGTCAGCGGAATTCCGGCCCGTCGTGAAACGGTCAGGGCTGTCTTGGCGAAATTGAAAAAGCCGTCAGTGGTATGAATGACCTGGGCGCCGCGCAGCAGCCCGGCCAGGCCCCAATGATAGGGCGCCAGATCCGTGTGATCCGGCACATGGGACAGAAACGGCAGTCGGGCGGTACTGAATACCGGTTTATGCACGATGTAGCGCACATGGGGCGCCAATTGATGCACCTGTTCCTCTTTGCCGGAAAAATGCACGGTCAGATCAATATCGTCGCGGCGCACCGCCGCCGCCGCCAGACGTTCCCAGCATTTCACATGCCCGCCCGCCGTGGGGCGCCATTCCAGATCCACTAGGACCGCCACCCGGATCATGCGCCCTTCCCTTTCAACAGCCGACCGAGCCCCCGCCGTTCGCCGTGCATCCAGGCAGCCAGAGCCGGTAGACTGACCAACAGTTCCCGGCCCCGCTTCATCATGGCCAGGGCCAGGGCCGTTTCCGGCGTCAAACCATAGATCAAGCCCACCGCCAGCAAGCCGCCTTCCTGCACGCCGATGGCACCGGGAATCATGAAAGCGGCGGACCGCACCGCATTGCTCAGTGCCTCGATGACCAGGGCCTCGGCCAGGGTCACCGGCACCCCCAGGAACCATAAAGCGAGCCAGGTCTCGCCCAGATGGGCAACCCAGCCCACAAAGCGCCAGCCGCCGCAGGTCAGCAGCGCGCGCCGGTCGCCATAGACCCGCCGCACGGCCATTTCCAGCGCCGCCATACCGCCGGAAAGACTCGCCCAAGGACCGTCTTTCACCAATCGATCCAGCAGTTTGCCCAACAACCCGAATAGCCCGGCTCGCTGGATCAGCAACAAGGCCAGTCCGCCCAGCCCGATAACGCCCAATCCCACCGAGACCGGCGCAATCAAGGGCTCCGGCAGCCCGTGGACCACCAGCAGCGCCACCGCCAACAGGGTAAACAGCGCCTGAGTTATCACCCCCATGGTGAAATCGGCGGCGACCGAGGCCCCCGCCACCGGCCCCGGCACCCCGCGCAAGGCCAACAAACGACCGCGCACCACGTCACCACCCACCTGAGCCACCGGTAGCAGCGTGTTGACTCCCTCGCCGATCCAGCGGATCCACAAGGTACGGCCCAAGCCCGGTCGATGATCACCAAGAACCACCGACCGCCAAGCCAAGGCATCCATGCCCAAAGTCACAATCTTGAACAGGGCAATGGCCACCACCCCCCAGCCACCGGCCACCAATGCGGCACTCAGTTGATCCAGGTCGCTGCTGGCAAGCAGCCAGATCAATAAACCAATTCCGGCCATTAATCCGATAATGGTTAATACCCGCACCGCCCTACCCCACATACCTGTTGGCGCGAAACCAGTCGATGGCATCACGCAGACCCTCGACGGCCGGTCGCGGTGCATAGCCAAGCCGGGCGCGAGCCTTGTCGGAGGAGAAGAACATCTTCTTGCGGGCCATGCGAATGCCGTCGACGGTGGCGAAGGGTTCCTTGTGGGAACCGGTCACCTTGGCCCAGGCTTCGGCCAAATGGGCAATGGGCATGACCAGCCCGTGGGGCAAGGCGATGGTCGGCGGCTTACGACCACAGATCCGGGCGATTTCGGCCAGGATTTCGCGCAGGGTCCAGTCCTCGCCGCCCAGCACGTAGCGCTCGCCCACCACACCCTTCTCCAAGGCCAGCAGATGACCTTCGGCCACATCGTCCACATTCACCAGGTTCAGCCCCGTATCCACGAAAGCCGGGACCCGCCCACTGGCCGCCTCGACGATCAGCCGCCCGGTCGGCGTTGGTTTGATATCGCGCGGCCCCACGGGGGTCGAGGGATTGACGATTACCGCCGGCAATCCTTCTTCGGCAATCATCCGCCGGACTTCCCGCTCGGCCAGAAACTTGGACTGCTTATAGGCGCCAATCATGTGGGCATAGGTGACGGGAGTGTCCTCTGTACCGGGGCCGCCGTCCTCAGGAATGCCCAGCACGGCGACGGAACTGGTATAAACGATGCGTCCCACCCCGGCTTCCTGGGCCGCACCCATCATATTGCGGGTCCCCACCAGGTTTCCGGTCCGCAGAGACTCCGTATCCCGCGCCCAAAGCCGATAGTCGGCAGCCACATGGAACAAAACGTCACAGCCTTCGATCGCCCGATTCAGGGAGTCGCGGTCCCCCAGGTCACCCTCGATGACCTTCAGTTCCAGACCACGTAGGTTCCGCCGATCACTGCCCGGCCGGGCCAGCGCGCGCAGATCATGCCCGGCCGCCAACAGCCGCCGGGCCACGGCGGCGCCGACAAAACCCGTCGCTCCGGTGATCAACGTGGTCATGAGAGGTCGGTTCCTTTTGATTTCTGTCCCCTGCATAGCGCACCTGCCCCCAAGAGATTAATGGTTTTTTTCAGGCCTCATTTGGGGCACACTGCGCCGCTGCCCCCAAAGGAGCCTTCGACCCTCATGTCCGACGCCCATACTGTTCAGGTCATTCTCGCCCAACCGCGCGGATTCTGTGCCGGTGTGGAACGGGCCATCGAGATCGTCCAACGGGCCATCGACAAGTACGGTCCGCCGGTCTATGTGCGCCATGAAATCGTCCATAACCGCCGGGTGGTCGACTGTTTGAAAAAACGGGGCGCTGTTTTCGTCGATGAATTGGACGAAATTCCAGAGGGGGCCGTCACGGTGTTCAGCGCCCATGGGGTCGCCCAATCAGTCGTCGATGAAGCCGCCAGCCGGGATCTGCCTGTCTTGGACGCCACCTGTCCGTTGGTTTCCAAGGTGCACAAGGAAGGCCGATATCATGAAGCAAAGGGTCGCCAGGTGGTCTTGATCGGTCATGCCGGCCACCCGGAAGTGGAAGGCACCGCCGGTCAAATCCCCGGTGGGGTGCTTTTGGTCTCCAAGCCCGAGGATGTGGCCCGACTGGAAGTCGAAGACCCGGAGCAACTGGCCTATGTCACCCAGACGACCCTGTCGGTGGACGACACCCGCGACGTCATCGAAGCCCTGAAAGAGCACTTCCCCACCATTCAGGGGCCCGATGTCAAAGATATCTGTTATGCGACACAGAACCGTCAGAGTGCCGTGCGCGACTTGGCCGACCGGGCCGATCTGGTGCTGGTCGTCGGTTCCAGCAATAGTTCCAATTCCAACCGATTGCGCGAACTTGCCAGCGAACATGGCGTGGTCGCCTACCTGCTTGACCATCCAGACGAGCTGCAAAAAAACTGGCTTGAGGGAGTCAAGCGCATCGGCGTAACCGCGGGCGCCTCGGCGCCGGAAGACTTAGTCAATGAAATTATCGGTCGCTTGGGTGAAATGGTTTCAACGGAAGTCATCTTGATGGAGGGCATCCAAGAAGACATGCATTTCAAACTGCCCGATCAACTTCGTGACGCGGCGGAGTAGCGCACATGGGCGTTCCCCTTATTCAGGGCCTGCGGGTTGGCGGCTATATCCTCAAGCAGAAGCTGAGCGGCAAAAAACGCTATCCGCTGGTATTGATGCTCGAACCGCTTTTTCAGTGCAATTTGGAATGCGCCGGTTGTGGTAAGATCGCCTATCCCAAAGATATCCTGGAAAAGCGCCTGAGTGTCGAGGAATGCCTCGCCGCCGCCGATGAATGCGGCGCGCCCATTGTTTCGATCCCGGGCGGCGAGCCGCTGATCCATGATGGCATCAAGGAAATCGTCGAAGGTCTGGTGGCGCGGAAAAAATTTGTCTACCTCTGCACCAACGCCCTGCTGCTACGACGCAAGCTGGACCTGTTCAAGCCAACCCCCTACCTGACCTTGTCCGTTCACCTCGATGGCGACCGAGGTCACCACGACAAGGCGGTCTGCCGCGACGGCGTATTCGACAAGGCGGTGGAAGCCATCCGCGAGGCCCGGTCACGAGGGTTCCGTGTGACCGTCAATTCCACCTTGTTCGATGACGCCGATCCGGAAGCGTTTGCCGAATTCTTTGATTTTGCCTGCGATGACCTGGGCGTTGAAGGAGTGACTCTCGCCCCGGGTTATGCCTATGAGAAGGCACCGGTGCAGGCCCAGTTCCTGCGTCGCGAGCGGACCAAGGAGTTGTTCCGCACCATTTTGCGCCTGGGCAAAGGGCGCGCCTGGCGGTTCAATCAGTCGTCCCTTTATCTGGATTTCCTGGCCGGCAACCAGTCCTACCGCTGCACTCCCTGGGGCAATCCGACCCGCAATATTTTCGGCTGGCAGCGACCTTGCTACCTGGTGGACGAAGGCCATGCGGCCACGTTCAAGGAATTGATGGAAGAGACGGCCTGGGACAACTACGGTCCGGGCAATGATGACCGCTGCGCCAATTGCATGGTTCATTCGGGCTATGAGCCGACTGCGGTGGACGATACGGTAACCCGACCCTGGAAGGCCTTGCGCGTGGCCCTGTTCGGTCCGCGCACCGAAGGTCCCATGGCCCCGGACGTGTTAGAGCAATCCGAGTCCGCGGGAACCGGCGGCCGCCGCGACGCGGCTTAGGGTTCCCAAAGCTTTCTTGCTATCCATGGCCAGTCGTAGAACGCCGCCCAGATCATTGGGCCGTTTGAGCAATCCCCAGACCACGCCCCACGGCCGACGATGGCCTTCCGGGCTCACACCCCCCAGGGCAGCCCGGGGCAGCTTGGTATCCGCCGGATCGGAGACCGCTCGCAACACCAAAAAGGGGACCCCGGCTGCCTTGGCCACCCGCGCCACGCCATGGCTTTCCATATCCACGGCCACATGGCCCAAGGCGGCCAGTTCGGCCTTGTGCTCAACCCGCCTGACCACCCGATCACTGCCCCACTGAATGCCCGAGGCCAGCGGGATCTCTTCCCATAGTAAATCGGTCAGGGCCAGTCGCCAGCGCAAATCGGTCAAGGTCTTTTCCCCGTTGGGGTGACGCACCGCCTCGGCCAGCACCAACGCCCCGGGTGGCAGGGATTTATCTAATCCGCCACAGATCCCGGCACTCACCAGAGCCGTACAGCCCTCGTCCAGCAGATCACGGGCGGTGACAGCAGCTCGTTCCGCGCCGATCCCGGCCTGCCGAACCGTCACGCCTTCCTCGTTCCACAACCCCGCCAGGGCGATGGTTTCGTCATCCAAGGCGGTGACGATGCCAATATGCATATTCCATCACATCCCGTAGAGAGGCCGATGGGCGTTTCCACTCACCAGGTTGCGGTAGCGGGCCAAAGCCCACAGGGGGAAATAAGCCGAGTAACCATGATAGTGCAGATAGAACACCCGGGGAAAGCCCGGCGCGTTATAGAGCTCCTCGTGCCATTTACCGCCGTCGCGCGGTGCCTGACTGAGCCAGCGTATTCCGCGCCGCACCGCTTCGCTATTCACCTCCCCCGCCGCCATCAACCCGAGCAGGGCCCAGGAGGTATGAGACGGTGTCGGGACCGAGTCCTCCGCCTCGCGGGCATCATAGTAGCTCGAACAGCTCTCGCCCCAGCCACCGTCCGCTTGCTGGCGGGATTTCAGCCAATCCACCGCCCGGCGGACCGCCTCGGAATCCATATCCTCGCCGACGCCGTTGAGAGCGTTGAGCACCGACCAGGTCCCATAGATATAATTGGAACCCCACCGTCCGAACCAGGACCCGTCGTCCAACTGTTCCCGATACAGATAGTCCAAGGCTGCCTGCACCGCTGGATGATCCTTGCCATAGCCCACCTGGGCCAGGAACCCGAGACAGCGGGCGGTCACATCCTCGGTCGGCGGATCGAGCAAGGCGCCATGATCGGCAAAGGGAATATGGTTGAGGAAATAGTGCTCGTTCTCGGCATCGAAGGCGCCCCAGCCACCGTTGCTGCTTTGCATGCCGACAATCCATTCCACCGCCCGATCGATGTTCTCGATGTACTTGGGGTCCCCCTGACGGTCCAGGGCCATGCCGACCACCGCCGTATCGTCCACGTCGGGGTAGTAGTCATTCCAGTATTGGAAAGCCCAGCCACCGGGGCGCACGTCCGGGCGCCGGGCCGTCCAGTCGCCGTTCACATGCAATACCTGACGCCCCTGCAGCCAATCCAACGCC